>JBQTJS010000237.1:0-3981 GCA_052386875.1 Gemmatimonadaceae bacterium
CCGAGCGGTTCGACAGCGTATTGAGCGGGAAGACAGCCACTACTGCCAGCGCGAAGCCGACGGCGCCTAGCTTCCTCGTTAGGTTGGACGCCGGACGCCACGCCAGCGCCAGAAGCAGCACAACGCCGATGCCCAAAAGCACAGCGATCCTCGTGCGCGCGCGCTCCAATCTGCGCTGCAGGAATTCAGCTGCGGCGAGCGGTACTAGCTGCACCGCGAAGAGTGTGTCTCCCCCGACAGCCACAGGATGCCATGTGCTGTCCAGGAACGGCGCCCCCGCCCCCCCCCCCGACCCCGCCCGCGGCGCGTACGTGATCGCGGCCAGCGCGTCGCGCGTCGCAAGCCCCTCGTCGGTGCTGCGTGCCAGCACGTCAGCCGGACGACGTGCGTGCAACAGCTGCGTGGCAACTGCATGCAAGTTCCCGCTGTCCGCTCTCGCGTAGAGCGAGATATAGAACTGCGACATGGCAACGCCGAGCGATGCCGTGAGCGACTCGGTCGGCTGGCGCAACGTTCCCGTCCAGGCCCACGGTATGCCGGACCGGTACAACACCACGGCGCGCTCGCCGGCAGCCTCACCAGCAGTGAGCGCCGCGAGCCCCGCAAACGGTCGCACTCGCCCGTTAGGCAGCCGCAAAGCGCGCGCAGCAGCTTCCCGCGCCCAGGCAGCGGCTTCTTCCACTTGCGCATCGAATTCGCTGGCCGCGGTCCGCACGACCTCCGCTTCTATCGCCGGAGGACCCTCCTCGATACGCGCGATCGCCCGGTTCGCCGCCACCGCGACGGCGGCCATGAAAACGAGAACTGCACCGAGTAACGAGCCCAGTATCCCACCCCCTCCACTCCCAACCCCCTTCCAGCCCGCCGTTGCGACAAGCACGGCTGTCGCCCCAGCCAGCACGACAAGCAGCAATACCTGGTTTCCGGCCCCGCGACCAGCCCAAGCTGCGGCGGCTAGAAGACCTAAACCGCCACCCAAGAGCCAACCTGCCGCACCTCCCCCTCCCCACCATCTTCCTTTGCGCGGCCGAGCCGAGTCGGGCCTGAGCGACGCCCTCACGGCTGGGCTCGCCATGCGGTTAGCCGCGTCATTCGCAAGTCTCGTAAACGCTGCATCCGCCGCGCATTATACCGCCTGCACGTTCCCCGGGCGAAATCTTCACAGCCGAAACGCCCCCCTCGGCTCGGTGTATTATCCATAATGTCGAATCGCCTAATACTGGCAGTTGCATTGGCTCTCCCTGCGGTCGGCGCGGCGCAGGTCCGCACTCTAGACCAGGGGAGCTTTATCGTAACCGTGAATGGCCAGCGGATCGGGCGCGAAGACTTCTCCATCATCGAGGACGCCTCCAGCCAACAAACCAAATACTTGGCGCGCGCCACCGTCGAGTACCGCGAACGGGGTGTCCAGCTGCGACCGACATTGACGGCCGACGCCGCCGGCGCGGTCGCCTACGAGATCACTGTCCGAGGTGGGCCGATTCAAAAATGGAGCGGCACGATCGATCGCAACCGTGTCAGCGCTTACGTTTCCACCGCGCGCGGCCAGGCTGCCAAGGAGTTCGTGGTGTCAGTGGGGGCGATGGTGCTCGATGACGATGTCTACCACCAGTACTACTTTGTGGCCCGCCGCGCAGGCGAGGGCGCTACCCCGGTCATCATTCCGCAGCGCAACACACAGGCATCTGTTACGGTGGCTCGCCAGGGTCAGGAGCGCATCGAGATCGGCATGACGGAGGTTGCGGCACAGAAGTTGGTCGTCACGGAGAGCTCGGGGGGTGGCACGCGCGAAGTATGGGTGGACGGGGATGGACGCGTCTTGCGCGTGGCGATCCCCTCCCGTGGCATTGTTGCTGTACGTGACGAGGTGCCGCGCGCGTAAACGAGGACGCGCCCCGCTGTGACAGATCCAGCGGATCCGGCGCGGCAGCACTTTAGCCAATCGCCCCGTCACCCACAGGGCGATCGTGTTGTTAGGTTATGAAACCGCGCAACCTTCCCCTCGTACAACACCCGGTCGTTTTCTATGCGTATCATGACTCTTCGACCAGTTCTCTGCGCGTCTGTCTTGCTTGTAGTTGGAGCGCTCAGCTCTGCGCGAGCGCAGCAAGGCGGGCCGGTCCTCACGCTCGACGAAGCGATCCGCCTCGCCATCCGTAACAATCCCACACATCTATTGACGCTCGGCGCACGCGAGCGCGCCGGTGCAGCTCTGCGCAGCGCGCGCGGTGCGCTCCTTCCCAACCTATCCACGGCGTTTGGATCGCAGTTCCGCGAAGGGCGCCCGCAGTTCTTCGCGGGGCAGTCGTTCGGCTCGTCTTCCGACGTCTTATCGTCCTTCGCCGACGTGAGCCTGGACCTGCGGCTCAACGGTTCGACTCTGATGGGCCCGCGCGTGGAACGCGCGGCCGTGAATGCCGCGGAAGCCGACATCGCAAGCTCGCAGCAGGCCACGCGTGCGGCCGTCATCCAGCAATACCTAACGGTGCTGCAGTCGCAAGCCGGATCCACGTTGCAGGACACACTCCTGGCAGGTGTGCAGGCACAGTTGGCGCTGGCACAGGCGCGGGCCCAGGTCGGCGCAGCCAACCAGCTGGACGTGCGCCGCGCCGAAGTCGCGGTAGGGCAGCAGCAGGTGGCATTGCTGCAAGCGCGCAATCAGGTGGAGGTGGACAAGCTGCGTCTGTTCCAACAGATGGGCGTGGCGCAACCGCCTAACGTGCAGCTCACCACCGAGTTTTCGGTCGCGGAGCCCACGTTCCAGATCGCCGACTTGCTCGATATGGCCCGCCGCCAGAACCCCCAGCTCAACGCGCTGCGTTCACGCGAGCGGGCGGCCGACATCAGTGTGGGTCGCGCGCGCTCGTCGTACCTGCCGACGCTGCTGCTGAGCACCGGCGTCGGCGGTTTCTCGCAACAGCTGCGCGACATCGAAGGCCAGATCGCCGGTGCCCAGCTGCAAACGCAGCAACAGCGCGCGAGCTGCCTGACGAGCGATTCGTTGCGGCGCGGGGCCGGCCTTCCAAGCATCGCGAGCCGTTGCGCCGGAATCGCTTTCACGCCGGCCGACGAGGCGCTGATCCGCGAGGAGAACGACCAGTTTCCGTTCAACATGAGGCGCAACCCGATCACGTTCATGGCGACACTCTCGCTGCCGATCTTCGACGGCTTCGCGCGTGAACAGCGCATCGAGGAAGCTTCCGTCGGGCGCAGTGACGCGCGGCACCTGGTGCGGGCCGAAGAGCTGCGCCTAACGGCAGACGTTACCTCTGCCCATCTCAATCTGGTGACGGCGCACCGGACCGTGCAGCTGCAGGAACAGAACGCGCGCACCGCGCGCGAGGCGCTCGCCTTGGCACAGGAGCGCTTTCGCGTCGGGGCAAATTCCTTTATCGAAGTCACCCAGGCCCGCTCGGATTTCGAGCGCGCCGAGACGGACCGCATCAACGCCATCTACGATTTTCACAAGGCGTTCGCGACGCTGGAGAGCGCCGTTGGACATCCCCTCCGCTAAACGAGGATCGCGATGAGTAAGCGCATGAAATGGGGCTTGGCCGGTACCGCCGTCGTCATCGTCGGCGTCACCGTCGCCTCCATTGCGGCGAGTCGCGGGAGCAAGGCCGTTGAAGTGAAGATCGTCTCCGTCGAGGAGCGCGACCTTGTGGCCTCGGTCACGGCGAGCGGCCAGGTGCAGCCGCGCACCAAGGTGGATGTAGCTGCCGACATCAGCGGCCGCATCGTTAGGCTGGCCGTCAAGGAGGGACAGATCGTGCGCCGCGGGCAGTTCCTGCTGGAGATCGATCCCGCGCAGTACGTGGCCGCCGTGCAGCAGGCGGAGGCGAGCTTATCGGCGGCCCGCGCTCAGGCAGCGCAGGCCAAAGCGAACCTGATCCAGGCAGCGCGCAACTTCGACCGGCAGACTGAGATCAAGAAGACGAATCCGCAGCTCATCTCCGACTCCGATCTGGAGACGCTCAAGAC
>JBQTJS010000238.1:0-3472 GCA_052386875.1 Gemmatimonadaceae bacterium
GTCTTCGTGCGGTTGAGCCAGAACATCCCGCCATATTGCGGCTCTGTCCACGCTGGGGCAGGGGTGCGCACGAAATCCACGAACTCTTGAGATAAGATGCGCTCGCCGTTCCACATACCCCCTTGGAGGTACAGCATTCCCAGCCGGGCCCAGTCGCGGCCTGTCCCCAGTTCATAGCCCTGCAGTAAGAAGTTGCCGTACGGATCCGTCTCCAGGATCATGTGGCGCATGCCGAGCTTGTCGAAGAGGTGCCGCTGTGGATAGGAGAGGTACTCTTCGCCGCGGGACAGCGCTGCTCGCTTGACTAGGTGGTTGAGCGTGAGCGGATCGCTGTTGCGGTAACGTCCGACTGTATTCGGCAGCCACTGCGGCGGTCTAGTAACTGCCCAACGATGCGCGTCCACGGCGCCGGTATACACATACAGATGATCGGGATAACCGCGCGAGCGGTCGAAATCGGGATCCTGCGGGGCGACGAAGCGGAGCCCGCTGGACATGCGCAGCAGATCAGCGATGCGGATCCTCCCGCGGATGTCGCCGGCCCCCTTCCAATCGTCGACCGGGGCCGGTGCCCACAGGTCGTACACTCCCTGTTGGATCAACTGGCCGATGAGTGTGGCAGTCAGGCTCTTTCCCATAGACCAACTGGGGAGCCGCGTGGTCTGCGTCACGCCGGGTCCGTAACGCTCGGCGACGATGCGCTCCTTGTACACCACAACGAAGGCCGCCGTGAGACCGGCCGGATCGAAGGCGGCCGCCGTTGCTTGAGCCAGCTTGCCAGTGTCGATCTCGGCAGGGAGCGGCTCGTTAGGCAGTACGTCACCCATTGGCCACGTTTGGGTCGCCGGATCGGGGAGAGCCGAGCGCACGCGTACGGGAGCGAACATCACGGAATCGGCGCCGCGGGGGAGCGTAATGCATCCCTGATCGCCGAACTGCCGCGCCGAACGCCTAACGCCGTTCCCGAGCGTGATGTGAACGGCGCGCCGCTGACGGTCGACGACAGTGTCCCGCGCCTGGCGCCGCTCCTCCGCCGTGGCGACGAAGTACCCGTCTTCATCGGCCGCGACCGCCGGGTCGCGGCCCGTGATGAAGACAGCCGAGCAGAGCACCTTGGCGAACCCGGCGAGAGCGTGCTCCAGTGCGTCGCCCGGAGGTGCCACCCATGCGGTGCGCAATTCGTTTGGCAGTGACGCGCTTTGAGCCTGGAGCGCAGCTGAGGGGGCCTGAACAACGGCGAGAAGGAGTAGGCTGATGCGCTTCATGGTCAGTACGATGCTTTGCGGAGTGGGATTGCGGCGCGATTCCGGTAGTCCGGAACGTTGCCGTGCAACAGGCGAATAGGAGTTGGATTGCGGCGCGATTCCGGTAGTCCGGAACGTTGCCGCGCAACAGGCGAATAGGATGGTATGGTCCAAAGCGCGCAAGGCACCGCGTCGGCGTCTGTCGCGGTTTGGTATTCCTGTCGCTGCGATACTGACCACCGGCCTAGCTATGGCGCTGCGATAGTGGCCACTCGCCCAGCCGTGGCGCTGCGATACGGCCGCCGGCCCATCCGTTGCACAGTTCGAGGGAAAACCGCACCGTTGACAACTATGGGCGAGACAACTGAGCGGACCCTGCGGTTCAGAAGGCTGACTCTGCCGCCGCCGCTGTTCACGGCGCCCAACGTCAAGGTCGACGAGGCGGCGGCGGAGGGCCCGCCGGTCGAAGTACCTCCCGTAACTGCGTCGTCTGTCGCGTTGGTCTCGCTCGGCGTCCTTGCCGCGTGCGTCGCGCTGTACATCGCGCGCGGCTTGATAATGCCGATCGTGATAGCGCTCCTGCTGAGCTATCTCTCGCGGCCGATCGTGCGCTGGTTCCGCCGTCGCGGCCTGCGCGAGCCAATCGGAGCCGGGTTCGTGGTGATCGGCGGGTTGCTCGCGATCGTGCTCGTTGGCGGGTTGCTTGTGGAACCGGCAAACAGCTGGTTGCAGCGCGCGCCGGCGGCGATCGACCAGGTTGCGCGGCAGATTCAGCGTGTGGGTCCTGTGGCGCAGTTAGAGGCGACGGCCGAGAAGGTGGAACGGATCGCGGCCGGGGGAGGAGCTGCTGCTGCGACCCGGCCCACCGCGGTGTCCACCCCTCCCCCCACGCGCACTCCGATGCTGCAACGCCTTTTCGGCCCGCTCACCGATTTCGTGGCGGGGACGTTCAGTGTGATCTTCCTGACCTACTTCCTGTTGGCATCGGGAGATCTCTTCCTGCGCAAGGTCGTACGCGTGATGCCGCAAGGGACTTCGCGGCGCATGCCGCGGGAGATCTCCGCCGAGATCGAGTCGTCAGTCTCACGCTACCTCTTCACAGTGACGCTGATCAACATAGGGCTGGGCCTGGCGACGTGGGGCGTGCTGCAGGCACTGGGTATGCCTAACGCCGTGTTGTGGGGGACGATGGCCGGTGTGCTGAACCTCATACCGTACCTGGGGGCCGTGGTGACAGCGCTGGTGATTCTCATGGCGGCGCTGGTTTCCTTCGAATCGGTGGGCCATGCGCTGTTGATGCCGGGCGCGTTTCTAGCGCTCAATCTCATCGAGGCGAATCTCGTCACGCCTTTATTGCTCGGAAGGCATTTCCCCCTGAACACTGTCGCGCTGTTCATCGGCCTCATGTTCTGGGGATTTCTGTGGGGGATTCCGGGGGCGATCCTGGCCGTACCGATGATGGTCACACTGAAGATCGTGTGCGACCGTGTCCCGGCGCTCCGCGCGTTCGGCGAGTTTCTGGGAAGCTGATCAGCGCAGCTGCACATGCAGCCCGGCCCAGGTGCGCGCGCTGCCGCTAGCGTAACGAGCGTCGCCAATGAAGACAACGCCCGAGTCGCCGTCCGGAGCTGGGACGAAATAGGGGAAGCGCGTCCAGGCCGCGAAGCGGCGCCAATCTTCCCGCTCCCGCGCCGCAACACTCAATGGATGTTTGGCATGCGTGATGACGACGCCGCTAGTATCGGACAGCGTCACGCGCGCCAATCCGGCGCGGACGCGGCGCTCGACGTAGCTGGAGTCGGCGGCGACGAGCACGCTGCGGGTGCGCACGCTGATCGGCAGCGGGGCGATCATCAGCGTGTGCGGGCCCGCGCCTGCCATGCCTAACGCGCGCTCGACAGCATCGCGCGACCTCTCGCTCTGAACCTTCATGAGCGCGATGTAGAGGAGCACGAGCGACACTGCCAGGCGGGCGGGGCGCTCCGCGCGGGATTCGCCGCGCGCGCGACGGCGCGACGCGACAAACCATCCGCCGCCCAACAGCACCAGCATCACGAGGTCGACAATGAACAGCGTGTCGCCGTAGAACCAGCGATCGGAAAAGGGCATCAGGAGCCTCACTCCGTATGTGTTCAGCCAGTCGAGCCACGGATGGCTGACGACGGCGACGGCGCAAGCCGCCAGGAGCCAGCGCCAGGGAACGTTGCGACTGCCTCGCGAGCGCAGCC
>JBQTJS010000239.1:0-1938 GCA_052386875.1 Gemmatimonadaceae bacterium
GCGGCCCAGGGTCCCTCGTGCGCGCTGATCAGGTGCTGCGCCCAATCGGGATCCGGGAAACAATGATCCTCGGCCAGCGCGACGATGGGAGCGCGTGCGGCCCGCACACCGGCGGCATTCGCCGGACCTAACGAGCCAAAGTCAGCGACCTCGACGACCTGATGCCACCCGAAAGCCCCTAACACAGCGCCGTCCGGCTGCAGCACAGCGCGACGCGGCGTGACAAGCACCAGCTCGAGCCGGTCGCGCGCCGTCTGTGCCGTCAGGGCGGCAACCGTTGTGTGAACGCCGGCGAAACTCCCCGGCGTTGCCAGGACTACGGACATCGCTGGGCGCATAAGACGCCATGATGGACGCAAGCACTCTGTTCAACAACCCGTCAGCGCAAGTTGCCTGACGCGTACGCCGTGCCTACGTTGCGCGCCCATGGCCGCCGGGCGCCGCGAGTTCGAGTTGGGGCCACCGAGCCGCACACGGCATAAGCCTCTGCGGCTGGCGTTCCTGGGATGCGGCCGGGCTACCGCGGAGCTGCACTTGCCGGCCCTGCGCCATGTCCCGGAGTTCGCGGTCGTCGAACTTTCCGACCATGACGCTGCGCGGGCCGCCATACTGGCGCGCCGCTTCTCGGTTCAGCGGCTCCAGCGCAGCTTGGCCGAGATCTGTGCGGACAGCAACGTCGACGCTGTAGCTGTTTGCACCCCTCCGGATGCCCACGCGGAAAGCGCCGTTGCGGCCCTGGACGCGGGGAAACATCTCTTTGTGGAGAAGCCGCTGGCCCTGACGTTGGCAGATTGCGATCGGATAGTCGCCGCAGGGGAGCGCGCGCGCGGCGCCGCCGTGGTCGGCTTCAACCTGCGGCGGCACCGCCTGCTCCGGGCCGCGCGGACCGTCATCGAGCAGGGCGTGCTCGGGCGCATCGAGCTGGTGCGGAGCCTGTTTACAAGCGACATCCGCCTAACGAGGACACTCCCCGCGTGGCGCGACGAGCCGGCGCGTGGCGGCGGCGTCCTCAACGAGCTGGCCACTCACCACTTCGACCTCTGGCGCTGGCTCCTGCGCGCCGAGGCGGACGAGGTCTTTGCGCTGGGCACGGGGGGCGTCGCTCCCGATGACACGGCGCTGGTCAGTGCGCGCCTGAGCGGCGGCATCCTCGCGACGGCGCAGCTGTGCGAGCGCACGACGCCGCTCAACCAGCTCGATATCCTGGGCGAGCACGGGCGTTTGCGAATATCGCTCTACGACTTCGACGGGATCGAACTTGTCCCCCTAACGAGAAGGTTCGGGAGCATCGCCGGGCGGCTCAGGCCCCTGCGCCGCATGCTCACGCACCTGCCGGCCGGGCTGCGCGGAATGCTGTACGGCGGTGACTACGTACGAACCTATCGCGACGAATGGCGCAGCTTCGCTCAGACGATCCTGCGAGGAAGCCCGGCAACTGCAACGCTGCACGACGGCCGCGCCGCGTCGCGCATAGCAATCGCCGCAGCCGAGTCGGCTATGCAAGGGCGACCGGTACGCTTGTAACTCGAGCGACAACCAGGGCGGCTCCGAAAGCCTAACGAAATGGAGTCCGGAGAAGCTGTGGCCCAGGGTCGTTGAACTCACTCGCCCGCGCCCTTGGCATCACATCGGCGAAGCAGAACCCGTCGCGCGAAACGGTTTCACCAACCTGCACGGCTATTTCCGAGGCGAACGTCGGCCCATCGAAGCAGAAGGTATGGAACTCCCCGCGTTCGCCGCACGGATCGACCCCGGCCGGCAAGTCTGCCAACAATGCCGCGTCATACAGACGTCCCACGAACGACTCCGGGAGCTGCTTGGGGTCAACACACGTCAGCACCGCGCGCAGTCCGGCGGCCAGCATCCGCCGAGCAAGGTCCGGCGTGTCGGAAGCCGAACCCCACAGAGGAAACAGCGGCTCGACTCCGGTCCCGGACA
>JBQTJS010000240.1:0-4511 GCA_052386875.1 Gemmatimonadaceae bacterium
GTGATGGACGAGTCGCGCAGCCAGCAGAGCCGCGCGCTGGCGCAAAGCCTGTTCAACACTGGCAACCTGGCGTTTACAGGCCACGCGACGGACCGCAATTCGATCTCGGACGCGATAAAGCGCGGCGCCGCGCGCGCTGCGCTGATAATCCCGCCGGACTTCACGAGCGACCTCAAGCGCCGGCGCGGTGCGAGCGCCCAGCTCCTTATCGATGCGGCCGATCCGCTCGCTTCGCAGGCGGCGATCTCCGCCGCCGTCATCGCCGCGCGCGCGAGCGCGGCCGCGTCCCTGAGCGGCAGCGCCGCCGCGGCGCCGATCGACGTCCGCGTTAGGCCTCTGTATAATCCCGGGCTCGCGAATCCTGTGTTCATCGTACCCGGCATAGTCGGCGTGCTGCTCAACCTAACGATGATCATGATCACGAGCATGGCGATCGTGCGCGAGCGTGAACGCGGCACGCTGGAGCAGCTCGTTGTCACCCCCAGTCCGCGCCTGGCATTGATGCTCGGCAAGATCCTCCCGTTCGCGATGGTAGGTTACGTGCAGATGACGGTGGTGCTTTCCCTGGGCTACTTGCTGTTCGGAGTCCCGCTGCGCGGCAGTCTCACAGCGCTGTACACGGTTACGCTCTTCTTCATCGTCGCCAGCCTCGGACTCGGCTTGCTCGTCTCCACTCTCGTACGCACGCAGGTGCAGGCGATGCAGCTCTCCTTCTTCTTCATGCTCCCCACGATCCTGCTCAGCGGCTTCATGTTCCCGCGCGACGCGATGCCGGTAGTGGCGCAATGGATCGGCGCGGCGTTCCCGATCACGTATTATCTCGAGGTTGTGCGCGCGATCCTGTTGAAGGGCGCCAGTCTCGCGCTGGTCTGGCGCGAGGCGGCGACGCTGCTGGGGTTCGCGGTAGTTCTGGTGTCCCTGAGCGCCCTGCGGTTCAGAAAAACTGTCGAGTAGTTAGGCGGACTGTTGCCTAACGGCTCCGGTGCAGCTCCCTCGCGACCTAACGGCTCCGGACGCGGCCTCGCTCGCGGCCTAACGGCTCCGGATGCGGCCTCCTCTCGGCCTAACGGCTCCGGATGCGGACTCCCTCGCGGCCTAACGGCTCCGCCAGCGCGCGGGTTAGCCGTTGCAAGCTCACAGCGAGCGACGTCCGGTTCATTTGGCGGACCGAGGTGCGCCGCAGCTCGAGTCCCAACGCACTCCCCCCGGCCGCACCCAAACGCAGGCGGATGCCTAACGCGGCATGTGCACCGAAGTTGTTCGTGTTGTAGCGCTGGTCCAATACCGTGCTGTGGAAGCTGCTCGACATCGCGTGCACCGAAAAACCACCGGCCACAAACGGTTGCACCCGCCGCTCGCTCGAACGCAAAAGCTGCAGCAGCGACACGCCGATAGTTAAATCGAAAATGGGACCCTCATGGGTCCGACCCTCCAGCTCGACGAACTCTCGGAGAGTAGCCCGCGTCAAAGCGGCCTCAAGCAAGACGCGCGAGCGGAGACTCCACAAGTGACCCAAATCCACGTTCGCACCGAGTGACTGCGCACCACCGGCTCGCTGCAGTTCGGACGCGGCTACGGAGAACCCGACCCCACCGGAGGCTGTAATGCCGAGCGAGGGGGACGCCGGCGAAGTGACGGCTCTCTCACCTTGGCCGGCGAGGGATGCGGGAGATGCTATCAATAGTCCCGCTAGTCCACGGCGGAGGCCGACACTGGGAAGGAGGGCGCGCAGCACGCCGTATTCTAGCCGCAGGTCGGGCAGCTGGCCCGAGGGTTGCCTTTTGGGGTATCGGACTGTCGTAGGGCAGATTGCCGATCTAATCGCAATGAAACGCTCACTCCGGCGTGGAGCCATTGGCGCAGTTGCGGCGGTGTCGTTAGGTACCGCCGCTGCCGGACTCATCGCGGCCGCCCGTGAGGAAGCGGCGGCGCGCACGGCTCATGCTGCCATCGCCGAAGGCGAGCGCTACCTGGCCGTACTAGCGGCGCGCCTCGCTCGCCCGCGCGACGCGACGCTCAGGGAGGACGCGCTGCAGGCCGCCTACATCGCGCGCGTCGAGACCGGCATCGGCAGCCCGTTTCGCGTCGTTGAAGCGGCACTGCGCGATCCATGGATCGCCGACTCGCTCAGACGCCGGCTTGCTTCGGGCCTGTTGGCACGGATCGCGGACTCCAGCGTACGCGATGTGGCCCGTGTTTCTGTCGGTCCGGCCCGCGCCCAGGTCATAGACAGTGTCGTGCGCGCCTACGACGAGCCCCGGAAGGGCGAAGAAGTCGTGCGAGTTGCATTCGAGCTTGCCGCTGCCTCGTTGGCGCTGCCGCCAAACATCGCTTCCGCGGCCTGGGATGTCGCCGCCCTCTCACGCGACGCCGTATACGCCCGCCGTGATGTGGAACGCCTCCTTGGGACAGCCGAACGGTCCGGGTTGGACGCGGTTGATCTCGTCCCTGTCTGGCGCGCGGCCCGGTTATTCGAGGCCGAACGCCCGATTGTGCACTCAATCCCGTGGGCGGCTTCGGCGCAACTGCTGCGCGACGCACGGGCCCTGTTCGGGCTGGTCGATACGCTGCGAGAGGGCGCCGGTCCTGAAACGACATCCGGCTGGGCCATGGACGGGGCGGTCGCGCGCACAGCCGCCGAGGTCGCCGCGCGGCGCGACATTCCGCCGGCGCCGGCGATCGTTCAAGTAGTGGCGGCGCTCCCGCCGGCAGCCGCGTTAGGCGGGGCCGGATCGATCGCGACGGACGAAGCGCTGGCGGCAGCCTGGTTGCGTGCACGGCGGCTCCAGCCGTGGCAGCGCGAGGCGTGGGCCCGCGCCACGCTCGCCGCCGCTGTCAAGCTGCGGCCGTCCGCACAAGAACGCACGTGGTTCCCCGGCGACGAAGCGCCTCGGCCTAACGAGTTGACTGAGCGCTACGGCGTGCGCGCCGTGACGTTCGCCGCCGGTCTGCGCCCGGCGTGGCGCGATTACGCCCTGCGCGTGCTCGACGGCGCGCTCGCCGATGCACGTCGAGTCCTGCCGCAGCTCGACCTTACCGGCCTGCGCATCCACGTGGGGACCAAAGCCGTCTGGCCGGCGCGCGCCATGGCCTTGCACGACCCGCGCACTCGTACGCTGTATTTCCCGCTCTCGTCCGGTCCCGGCGTCCTGGCGCATGAGCTGGGGCACGACCTCGATTGGCAGGCCGCACGCGTTGTGTTAGGCTCGCAGGGAGTTTACGCCACCGACGGTGTGGCACGGCGACCGTCGGGAGTGCTCGCCGGACCTGTCGAACGCCTCACCGCCGCATCGGCGCGCCGCGATCCGGCTGGGACGGCAGTCGCTGCGCCGCGTCCCACTGAAGCCTTCGCCCGCCACGTCGACTGGGTGCTGGCCGCAGCGCTCGCCACAATGGCGCGCAGCAACGGCATCCTGTCCACCGTCCAGGAGTCCGGCGACGCCCTCGGCAATGCGCGCCCGCCGGAAGCCGCGACAGTAGAAGCGACAGTGCACGTCCTCTCGGCGGCCACGATGCTCCCTGATAGTACCGTTAGGCGCGTGCACGGCGACATGGAAGCCGCCGCAGCGCCGCAGGTGCGCTCGGTCATTGCGCGCGCGACTGCGGTACCCCTCCGCCTAACGCTGCCCTCGAGCGGTGCGCGTGACGCACTTGTATGGGCTCGCCATGCCCTGCGCGAGGGCGTGGCGCCGCAGGCCTTCCTGCGTTGCGCCGCCGGCGGAGGAGCGGGCTGGACGGCTGCCGCAAATGCCCTCGTCGCCGAAGCCCGCGCTCGGGCGATTGCGCGCCGAGCGGGGCAGGGCCGGCGTTGGAGCGCCGGACCGCCGCGGCGAGCATCGCGGCTTGCACTGGCGGGTCCGGTCGAGCCGGCGGTGCACGCGCGCGCCATCCGCACAATAACCCGTGAGTTGGAGTGGGAGCTGGCGCACGCGATGACCCGCTCGCAGCTCCCCTCGTTATGCTGAGGGCCCCGCCGCTACGCCGCGATCGGCAGTTCGAGCGCCCGTGCCGTCGGCTCGCTCTCCCGCGCCCTCGGAGCGCTGAATAATCACGCGCGTAGGGTAGGCGAGCGCGATCCCCTCGGCCTCGAAGCGCCGAAGCAGGCCCAGGTAGATTGCCTGTTGCAGGTCCATGCCGACGTTGAACTCCGGATTGAGCGAGTAAAAGACCAGCTCATAATCCAGTGAAGCGTTGGCCAGGCGCGCCAAATGGGCGCGGTCGAAGCGGACTTTGGGCTGCGACTGCACGACCTCGCGGATAATTCCAGGAACCCGTTCCACCAACGCGGCCGGCGTTTCGTACGTCACGCTCACTGTCATAACGATCCGCCGCTCACGCATCCGCGTGTAGTTGTGCAAGCGCCCTTTCAGCAGTTCGGCGTTGGAGTAGACGACCTCCTCCCCCTGCAGCGCGCGCACACGCGTTGTCTTGAGCCCGATCCGCTCGACGGTGCCGACCTGCCCGTTGACGTCGATCGTCTCGCCTACAACGAACGGCTTGTCGACTACGAT
>JBQTJS010000241.1:0-1923 GCA_052386875.1 Gemmatimonadaceae bacterium
CGAGCTACTCGGCGGCCATGAACGGATAGCGATAATCCGTCGGCGGGACGAAGGTCTCTTTGATCGTCCGCGGACTCACCCAACGCATCAGATTGAACTTGGATCCCGCCTTGTCGTTCGTCCCCGACGCCCTCGCGCCGCCAAACGGCTGCTGCCCGACCACTGCTCCGGTCGGCTTGTCGTTGATGTAGAAGTTCCCCGCCGCGTGCCGCAAGCCGAGCACTGCATCGCGCACGGCGTGACGATCCTGCGCGAAGATGGCCCCAGTGAGCGCGTAGGGCGACGTCTCGTCCACGACGCGCAGCGTCTCCGGCCACGCCCCGTCGTCATACACCCACGCCGTCACAACCGGCCCGAATATCTCCTCCTGCATTAGCCGGTAATCAGGCGACGGCGCCTCGATCAGCGTCGGCGTGATAAAGTAACCCGTCTCCCCCCGCGCCTCGCCCCCTGCCAATACCTGCGCGTGCGCTCGCGCATCGGCCAGATACTCGGCGATCTTCGTGTGCGCCTTCTGGTCGATCACAGCTCCCATGAAGTTGCGGAAATCGCGCACATCACCCATGGAGATGTCGCCGATCATGCCTAACGTGCGGTCGCGCACTTCCTTCCATATCGAACGCGGCACATATACCCGGCTGGCCGCCGAGCACTTCTGTCCCTGATACTCGTAGCCCCCGCGCGCGATCGCCACGGCCACCGCCTGCGGATCGGCGCTGGCATGCGCCAGAATGAAATCCTTCCCCCCTGTCTCACCCACGATCCGCGGGTACGAGCGATACTGCGACATGTTGGCTCCGATCGTCTTCCACATCGAGTTGAAGACAGTCGTGCTCCCCGTGAAATGCACACCGGCGAGATCGCGATCGCCCAACAGACGCTCGCTTATCGGTGCAGCATCGCCGGGCAAAAAGTTGATGACACCCGGCGGCATCCCCGCTGACTCGAGCAACTTCATCACGTAATACGCCGACAACATCGCGCTCGACGCCGGCTTCCAGATTACAGTGTTACCCATCAGCGCCGGCGCCGCAGGAAGGTTCCCGCCGATCGCAGTGAAATTGAACGGCGTCACAGCGTACACGAATCCCTCGAGCGAACGGTAATCGAGCATGTTCCAAACGCCCGGGCCCGAGACCGGCTGCTCGCGGTACAACTCCTCCGCGTACTGCGCATTGAAGCGCCAAAAATCGATCAGCTCGCATGCCGAGTCGATCTCGGCTTGGAAAACAGTCTTGGATTGGCCGAGCATCGTGGCAGCGTTGAGCGTCGCTCTCCAAGTGGTCGCTAGCAGCTCCGCTGCCTTCAAAAACACAGCCGCGCGATCCTCCCACGGCCAGTTGGACCACTCGTAATGCGCTCGACGCGCTGCCTCGATGGCGAGCGCGACGTGTTCCGGTGACGCCTTGTGCCAATCCGCCAGCACGTGCCGGTGGTCGTGCGGCATGACGGCCCGGGCCAACTCACCTGTGCGGTACTCCTTACCACCGATGATCAGAGGGATCTCGGCCCGCTCCTCCGCCATGCTGGTGAGTCGTCCCTTCAGCGCTTCGCGCTCGCTCGAACCCGGGGCGTAAGATTTGATCGGCTCGTTGACGGCAGGGGGTACGCGCCGGACTCCGTTGAAGCCCGAAACGCCCGGTTCACGAGAAGGTCCGATTTCAGCCGCGTTAGGGGCGGCTGACGGAGCAGGGTGTTCCGCTAATGTGCTGGACATGACTACAAGTCTTAGGTCAAGGGTATAAAGGCCGCGCTCACGTGCACGGCAAGATAGCCCAATCTACTCATTCACCGGCCACGCGCGGCATGCAGCAGCGCTATCGCCCGAAACGGTAGCACACCATAGGTTGCAGATCCGGTAGCGTGGCGTCGACGTATGGCTGTGCGGAGATATCATATGCCCCCCCTCCTTCGTTGGATGAT
>JBQTJS010000242.1:0-13640 GCA_052386875.1 Gemmatimonadaceae bacterium
ACGATCGAGGGGCTGATCCAGGAGGCGTACCAAACCGTCGTCGAGCGCGAGAAGCTCAAGGTCGCCGCACAACCGCACGTGCACGACCTGAAGTTCAGCGAAGGGGAGCCGCTCACGTTCGAGCTGCACGTGGAAGTGCGGCCGGAGATCGCCCTGGCACGCCTCGCCGGCTTCCGCGTCACGCGCAGTGAGCGGCCGGTGACTGACGACGACGTGCGCGTACAGATCGAACAGATGCGCGAGCAGCGCGCCACGTGGGCGCCGGTCTCCGAGCGCCCGGCCGAAGGCGACCTGGTGACAGTGCAGCTGAGCACGGCCGACGACTCCGGCACCGTGCCGGAGCCAAAGGAGTACAAGATCGTGCTGGGTAGCGGCGGGGCGATTCCGGGGATCGAAGAGTTGATCATGGAAGCGCGGCCCGGTGAGACGGTGGAGCGCGCCGTCCGCTGGCCGGATGACTTCCCCGACGAGACGCAAAGGGGGAAGACCAAACGAGTGCGCCTAACGCTGAGCGACTCGAAGCGGAAAACTCTCCCCGACCTGGACGATGCCTTCGCCGGGGAAGTGGGCGATTTCGACTCGCTCGCGGCACTGCGCGACACTGTCCGCAGCGATCTGCGCGAGGCAGCCAAGCGGGAGGCGGACGCCGGCGTGCGCCAGAAGCTGCTGGACGAGATCATCGGCGCCAACGCCTTCGACGTCCCGCGCAGTTGGGTGCTGCAGGTAGTTCAGGCGTACGCGGAGCTGTACAATATACCTAACGAGGATCGCGAACGCTTTACCGGCCAGATCCTGCCGACAGCGGAGCGTCAGGTGCGCCGCGACCTCGTCGTCGAGACGCTCGCCGAGCGGGAAAAGCTGGGCGCCGGCGAAAGCGACATCGACGATCGGGTGGCGGAGCTGGCCGCGAAGAGAGGCACCGACCCAGGCAAGCTCTACGCCCAACTCCAAAAAGCGGGGCGCCTCAAGGAACTGGAGCGCTCGCTCACCGAAGAGAAAGTCTTTGCCTGGCTGTTCGCGCGGAATACAATTGAATAGGGGGAGGAACACGGGCGAGGGGCGAGCAACGGAGGCGACGGGGGCGGGCGAGGTACGAGAGACGCCGGGCGAGAAAGAGAGGGGCGGGGCGCGGGACGCGAGACGCTGGCCGAGAAACAGAGGCCCGGGGACGCGAGACGCGGCCTAGAAACGGGGGCGAGGGTGGGCGAGGGACGAGGACGCGGTCAAATAGTGAAGAGCAAAAGCCGGCGCGGGGCGCGGAGCACGGATCGGCCGGCGCCTAACGATTCCGAACAACAAGCCTGATCCCTAACGAGTAAGACTTCTGACGTTTGCGATGCCGACAATCTATCCCCCCTACGTCATCGAACGCTCGTCACGCGGCGAGCGCACGTACGACATCTTCAGCCGGCTGCTCATGGATCGCATCATCTTCCTGGGCACGCCGATCAACGACGACGTGGCCAACATCGTCATCGCGCAGATGCTCTTTCTCGATGCCGACAATCCCGAGCGCGACATCCAGATCTACATCAACTCCCCGGGCGGCAGCGTCTACGCCGGCATGGCCATCTACGACACCATGCAGTACATGAAGTCGCCGGTCAGCACGATTTGCGTGGGGATCGCCGCCAGCATGGGAGCCTTCCTCCTGAGCGCCGGCCGCCCGGGAAAGCGACTAGCCCTCCCCAATGCGCGCATCCTCATCCACCAGCCGTCACAAACCGGCGGCGGCGGGACCGCGTCCGACATCGAGCTACAGGCGAAGGAGATCCTGTACCTCAAGGCTAAGATGAACCAGTTGATGTCGCGCCACACCAACCGGCCCGTTGAGCAGATCGAGCGCGATACCGACCGCGATTTCTGGATGAGCGCGGGAGAGTCCAAAGACTACGGCCTCATCGACACCATAGTCACGAGTCGCGCGGAAGTGCCGGATGCCACGAAGGCCCTCGTACCCTAACGGGCCCAGGGGGGGCGCACGAATTGCAGAGTCTGTTCCTATGCCTATCTTGCAGGGTAATTCCCGCCGGGTCGCCGAGGCGCCGAACGCTGCGCGCTTTCGGGCGCGACGTGACGTCCATCACTCCGCCACCACGTTTCTGCTTGACCGCTACGTGACCGCGCTTTACCTATGGCTCGGCTCGGCCGCGACGCTTTGCACGCAACCCTTGCCTCTCGCTAGGCCATGACGCACGACAAGCACTTGCGTTGCTCGTTCTGCGGAAAGTCCAAGGACTCGGTGCGGAAGTTCATCTCCGGGCCGTCCGTCTACATCTGCAACGAGTGCATCGCGCTCTGCAACGAGATCCTCGCCGAGGACGAGGAGCGCGAGGTCGCTGAAGCGATAACGCAGGTTCCGACTCCGCAGGAGATTAAAGACGTACTCGATCAGTACGTGATCGGCCAGGAGCAGGCGAAGAAGGCGCTCTCAGTCGCGGTGTACAACCATTACAAGCGCATAAACTCCGGCGCCGCGCGCGAGACCGACGTCGAGCTGGACAAGTCCAACATCATGCTCATCGGGCCGACGGGGGTGGGGAAGACGCTGCTGGCTCAGACGCTGGCCCGGCTGCTGGATGTCCCCTTCACGAGCGCCGACGCCACCACGCTCACCGAGGCTGGATACGTCGGCGAAGACGTGGAAAACATCCTCGTTAGGCTGCTCCAGGCCGGGGACTTCAACGTCGCGGAATGCGAGCGCGGTATAGTCTACATCGACGAGATCGACAAGATCGCGCGCAAGTCGGAGAACCCGAGCATTACGCGCGACGTCTCCGGCGAAGGTGTCCAGCAGGCGCTGCTCAAGATCCTCGAGGGGACCGTCGCCTCGGTGCCGCCGCAAGGGGGCCGTAAGCATCCGCAGCAGGAGTACATCCAGATCAACACGAAGGACATCCTGTTCATCTGCGGCGGCGCCTTCGACGGGCTGGAGAAGATCATCGAGGCGCGCGTCGGCAAGAAGCAGATCGGCTTTGCGTCGTTCGCGCGCGAAGACGGCATGGACGCGGCCAAGCGCAAGGATCACATCTTCGCGCAGGTAGAGCCCGACGATCTGCTGCGCTACGGCCTGATTCCGGAGCTGGTCGGGCGACTCCCAGTGAGCGTGCCGCTCGAAGCGCTGGACGAGACGGCTCTCGTTAGGATCCTCAAGGAGCCGAAGAACGCCATCACCAAGCAGTACACCAAGCTCTTCGAGCTGGAGGATGTGAAGATCAGCTTCGAGGAGTCGGCGCTACGCGCCATCGCGCAGAAAGCGCTCAAGCGGGGGACCGGCGCACGCGGCCTGCGGGCGATCGTCGAAGGGATCCTCTTGGAGACTATGTTCGACCTGCCGAGTCGCGAAGACGTGCTGGAGGTGAAGGTCACAGAGGCGTGCGTGCTGAACGGAACGCAGCCGATGCTGGAGATCGCTCCCCAGAGACGGAAGAAGGAAGCTTAAGCGCCGGTTGTATGCCTCGAGCTGAGGCCAGCTCGGTAACAAATCGCCGGCGCCCTCGGTCGAATCGGCGGGTTATCGAGAAGTAGCGCCGATTAGTTTTCAGGGATGCCCATCCTCTTTCGGGACCAGGACGTCTATACAGTCGCCGAGCGGCTGCCGGTGCTGCCGCTGCGCGACGTTGTGCTCTTTCCTTACGCGGTGATGCCGCTGGTAGTGGGTCGGCCGGCGTCGATAGCGGCCGTGGAGGTTGCGGCGTCGGAAGACGAGCGTTTTATCCTCGTTGTCACGCAGCGCGACGGCGAGGTGCAGGAGCCTGTTGCAACCGACCTCAACCGTGTGGGCGTAGTGGCCCGGCTGAACCAGGTCGGGCGGATGCCTAACGGGACGCTGCGGGTGCTTGTGGAGGGTCTCGGCCGCGTGCGCATCACGCGCTTCGCCGCGCACAAAGGGACGCTCAAGGGAACCGTCGCCGCCTCGCCGCTGACGCGCGAGCTTGGCGCAGCCGATGCTGCCGAGCTGGACGCGCGCCAGCGCCGGGCGTTGGATCGCTTCGAGGAATACGTCTCCCTGCAGCGCCGGGTCCCCCCCGAGGTCGTGGCGATGGCTCAGGGGACGAGCGTTACCGAGCGCGTAGCGAGCATCCTCGCCTCGCACATCGCGGTGCGCACGGATGTACGCCAGAAGCTGCTCGAATCTCCCTCGTTAGGTGAGATGTTCGACGAGCTGACGCGGCAGCTAATCGCCGAGATCGACCTGCTGCGCCTGGAACGCAAGATCGACGACGACGTGCGCGGCTCGTTGTTCCGCAACCAGCGCGAGTTCTATCTCCAGGAGCAGCTGCGCGCGATACATCGTGAGCTGGGGAGTGAAGAGGGCGACGATCTGGATGACGTCGCGGCCGCCATCGAGAAGAAGGGGTTCCCGGAGATCGTCTTGGAACGCTCGCAGCGCGAGCTGCGCCGGCTCAAGCGCATGTCGCCGCTCGCTCCCGAGGCCACGGTGGCGCGCAACTACCTCGACTGGCTCCTGGCGTTGCCCTGGAGCGAGCGCACCGATGACGTGCTGGACATCGCGCACGCGAAGGAGGTGCTCGAGGCGGACCATTACGGGCTGGCGGAAGTCAAGGATCGCGTCCTCGACTTCATCGCGGTGCTGCGGCAGGTGGGGAAGACGGAAGGGCCGATCCTGTGCCTGGTGGGGCCGCCGGGCGTCGGAAAAACCTCGTTAGGCAGGTCCATCGCGCGCGCCATCGGGCGCAAGTTCGTGCGCATGTCGTTAGGTGGAGTGCGCGACGAGGCGGAGATCCGCGGCCACCGCCGCACCTACATCGGCTCGCTCCCGGGACGCATCATCCAATCCATGCGCCGCGCCGGCGTTGTGAACCCGGTGCTCCTGCTCGACGAGGTGGACAAGCTGGGGGCGGACTACCGCGGCGACCCCGCGGCCGCGTTGCTGGAGGTGCTGGACCCGGAGCAAAACAGGGCCTTCAACGATCACTACCTCGAGGTCGACTACGACCTCTCGCATGTGCTGTTCATAACGACGGCCAATACACTCCCGGCGATCCCCGATGCGCTGCGCGATCGCATGGAGATAATCCGGCTGAGCGGCTATCTGGACCTCGAGAAGTTCGCCATCGCGCGCCAGTTCCTCATACCCAAACAGCTCGAGCGGCACGGGGTTAGCCGCGCGTCGGTGACATTCGAAGCCGACACCGTACCCGCGGTGGTGCGCGGCTACACACGCGAGGCGGGAGTTCGCGAGTTGGAGCGGCGCCTGGCGCGCATCGCGCGCAAGGTCGCGCGGCGCCGAGCCGAGCGCGCGAGCACCGGAAGCGCGGAGGGGGAGCGGGAGGCCGGGGCCGTGGCGGGCGCGGGGGCGCAGGCGGGCGAGGGCGGCGGCGCCCCTGCGGATCGGCGCGGAACCGAGGAAAGCCCCGCGCTGCTCGACGTTATCCGCGCGGACGAGCTGAAGGAGCTGCTCGGCGTGACGCCGTACGATCCGGACGACATGTCGCTGGACGACAAGGTCGGCGTGGCGACCGGGCTGGCCTACACGAGCGTGGGGGGCGAGATCCTGGATATCGAGGTGAGTATCGTGCCGGGGCGCGGGCGCCTGCAGCTGACGGGGACGTTAGGCGACGTTATGAAGGAGTCGGCAACCGCGGCGATGAGCTACACGCGCTCCCGAGCCAATGCGTTAGGCATCCCCCTCGACTTTTACAAGACGCGCGACGTGCACGTGCATATTCCCACAGGGGCGACACCCAAGGACGGCCCCTCGGCGGGGGTGGCGATAGCGGTGGCCCTGGCGAGCGCGCTCACCGGCGCGCCGATCCGGGGCGACGTCGCGATGACCGGCGAGGTGACGTTGCGCGGCCGCGTGCTCCCCATCGGCGGACTCAAGGAGAAATCTGTCGCGGCGCTGCGCTGCGGCATCCGACACCTGATCGTCCCGCGCGGCAACGAGCGCGAGCTGGCGGAATTTCCGGATGACGTGCGCAACGGTTTGAGCTTCCATCCGGTGCGCACAATGGACGAGGTGCTGGCGCTGGCGCTGCGTTCGACGACAGCCGAGAGCGCCGAGCCTGTGCGCGGCGGCGAGCGGCGCGGACGGCGCGGGCAAGGGGCTCCGCCGCCGGACGTCAGGCCAGCGCCGGAGGCTCCGCAGCCTAACGTGCAGCCGCCGGGTCCGCCGGCAGCTTAATGTCAGCGGCGCCGGCCCCCACCCAAGATCCTCTGGTAGTGCGCCGGTTCGAGTTCCTCGGCGGCATGGCCGCTCCGCGTGCGCGCGGCGGCTGGAGGCCGCAGGGCGGCTTGCCGGAGGTGGCCTTCGCCGGCCGATCGAACGTGGGGAAATCGTCGCTGTTGAACGCTCTCGTTAGGCGCCGGCGCGGCGCCGCGCGCGTCAGCCGCACGCCGGGACGCACCCGCGAGATCAACTTCTTCGCCGTGAACGACGAGTTCGTGCTGGTCGACCTCCCCGGGTACGGTTACGCCCGAGTTGCCAAGGAGGGGCGCGCGGCCTGGCGGCCGCTCGTCGAGTCGTACCTCGCCGCGACGCGCGAGTTGCGCGGGCTTGTCCTCCTGCTCGACGCTCGCCGCGAGCCGAGCCAGGACGACCGGCAGATGCTCGCCTTCCTCGCCGAGCACGGCCTCCCTGTGCTGGTGGCGATTACAAAGATCGACAAGCTCAGCCCCGGCGCGGCCGCGGCGCGAGTGGCGGCCCTGACTCACTCGTTAGGTCTCGATGCCGAGCAAGTGGTCCCGTTCAGCGCCGCCACAGGCCACGGACGCGATGAGTTGGCGCGCGCCGTGGTGGACCTCGTGCGAGCCTAGGCGATGCGACACACCCGAGCGGCCGGACGGCAGCGGACCCTATCGCTTCTGGCCTCGCGTATCGGCGCGAGCGCCAGCTCGTGCCGGCATGCTTCAAGTGTTCGCCCGCCGGCCGCTCCCTCGCGCTCACGGGTACACTGGCGCTGGCTGATCCTGAGTTGCGCCGTTGCCCAGGCCTGCGGCACGCCGCGCGTGGCCCCCGGCGTGGCCACCGCGCCTTCCCCTGTGCCGCTAGTTGATACGACGGCCGCCGGCTTGGTCCCTGCCGGATACGGGACCCTGCGCCAGGACGATGTGGCTCTGCGACTCGAAGTCCTGTCGCTCCAGGTGCGCGCCCTTCCGCTCGACGAGTCCATCATCCGCACTCTGGCAACGGACTCGTACCGGGCGCTGCACGAGTTGCGTGAGAGCCAAAAGAGTGCACTGAGGGGGCTGGCCGGCCGCACAGCGGTGAGTGACTTCTCGTTGTGGTATGTTTCGTTTTTCAGCGTCGAGCCGGGTGAGACGCGTTTCAGTCCGATGGACATGGTTGTCACGAACGTGGGGCGCGACTTCCGGCCGCTGCAAGTGCTGCCGCTCACTCCTGGTTTTGGGCAGCAGCGCCTGCGGCAGCGCGAAACGCACAGCGCGGTGTACGTTTTCGATGGTGCGCTCGACGTGAATCAGCCGCTCAGTGTGATGTACGAAAGCGCGCGCAATTCCGATTGGCCCGTCCTGCTGCAGCGTATCGAGCGCGAGCGGCTGGTGATCCGGTCGCGCGCACGCTCCTAGCGGAGGTCGACCGATGTTACTCCCCTTGCGCGCATTGCCCCCGCGTCCCAACGCATCGTTGGTGGAGGCCTGGCTGGAGCGTTTAGCCGGCGAGCTTGCCGACGGCGAGTGCGACCGCAGAGCGCTGTGCCGCCGGACGCTGGTGGAGCTGGCCTACCCGGCCTACGCCGCGAACTGGGAAGAGGCCGTAGCCGACGAGCGTCTCCCGTTAGGCACGCGCGTAGCGCTCAGCGTTCTGGATCCGCACAACGTGACCCTCGAGCCCGAGTACTACGGCGATTGTGATCAGCCGCGCTTTCAGGCCGTGAAACCGCTGCTGTGGTTGTGGTACTCTTTCGACAGGCTGACGTTAGGCGGCCAGCATGTCGAGCTTGGCGTCAAGCTGAGACGCACCCTGGCCCCGCACATCTTCAAGCGTTGCGGCCGCAACTTCAAATGCTTCCAGCACGTCGAGTTTTCCTTCGGCTACAACCTGGAAGTCGGCGATGACGTCGTAGTGCACCGCCACGTGCTGCTGGACGACCGCGGCGGCATCGTGCTCGGCGACCGCGTTTCCATCTCCGACTACGCCAACATCTACAGCCACACACACAGCATCGTCGAGCAGAAGGACGTCACCAACGCTGTCACTGTTCTGGAGGACGGCGTGCGCATCACCTATCACGCGACGGTCCTCGCGGGCGTGCGCGTGGGCACGCAGGCCATGGTGGGTGCGGCTGCCGTCGCTACGAAAGACGTGCGCCCGTATCACGTGAATGTGGGGATCCCGGCCAAAAGCGTGCGCGTGAAACCGAATGCGCCGGGAGGTTCGGATATCCTCTCTACGACGCGCGAACGCCAGCGCGACGGCGGCAACGTGAGCCAGCGCGACGACGCCAGGGTGAGCCAGCCTGACGACGGTAGCGTGAGCCAGCGCGACGACGCCAGCGTGAGCCAGCCTGACGACGGCGGCGTGAGCCAGCCAGCGGCGGACGCGCGGGACTAGCCGCCTAACGGACGCGCAGCACGTCCTCCAACGGCCCGGCGTCGCCGTGCTGCAGGAGATGCTCGATGTCACGCAGCAGCACCTCCGCTCGCGGCCACGAAAAACGCTCGGCGGCACGCGCCAGCGGCAGCCACTCGGCCTTATCGTGCTCGGCGCTCAAGGAGAGCAACGACTCTTGCGCTGGAAATGCAGCGAACGCGATGGCGACGTTGACGGTGTCGATCGCCTGCAGGTAGAACGCGTGACAGGCAACGTTGTAGAGCCGCGCGACGCTCAGCCCGGTTTCTTCGGCCACTTCTCGCAGCGCCGTGTCAGCAGGCGTTTCTCCTTGCTCGATGCGGCCGTGCACGGTTTCCCACGCGCCGGAGCAGCGGGCTCCGGGAGCGCGCCGCAACGCCAGCGCCTCGAGCCCGCCGGGTGATTGCCTAACGAGATAGACATCGATCGTCCCGGCGGCTACGTGGGTCATAGTGACTGTGCAACACTTCCTCGGGATGCCGCGACACCCAGCGACCCGCGCCGTGTCGGCGGTTTACGAGCGCGCCCCGCCCTTGGCTGACTCGCGACGCGCGAGCAGGGCGTTGAGTCTGGCGCTCAGCGCGCGCGGGCGGAACGGTTTGGTGAGGAAGTCGTTTGCGCCGGACTCGAAGACGCGCACCTCGTTGTCCTCGTCAGCCTTGGCTGTCAGCACGAGGACGGGGAGCGTCGCAGTCGCCGGCCGGCTGCGCAGGTGACTCAGCACGCCGAAGCCGTCGAGGCGCGGGAGATTGAGGTCCAGCACTATGAGATCAGGCGCGGAGCGATCGATTTCATCCAGTGCCTGCACCCCGTCCGCCGCTTCGATAACGGCGTATCCTTCGCGCTCCAGCAGGTCGCGCAGGACGCCGCGCAGCGGCGCTTCGTCCTCGACGAGTAGGACGCGGTGCTGTGCGGGGCGTCCTCCACCGGGGGGCAGCTTGCCGTCGTCGACCAGGTCGAAGGCGTGATCCAGGATCGAGGCCGGCCGTGCGGCCGCCGGAGGCTGCTCAGCGCTCGAGGAGGCGGTGCGCGGTGTTGCGGCGGCCTCGGTCTTGTTCGCTGTTGCTGCGCCAGGCGCGGCGGCGTTGCTGCGCGGCGTGGTGCGGCGCGTCCCGGCCTGCGGGAGGTCGACGACGCGCATCAGCTCGTCGAGATCGGTGTAGCCTGCGAGGACGTGCTGGATGCCGGATTCCCAGAGCGTGCGCATCCCCGAGGCGCGCGCCGCTTCGGTGAGGGCGTCGGCGCTCTCGCCTAACGAGATCCGCCGCTCCAGCTCGCCGTCTACGATGAGAACTTCAGTCACTGCCAGGCGGCCGCGGTAGCCGGTGCCGCCGCAGTCCGGGCAGCCGGCCGCGCCGTACAGCTCGACACCCTGCGGAACCCAGCGCGCAAGGCGCTCGTCCTCGGGAGGCTTGGCGCGCGCGCGGCATTTGTGGCACAGCCGCCTAACGAGTCGTTGCGCCACTATCCCCTTGAGTGCGGCGGCGATCTTGTACGATTCCACTCCGATATCCAGCAACCGCGCCACTGAAGTGGCGGCGTCGATTGTATGCAGCGTGGAGAGTACGAGGTGACCCGTCAGCGACGCTTGCGTCGCGATGGCGGCTGTCTCGCGGTCGCGCACCTCGCCCACAAGCACCACGTCCGGGTCCTGCCGCAGGATCGAGCGCAGCGCCGTCGCGAACGTGAGGCCCGCCTTCTCGTTCACTTGGACCTGCGCGATGCCGGCGATCTTGTATTCGACAGGATCCTCGACGGTGACGATGTTGACGGCGCGCGCCTGCACGACTCGCAAAGCGGAGTAGAGCGTGGTGGTCTTCCCGGAACCGGTGGGACCGGTCACGAGGATCATCCCTTCGCGCAGGCTCACGAGGTGCCGCAAACGCGCGGAGTCGTGCGCCGTTAGGCCCAACCCATCGAGCGCCAAGGGAGTAGCGCGGCTGTCGAGTATGCGAATGACGACCTTTTCACCGTTCGACGCCGGCAGCGTAGAGATGCGCAGGTCGACTCGTGCACCGTTCACGGAAACGCGGGCGCGGCCGTCCTGCGGCCGCAGGCGATCCGCGATGTCGAGCCCTGACAGGATCTTGATGCGCGACACGAGGGGGAGTCCCACTGCGCGCGGCAGCGCCATGGTCTGCTTGAGGACGCCGTCGACGCGGTAGCGCACGGCGAGCGCCCCTTCTTCCGGCTCGATGTGGATATCGCTGGCGCGCGTCGCCACCCCCTGGGCGATGATGTGATCGACCAGCCTGATGATCGGCCGCGCCGAGGCCTTATCGCTGGCTAGCGCGATGTCATCTTCCGGCGCCGTTTCAGCGATGGCGAAGACGTCGTACTCCATGCCGACGCTGTCCAGGATCTTGTCGACGGCGTTCTCGGGGCGGTACAGCTCTTCGATGCGGTCCACGATGCTCGGCGGGGCAGCGAGCCACATGCGCACGGCGCGGCCGGTAGCGAAGCCTAACGTGCGCTCGCAATCGATGTCGTTAGGATCCGCAGTAGCGATGTCCAGCGTCGTGTCGGAGATCGCGAGCGGCAGGATGCGGTATTTGCGCGCCAACGCTTCCGGCACAAGCTCGCGCGCCGCTGCGTCGCTAAGCTCGAGGTTCGCGATGCCCATGCGGTAGCGCGCCGAGAGAGCATCCAGGATCTGCTGGTGCGTAGCGGCGCCGCGCCGCACCGTGGTCTCCCACAGGCTCTCTGTCGCGTCCTGCCGCAACAGCGCCAGCTCATCAGACGCAACCAGCGCCTCGAGCGTCGGCAGGAGCCATTCGTCGCGACAGGGCCGCATCACGCCGTTTGCCTAACGAGCAATTGTGTGGCCGCGCGCCGCTCCGTTGCAGCGCCAGTTGCCGGGGACCGACAGATCGTAGAGCATCGACGCGAAGTGTAAGCGTGACCGAGAGTTAGACGACCCAACGGCGCCGCGCGTCGCAAATCAGCGCGGCACCAGTTCTTGGCCCGCAGCTCCCCTCTCCGAGGATCGATCCAACGCTATCGGCAACGTCCGATAAGTCGCTCGTTGGTACGGAGTTACACGAGCGCGTCGAGAGCGCCATTCGCGCCACTCCCCCTAAGCCGGTCGGCCCCACTTATTCCCGCCGTGCTCTCCTTCTCCGAATTCCAACACCTCGCGAGCGCCGGCGGCCTCGTCCCGGTGTGGCATGACCTCCTGCTCGACAGCGACACGCCGGTCGCTGCCTACGCCAAGCTGCGGCGCCCCCCCTTTGCGTTCCTGCTCGAGTCCGCCCCGGCGGGAGGCGAACAGTGGTCGCGTTACACCTTCCTGGGCACCGAACCTCGCGCAGCCTGGCGAGTCACAAACGACGTCGTGGAAGACTGGTCGCCTGAGCGCGGCTGGCACGCCCCGCGCAGCACTACGGACCCGCTCCGCGACCTGGACGCACGGCTGCGAGCCGAGCGCGCCGTCAACGTTCCCACGTTAGGCACATTCTGGAACGGCGCCGTCGGTTACCTGGGCTACGACATGGTGCGCGCTGTCGAGCGCCTGCCGCATCCGCCGGCTCGAGTGCTCGCTGTTCCCGACGCTCTGTTCGTCTTCACGCGCGCCGTCGTCATCATCGACAACCTGCGCGGCGAAGCACGCGTCGTCGCCGCGGCAGCGACCCTTCCGGGCATGACGCGGTCCCAGCTGGAGACCCGTTATGCTGACGCAGTCGCGGCTATCGAAAACGTACAGCGGCGCCTGCACGGTCCGGGGCTCCTCCCTGCGCTCGACCTAGATCCCCGCGCTCCCGCGGCTACGGGGAACTCGACGTACGCTCGCGCAACGTTCCTGCGCGATGTCGAGCGGATCCGCGAGTACATCTACGCCGGAGATGTGTTTCAGACCCTGCTTGCACGCCGCACCGTTACCCCTCACGACTTTGACGCGCTGTCGCTCTACCGCGCATTGCGCGCGATCAACCCGTCACCGTACATGTTCCACCTCGAGCTGGACGGCACCACTGTCGTCGGCTCATCACCCGAGTTGCTCGTTCGAGTGGCAGATGACCACGTTATGCTCCGCCCGATCGCAGGGACGCGGCCTCGCGGTGAGACTGCGGCCGAAGACGCAGCGAACGCGCGCGAGCTGCTAGCCGACGAGAAGGAGCGTGCCGAGCATGTGATGCTTGTCGACCTGGGTCGCAACGACGTAGGCCGCGTCGCCGAGTATGGTAGCGTGCATGTGAGCGACTTCATGCGGATCGAACGCTATTCACACGTTCTGCACCTGGTGACGGACGTACAGGGGCGTCTGCGCGACGGCGTGAGCTGCATGGACGTGCTGCGCGCCACGTTCCCCGCCGGGACGATGACGGGTGCGCCGAAAGTTCGCGCGATGGAGATCATTGACGAGATGGAGCCCGAGCGGCGCGGGCCGTATGCAGGTGCCGTAGGCCACATCTCGGCCGACAGGCGAGCCATGGACCTCGCCATCGCCATACGCTCATGTGTGCTGGCGAATGGAGAGGCTTCGGTGCATGCCGGTGCGGGGATTGTGGCCGACTCGGTACCGGAGCGCGAATGGGCTGAGACCGAGAATAAGATGCGAGCCGTGCTGACAGCGATCGGACGCGTGCGCGGGGACGGGGCTGGAGGCTAGGCGCGCTCCCGCGCGCGGCACATATTCCGGCGCTATGCCGTACAGGATGATCAGCGCAGACGGCGACCTCTCGTTCGAGCTGCGGCCGGGGATCCCAATGGTGCTGGGCCGCGCCCTGAGCAGTGACCTCCCTGTGCTCGACCCCACTGTGTCGCGCCGCCACGCCGAGCTGCAGGTGGAGGCGGCGAGTGTGTCGTTGCGCGATCTCGGGTCGAGCAACGGCACGTTTGTCAACGGCATCGGGATCCCGCGCGATCAGACGATGCGCCTAACGCCTGGCGACCGCATTGTCTTCGGCCGCGTCCTTTTCGAGCTGCGGGAATTAAGTCCGGTGCTGGTGGACGACGCTTCGGCGGCCGGCATACGTCGCGCCGCGCGCGCGGGGACCACGATCATCCGCCAGGTGCCGGTCCCGGATGCCGAACAGGCACTGGAGCGGGCATTGCGGGCCAGCGGTGCACAGCGCTCGGTTGGAGA
>JBQTJS010000243.1:0-3138 GCA_052386875.1 Gemmatimonadaceae bacterium
AGACGACGCGGTCGAACGGCGGATGCCTGACGACGACCTGGTCGCCCGGGTGAACGACACGCGAGCGCTTGGCGCGTGCGCCGTCCACCAGAACGCGCCCCAGATCGATCGCCCGCGCGGCCAGCGAACGCGTCTTGTAGAATCGGGCAGCCCAGAGCCAGACGTCGAGCCGAGTCATGCCGTTCTGTAAGGCCGCTGCGCGCCGCTGCGCAAGGCCGCTGCGCAAGGCCGCCCCCAATCCGAGGGTGCGTGGGCACCGTAGCACAGGCACATGGAATTCCCCATCCATCCGTTCACAGGAAGCCTTTTTGAGGCAGCGACGCGACGGGTCCGAGTTGCCATGCCGGCCGCGCTGCAACAAGTTCCCGGGACCATGGAGCCGAGCGCGTCCACGACCGTCTCCGATAAGGACCTTGTGGCGCAGCTCGCGTTAGGCGACGATCGCGCCCTGGCTGAGCTGTACGACCGCCACAGCTCCGTGGCGTACAGCCTCGCGCGCGCGATCGTGCGCGACCCAAACGACGCCGAAGAGGTTGTCGCCGATGCGTTCGCGCAGATCTGGCGCACGGCCGCGACCTTCGACCCAACGCGCGGTGCTGTGGTCGCGTGGATCACTACGATCGTGCGCACGCGGTCGCTCGACCTCATCCGCGCCCAGCGCCGCCGCGCGCGTGTTGTGGAAGACGCGGCACAAGCGGGGGCTGCGGACGACCCGATTGCAATGGGGAGCAGCGGTCCCTCGCCGGATCGCGAGCTCGAACGATCCGACGCAGGAGCACTGGTGCGCCAGTCGTTGGCCGAGCTGCCGGCACCGCAGCGGCGCGTCCTCGAGCTGGCCTACTTCGGCGGCATGTCGCAGAGTGAGATTGCCGCCCTGCTCGACGAACCGTTAGGCACCGTCAAGACACGCATGCGCGCCGGCCTGGAAAAGCTACGAGCCGCGCTGCGTCCCCTCATGGAGGCCACGCCATGACCGCCGACACGTGGCGTGAGACGGCCGCCGCCTACGCGCTGGATGCGCTCGACGCACGTGAGGTCGGCGAGTTCGAGGCGTGGCTGCGGACCTCCCCCGAGGCACAGCGCGAAGTAGCCGAGCTCCGCGAAGTCGCGGCGTTGCTCGCCTTCGCGGCCCCCCGTGAGACGCCCCCGGCGTCGCTGCGTGACACCGTTCTCGCCAGTGCGCGCGTCGAGCGTCCCCTCGCGGCGCGCCGGCCAACCGAGCAGCGGCCCAAGGCCCGCGCACTCGGCGTCGCCCCCTGGCTCGCTCTTGCCGCATCGGTCGTCGCCATGCTCGTACTGTTCGGCCGCTACGAACGCGAAGTCGCGCAGCGGTCGCTCGCCGCGGGGACAGCGGATTCGCTGCGGCGCGTGCTGGCCTCGCAGGACCAAATGATCGCGGCGCTGCTCGCCCCCGACGTGGAAAGCATGAAGCTCGTGTCGGCTGGGGCGCCGCCGTCGGCGCGCCTGTACTGGAACCGTGCCACCGGGGAGATCGTGCTTGCCGCATTCGCGCTCCCGCCGGCCGCGCAGGGGCGCACGTATCAGTTGTGGGGGATCCCCAGCGCGGGCGCGCCGGTCAGTCTCGGGACGTTCAACACGATGCCTAACGGGGCGGGCCGGCATATCGCGCGCGCACCTGCGGGACTCGCAATCGCCGTGGCGGCTGTCACCGAGGAACCGTCGAGCGGGTCCCCCCAGCCCACGACGCAACCGTTTCTTGTGTCGCAGACAAACTAGCGGCGACGCCTCCTTCACCCGCTACGATCGCACGGCGTGTCCCATTGCTCGACCCGCAACCGCCGACTCCTTCCGAAGAAACTGATAGGACTTGCACGAGCCGGTAACGGGACGTCCCGCTAGATCGCCCCCGTCAACACGCTCCTGAGCGTTGCAGTATCGATATTGCCGCCGGAGAGCACGATGCCCACGCGCCGGCCGGCCAGCTGGTCACCGAGTTTGATCAGACCCGCCAGCCCCGCTGCTCCGGCGCCTTCCACCAGCGAATGCGTGCATTCGAGGATCAGTCGCAGCGCGGCGGCGATCTCTCGGTCGGTGACTGTGATGAACCCCGCGAGCGCGGCCTTGAGTGTCGGGAAAGTCATATCGTATACCGAGCGCGTCGCGAGCCCGTCGGCGAAGGTGTCGGCGCGCTCGAGTGTGCGTGTTGCACCACTGTGCCAAGCGTCGTGCGACGCGGCGGCGCCGGCAGGTTGAACGGCGTACACTTTGAGCGCGGGCCTTAGCGCTCGGGCAACCGTTAGGGCACCGACAGCCTGCGACCCCCCGCCGACGGCCAGCACCAGTGCATCCAGCTCGCTCGTCTGCTCCACGATCTCGAGACTCATCGTCGCCGCACCTGCTATGATGCGCGCGTCATTCGTGGAATGGGCGAGCGCCGCCCCTTCCTCGCGCACGATACGATCGGCGACGAGCAGAGACTCGTCGTAATCCGCTCCCTCTTCGATCACCCTGGCTCCATACGCGCGCATCCCGGCATTCTTGTCGGGGTTGTTGCCTAACGGGACACACAGCGTGGTGCGCACGCCGAAGACTTTCCCGCCGTACGCGAGCCCCAGGCCGTGATTCCCGCGCGTCGCGGCCACTACACCCTTGCGGCGCTCGTCTTCCGGGAGCGCCGTCAGGAAGGAGAGGCCGTTACGCACCTTGAAGGAGCCCGTCGGATTGAAGTTCTCGTGTTTGACGAAAATGCGGGTGGCTCGGCCGACAGCAGCGTCGAGGGTCGCATAAGTGCGCAAAGGCGACGGACTGAAGTACGGCGCGATGCGCTGGCGCGCGGTGTACACGTCGCCGAGGCTGATGGGCCACACGGAGTTGGGGGTCACGCTGTCACGGGGCTCACCGGGGGTCACGGCGTGATAAGTTAGTGAAGCCCCGGCCGCTTGGCCTGCCGCGCTCGCGGCCGATACATTCGGCTCGTGCCGCGCGCATCTGCCCGAGAAGTCCGCCCCCCGTTCCCCAGGCCCGGTCCGGTCGCTTGACAACGGAATCGTGGGCCTACGTCCTCGTGCGCTGGGGTAGCTACCTCGCGTTGGCCACGGCGCTCGGCTGCGTGGCCGCGCGGCTGTACGTGCGCATCGGACCCACCTTAGGCACGGAGCGGTCGGACGAAGAGGCGCT
>JBQTJS010000244.1:0-8142 GCA_052386875.1 Gemmatimonadaceae bacterium
CCCACGCGATGCGAAGCGAAGTACCACGCGAGAACGCCGAAGCCGCGGAGCGCGTAGAGCGCCCCAAAGAAGAAAAGCAGGTTGAGCCCGACATCGCGCAAACCGCTGAAGGATGGCAGGACCAGTAACACGATACCGACGACGAGTCCCCAGACTAGTTGATCGTTGAAGCGGAACTCGCGCAGCGGCATCAATGCCGGGCCGATGCGTGTGCGGCTGATGCGATGGAACAGGGCCCACGTGAGCGCGAGCGCCATGAGCGATTCGAGCGCAACGACGGCAGGGTACAGGCGTGCCGCAACTTGGGCGAACTCCTGCAGCTGCCCGGTCGACTCCTCGGCTAAGCGTGCGAACGCAGGCGAGCTTTCGGCGAGCCGCTGCCATTGCGGCATCTGCATCGCATTGGCCAGTAGGTTGATGCTCGCGTCGAGGCGCCCATCGATTTCCGCGGTAACGGCGCTGTGCAGCTGGCTGAAACCGTCTGGCACGAGTGCCGTGATAACGAGCGCCGAGACGCTCGTTAGGGCGATCGCCGCCAGCGCGCGCGAGAGCAACCGCCGCGATGGAGCAAGTACATGCACGAGGCCGAACGATGCCGCCAATAAGACGCACCACGCGCGTTCGAGTGTGCCGAAGGCGTTGAGCTGAGCAGGCGGCGCCGCAACGATCCAGACGGCCAGTGCCGTCCAGATAAAGGCGCCAACAGCACGGCCGCCGCGCCACCACGCTGCGACCGCACACGCGCCGAGGGCCGGTGCAACCAGCAGCAGCGTCTGATCGACCGGCAGCAGCAGGCGGACCTGCGGAATCGTCGGCAAGAGGGCGAGCGCGATCGCGGCGGCGAATACGCCACGCCAACCACGCTCTCTAGCTTGAGGCGTGATGGCGCGCGTCGCCGAAGGCGTGCCGGACATCCCCGCTGGATCCGTCACCATTTCGCGTTAGGCGACGTGTCCGCGGATGTACGGCACGAGCGCCAGGAACCGAGCGCGCTTGATGGCGATGGCCAACTGACGCTGATGCCGAGCGCAGACACCGCTCAGTCGGCTCGGCAGTATTTTGCCGCGGTCCGTGATGAAACGACCAAGCGCACGGTCGTCTTTATAGTCGATGAAGCGGACACGGGATTCGCAGAATGGACAGGGCTTTCTCGGTCGGCGCATTGTCAGTCCTCGTCCTCGTCATCCTCGTCCCGGCGGCGGGCCGCGGCGAGATCGGCTTCACTCAACTGCGGCGCGCCGACTTCGTGCTCGTGAATCGCGATCAGATAGCGGATAACTCCGTCGTCTAACTTGAGCGCGCGCTCGAACTCCGGGAGGTTCGCCCCATCGGCCTCGAAGCGAGCGATCACATAATACCCTTGATCGCGAGGTCCGATCTTGTACGCGAGTTGCCGGCGTCCCCAGTGCTCTGTGGTGAGCGTGGAGCCGGCGTTCAGCAGCGCGTGGTGGTGAGCCAGCTTTTCGTTGATCGCGGCATCTTCGAGCGTGGAGTCGAAGATGTATACAGCCTCGTATCGTCTGGACACGATCGGCAAGCCTCCCTTTGGTCGAGTGTCGGCCCACCGCGGGTTGCCATGCGCAGTGGGAGGGTCAGGGTTATCGGAGGCGAAAGTTATCCACTGCAGGTCGAGCGTCCAAGTGGCGAAATGCGACACGCGGAGTCGCCGGGCCAAGAGCAGAGAATCACGGGGAAGGGTTTAGGTTGTAGGTCGCTGCGGAGGTTCGCCGTGGCCATGGGACTTATACTTTAGACTCGCGGATCAGTGTGCGGCCGCATGGCGCTGACGCGCCCGGAATTGATTGACTGGGGCCAGTATCTCGTGGCGGACCCGCCGGAGCTGGAGGCGCGCTACAACATCGCCCCGGGGACTGACGTGGCTGTTGTGCGCGCGCGTGGCGGCAGATATGTCGCCGATGCAATCCGCTGGGGGTTGATCCCGTACTGGGCGAAGGACCCCGCTATAGGTAATAGGATGGCGAACGCGCGCTCCGACACAGCCTTCGACAAGCCCGCGTTTCGACGACCCGTACTGAGCCGCCGCTGCCTGATCCCGGTCGACGTCTTCTACGAGTGGCAGTCGGTCCCGGGTGAGACGGGGCGTGGGCGGAGGATCGGGAGAGAGCCTTGGGCGGTGCGCTTGCGCGGGGGACTCCCGTTCACGTTAGGCGGCGTCTGGGACTATTGGCGGCCCGACGCAGACGGCGGAGCGCTGCAGGCCGACAGTGACGGAGTTGTGAGCTTCGCCGTACTGACGACGGAGCCCAACACGATGTTGGCAGCGATACACGACCGCATGCCTGTGATAATCGCGGCGGACCAATGGCGAGCATGGCTCGCGCCGGATACGCCGGTGCCGAAGGTGCAGGACCTCATGCAGAGCTATCCGTCGGACGAGATGGAGGCGTGGCGCATATCGCGGCGCGTCAACGACGCGAATTACGACCATCCATCTGTGCTAGAACCGGCTTGACCGCCGGCTGCGTTAGGCAGTCTTTCGCCGTCGCTCCTTCGCTGCCGCCTGCTTAGCCTTGGCGCGCGCAGCTATCCCGGAACGCCGCGACGCGCCGTCCGCTCGATCCTTCCCGGCGGCCTGTGTGCGCTTGAGGCTGGCCTCGAGCTTCGCCATCAGATCGAGCACGCGGCCGCCGCCCGGGGCTTCACGCGCTTCGGGTAAGGTCGCCTTCTTCCCCGTGGACTTCGCCTCGATGATGCGCAGCAGGTTCGCGCGATACTGATCGGTGTACTGCTCAGGCTCGAACGACGTGTGCAAGCTCGCGACGAGTTTCACGCCCATATCGATCTCGGCTGCTTTCGCGGTGTCGGCCGCCGGGAAATCGTACTCGCTCGCGGGGACGATCTCATTGGCAAAACGCATGATCTCGACGACGAGCGAATCGCCTGTTACATGCAAGCCGGCGAGGTGCTGCTTCTGCCGCAGGATGATGCGTCCTATGGCGACAACATTCGATTGGCGCATCGCTTCGCGCAGCACGGTATACGCTTTAGTGCCGGCCTTTGTCGGCAAGGCGAAGTAGGGAGTCTCGAAGAAGCGCGGGTCGATCTCGTCGGCGTCGACGAAGGCTTCGATGTCCAGCGCATCGGACTTTTTTAGTGCGGCGGCCTCGAAGTCCTTATCCGTGAGGATGACAAACTCACCCTTCTCGTATTCGTATCCCTTCACGACCTCCTTCCAGGGGACTTCCTTCTCATTGTCTTCACGGACACGCTGATAGCGGACAGGAGTGTTGTCCTTGCCGTGCAGTAGCCGGAACGAGATGTGGTCGGAGCGGACGGCCTGGCGCAGCTCGATTGGCACGCTGACGAGTCCGAAGGAGATGGAACCTTTCCAGATGGCGGCCATGCCCCACGGACGAGTGCGAGAGCCATGCCACGCTCATCGCGGCAGAGCTCGGCCTCGTTAGGACGCGGGCGCGTCCTCCGGTCCTGCCGGGTCCGGCGAGGGGCGCCGGTTGTGCACGTTCATGGCGCGCACGATCCCTTCGCGCAGCCAGATTCCCACGGCGTCAACGAGCCGCGGGAGGAGAGCATCGATTTCAGCACGCTCGCGCTTGCCGAAGGGGGCCAGCACGAAATCGGCGAGCGAGTCCGCGGCCGCGACCGGGACGCGCTCAACGGGCGCGATGCCGATGCGGAGCCGCGCGTAGACGCGGCTGCCTAACGCCTTTTCTATGCTGAGTAGGCCGTTATGACCGCCGGCGCTCCCCTGAGCGCGCAGGCGGTAGCGTCCTAACGCCAGCGCAACGTCGTCCACGATGACGAACAGGTCACTCGCGCCGGACCAGCTTGCGCGGCGCACGTAGGGCCGCAAGGCGGCGCCGCTGACGTTCATGTACGTCAGCGGCTTGAGCAGCCGCACGCGTGTGCCGTCCACTATCGCGTCGGCGATGCGCGCCTCGCTGACCCTGCTCGCGCGCCATCCTTGCACGCGCCACTCCGCAGCTAAACGATCCAGCAACATCCAGCCGACGTTGTGGCGCGTGTTCTCGTATTCGCGCCCGGGGTTGCCCAGGCCGACGACGAGCTTCACTTGTTAGGCGAGCGCTACTTCTCGGCTTCTTCCGCGGCCTCTTCTTCCTCGCCTTTCGGCTTGCGGATCAGCTCGGGCTCGGCCGGTTCGGTGGGCTCCGCGACAGGGACGGGCTCTTCCTGCGCCTTCGGCGCCACGACGGTGGCTATTGTCGCCTCGTCTTCCTCGAGTACTTCCAGCCCGGCCGGGAGCGGCACATCGCCAACGTGCAGCGTGTGGCCGATTGCAAGCTCTGTGACGTCTACTTCGACACGCGGCGGAATGTGCGTCGGATCGACGCGGCAGCGCAGCTCGCGCATGATCTGGTCGAGGATTCCGCCGGCGTTGCGCACTCCGGCCGGAGTCCCTTGCAGCACGATGGGGATGCGGACCTCGACTTTTTCACCGGCCACCAACTCCTGAAAGTCGACGTGCAGGATGTCACGCCTAACGGGGTGGCGCTGGATCTCGCGTATCAGCGTTCTGGCGGTCCCGCCGTCGAGTTTCACCTCGATGACTGTAGTCTCGGCGGCGACGTGCTCCAGCAGCCGCAGCAGCTCGCGCTGGCTCACTGAGAGCGGTTGCGGCGGGCGACCGTGACCGTAGATGACCCCGGGGACGCGGCCTTCGCGGCGCAGCGCGCGCGCGACGCCCTTCCCGCTGTCGCTGCGGGGGGCGGCGGAGAGTGTTGCAGTTGCCATGGCTGTCTAATCGAAGAGGGAGCTGACGGATTCGTGATAATGCGTAAAGCGGATGGCTTTCGCCAAAAGATCGCCGACGGACAACACCGTTAGGCGGTCGAACTGCTGTCCCTCGCCGATGCGGATGGAATTGGTAACCACCACTTCGGTGATCGGGGCAGCCGTCAATCGATCGACGGCGGGTCCGGACAGCAATGCGTGCGTCGCGCAGATGTAGATGTCGTTGGCACCGAGCGACTTCAGCGCGCGCGCAGCTTCGGTCACGGTTCCTGCCGTGTCGATCATATCGTCGGGGATCAAGCAATCGCGGCCGTCCACTTCACCCACGACGTTGAGAACTTCTGCCTCGTTAGGCGACGGCCGTCGCTTGTCGATGATCGCCAGCGTGCCGTTCAGGCGCTTGGCGAATCCGCGCGCCATCTTCGCCGAGCCGACGTCGGGTGCCACGACCACGGGCTCGCGCAACTGCTTGCGGCGGAAGTGCGATACGAGCACCGGGGCCGCGTAAAGATGATCCACGGGCTTGTCGAAAAAGCCCTGCAGAGCGTGCTGGTGGAAGTCCAGACCGAGGATCCTGTCGGCGCCGGCGGTCTCTATCATGTTGGCCATCAGCTTCGCGCCGATCGACACGCGCGGCTGATCTTTGCGGTCCTGGCGAGCGTACCCGAAATACGGGATGACCACTGTGATACGGTCCGCCGAAGCGCGCTTGGCGGCGTCGATCAGGAGGAGAAGCTCGAGGATGTTCTCCGCCGGGGGATTCGTCGGCTGAACGATGAAGACATCGGCACCGCGGATGTTCTCATCGATACGGACGAAGATCTCTCCATCCGCGAATCGAGAAAGCGTCACACGACACAACTCCACTCCGAGGCTCTGCGCGATCTCGCGAGCGAGATCCGGATTGGCCGTCCCCGCGATCAGCTTGAAGCCGCGCGCGATCGGAGTCGGCTGAGGCGTCTCCATGCTCGGGAGCTCAACAGCGGCGCCGGATGTGGAATGCATGGCAGTGGCCGAGTATCGAAAAGCGCATCGTGGTGGAGCCGGCCGTCCCCCAGAAAACGGAGCGCCGGACAGTCAAATCGCCGCTGTCGGACGTGCTACACGATTGCCCCCGGTGGATTCGAACCACCATTCTCGGATCCAAAGTCCGATGTCCTGCCATTGGACGAGGGGGCAGTTTCGCCCACAGCGGAACCCGTAAAGCTAGTCTGTCAGGTGCACCGGCTCAACGCGGGACGCGGTGCGCGTGGCGACCGGCCTGAAGCCCTCCGGGAACGGCAGATTGGATTCCGGGACGGCGGCGGCATCCGGCGCGACAGCATACACCGATGCTCCGGATCCGCTGAGTCGTGCGAATGCGCCTTCGCCGGATCGAGCCGCCAGGCCGGCGAGACAACGCCAGGTAGCGGCGACGTCAGCGAAGCGCGGGAATACGACGGTCTCGAAGTCGTTATGCGCCCCTGCCGCCACTGACTTCCACGAGTCGGCGGCAGGTGCCTCGGGATGACGCCCGAGCGACACCGGCTGGCTCCAGCCGCGTGCTGCATCCAGCCATGCGTATGCGTCACCAGTCGCGATGCCGAAGGGGGCGACGATGACAAGGCAAGCGGCCGCGGGGAGCGGCACGAGCGCCGTCCACAGCTCGCCGCGGCCGTGCGCCCAGGCGAGGGTACTGCGCTCCTGTGTGACGAAGGGGACATCCGCACCTAACGAGACGGCGACGCGATCCAGCTCCGCCGCGGCCAGCGGCCGCGGATTCAGCGCATTGAGGCACCTGAGCACGCCGCCGGCGTCGGCGCTGCCGCCGCCGAGTCCGCCGCCGACCGGTATGTGTTTCTCGCAGTCGATGGCGAAACCGCGCGGCCATCCCGCCGCAGTCGTATACGCATCAGCCGCTCGCCAGGCGAGGTTCTGCACGTCGGGTCCCAGCCCTTGCGCGGCCACGGCGGGCCCGCTGCACAGCAACGAGCGTTCCCCGGCCGTTAGGCGCACCGTCACGACGTCGGCGAACTCCAGACGGCAGAACAGCGTCTCGAGCGTGTGATATCCGGCAGCGTCACGCCCGGTCACATGCAGCACGAGGTTGACTTTGGCCTGCGCACGGACGCTCGCCGCGCGCATCGTTAGGCCTGCGCCGGGGACTCGCGATCAGCGCCTCTGCCGACTTCCCTGAGCGACAGGCCCATGCGCACGAAGTACAGCGCGCCGAGCAGCGTAATGGGAATGAACGAGAGGATGTGGAATCCTATCGCCCAGCTCACGGCCAGGTCGCGCGACACACCGTAGATCGCCAACCCTTCCGTGCCGAAGAACTCGAAGAGCCCGAAGAAACCCGGCGCCGCCGGCGCAGCCACGCCGATCGCGATCAAGCTTTGTACGAACAACGCTGCACTGAAAGGTGCCTCGATTCCTACCGCGAGCATCCCCAGCCAAAACGCCACCCCGGACACGAGCCAGTGAACGGCGGTCCACCAGAGCACACGTGCGAAGAGAGCCGGCCTGCGCAAGACCGCCAGTCCGTCGGCGAACGAGTGCAGGAGCTTGGAGAGCCGCGCAACGAACGCCGGCGCGACTCTGGCCACGATACGTTCGAAGGCACTGACGAACTGCTGCGGGAAGATCGCCAGAGTGAACAGCATAACGAGCACGACGCCGGCGACGCCCGTGGCGATGTAGACGTACATGGCGATCGGCTGTCCCGCGATCGTGATGTCGCGCGGGAAGTCGCTCGTCAGCATGGCGACGATGAGCAGCACGATAATCAGGATCGCATCGAGCACGCGGTCGATTGCGAGCGAAGCAATCGCTGTGGGGAAGCGGACGTCGCGCTCTTCGCGCGTCAGCGCATAGGCGCGAGCGATCTCGCCGGCACGAGCAGGGAGCACGTTGTTCACCATCATCCCGATCGCCGTGGCACGCCAGAGCGACCCGAAGTGCAAGCGTTCGCGGATCGGCCAGAGGATGTAGCGCCAGCGCAGAGCGCGCAGCGGATAGATCGTGGTCGCCACAACGGCGGATAAGACGAACAGCGCGACATTGGAGCGCGCCAGCACGCCCAGGACTTCTGCGGGCTCGACACCGCGCAGAGCCCAAAGGAGCAAAGGAATGCTGATCGCGATTCCGAAGATTGTGCGTCGATTCAACTTCATACGGCCGAGGGCGGGGGATCCGGCGGGGTCCGGGGCCGAAACCTAACGATCATTCGCGGCGTGCCAGCTCGAGCAGGTCGAACAGCTCGGCAAGCGCTGCTTCCGTACTCGTGCCGCCTGCGCGACCGCGCAGCACTTCGTCGCGAACTGCCAGAGCCCGGTCCAACGCGGCCCGTCCGCGGTAGAGGAGAGACTCGATAGGCACTACATCCTCGTCGCCCAAGCTGGCTGGTTCCACCAGCGGGGCACGGGACAGCGG
>JBQTJS010000245.1:0-3765 GCA_052386875.1 Gemmatimonadaceae bacterium
CGCAAAGGCGATAGTCGGCAAGATGGTCGACACCGCAGTGACTAGTGCGGCGGCAACCGCGACTGACTCGCTCTTGGGCTCAAAAGCGTCGTCCGTCGCGGGCTTGGTTGGTGCTACGCCACCGGCGCTGGAGGCGACGTGCCCCGCGGGGACGGTGATGGTTCCGACGTCCGGGTTTGGTGCCCCAGTGGCACCGCTACCGTCTCCCGGCGGCATGATCGTGAGCGCCGCAAAGAAGAAGCTGACAAAGCTACCGGACTCGACACCTCCGGCAGCGGCAGGCGCAGCTGCGTTCACGTGCCTAACGGCGGAACAGGCAGCGGCGCACTATTCACAGAGTTCGCCACCGGCGCCGGGCGCAGGATCAGCGGTTGGCGCCGCCCTGGCGGCGACCCCACAAGGGATGCTTGTAACTGGTGCGATCGCGGCGGCGCCGATGGCCGGTAAGGGCATCAAGGCGCTGAACAGCAGGTTCGGTAGCGGGGTGAAGAAGGAGAATGTCATCCGCGATCTCGCGCGCGGCCGGCTGCAGCTAAAGAGCGTTGCGTTCATTGAAGGCAGCGACGCGCTGAAAGAAGGGTTCGCTGCCGAGCTGGCGTTCATCGCCGAAGCGCTGCCATCGGTCGAGGGGAACTTCATCCTGACGATTGCACCGGAATCGGACGGAACGTCGCCGCCCGACACCGTCATGGTGCGCCGGCGTCTGGTGAAACTGGCCACGCAGCTGCAGGCCGCGGGCATTCCCGAGGCGCGCGTGTCCGTAGCGGCAGGATTGCAAGCGAGCCTAACGAGCAAGCCGAGCAAGCCTGGGGCCGCGCGCGTGGAGATTACGCGCCTGCCGGAGGAGCCCAGACAGTGAAAACACACCTAACGAAGATGCTTGGCGCCGCGGCCGTCCTCGTGACCGCTCTCGGAGCCGGCAGTCGCGCGGTGTCGGCGCAGGCTGTATGGCAAGCCGACATACAAGTGCGGTCGCTGGACGTATCGGCGCGTGGTGGGCAGCTGTCGGCTCGCGCTGTTATTTACAGCGACAACGACGACGACGCCCGCGCGGCGCGCGTGGAGTTTCTGCTGCCAGTGGGCGTGGGCGTTTTGCGACTGCCCGCCGGGTGCAAGGCGAGCAAGAGCGCCGTTGCCGGACTGCACGCGCGAGTAACATGCGAACTCGGCGATGTAGAAGTTCGCGGGCTGCGCGAACTGTTGATTGTGACGACCCGTGTGACCGGCGGTCCCAAAGTGCGCTTCGCCGTGTTCGTCACGAGCGATACACCGGATCCGTCGCCGACGAATAACTATGCCGAACGGGCCGTCCCATGACCCGCCTGCTGCGCCGACTCGTTAGGCGCTGCCCCCCTGTGCTAGTGCGCTGACGGACTCCACCGTGCCCTGTAATCTGTAAAAACTGACATGACACCACATGCGACGTGGTTGCAAGCCTGCTCTCCTACTCAAAAAACCGGATCCGGATCAATGTTAAAAAGCAATCCTCTGGCGCTTGCCCTGGGCTGTTCCGCACTGATTCTCGCTGCCTGCGGCGGCGATGAAGGGCCCACGCCGCCGACGCGCGCGTTCACGATGACGGTCAGTCCCACCTCGCTGTCAATTCAAGCCGGTGGAGCGCCCGGCTCGGTCGCGCTCTCTTCACTCGAGGCGGACGCTGCCAGCGCAAGCGCGAACGTCTCCGCGGCGGGAACGGGTACGCTCAACATAACGATCACGCGTTCGGGTGGATTCACCGGCTCTGTGGCGTTGGCGGTGGAAGGGCTTCCGTCCGGCGTTACGGCATCGGCGGTGACGATCGCCGCGTCTGCCTCGATGGGTACGATCACTTTGAATGCGGGAGCCACGGCGGCTGTCGGCACTACGACGATCACGGTGCGGGGGACGGGAGAAGGTGCTTCACCGCAGACGCAGCAAGTCCAACTCGCAATCACAGCGGCGCCTGGCTTTACGCTCGCTTTGGCGCCGGCGGCGCTGAGCGTTGTGGCGGGGCAGTCCGGTAGCGCGCAGGCGAACATTACGCGCACGGGAGCTTTCACCGGCGCCGTGAACCTAACGAGTAGCGGTGCGCCGGCCGGGATCACCGTCGCCTTCACGCCCGCCAGTGTGACGGGTGGCTCGGCGGCGATCGCTGTGAACGTCGCGTCCTCGGTTGCGGCAGGAGCGTATCCCATCACGATTCAGGGAAGCGGGACGGGCGTTACGAACCAGACGGCCACGCTCACCGTCACGGTGACCGCGCCGGCCACGCCGACGATTGCGTTGGCGCTCAACCCGGCAACGGTGAGCATCCAGCAAGGTGCTTCAGGAACGAGCACCCTGACACTGACGCGTGCGAACTTCACGGGTGACGTGGTCCTAACGAGCAGCGGTGCACCTGCCGGAATGACGGTGGCCTTCAACCCCGCCACGCTGACGGGCACCACGCTGACGTCGGCAATCTCCGTAACCGTCGGCGCGGCAGTTGCCGCTGGGAACTACGCGATCACGGTGCAGGGGGCCGGGACCGGTGTCACAAACGCGACAACGACGTTGACGGTGACGGTGACAGCCGCCGCCGGATCTATTGTGCTGACGACGAATCCTGCGGCGCTCAGCCTGCAGCAGGGGCAGTCCGGCAGCACGACCGTCACGATCGCGCGCAGCAACTTCACCGGCACGGTTACCCTAACGAGTAGCGGTGCGCCCACCGGCGTCACGGTGACGTTCAACCCGGCCAGCACAACGGGAGCCTCGTCGACGGCAACCGTGGCGGTCGGCGCGGCCGTGGCGGCAGGAACGTATCAGATCACGCTGCAGGGAGCAGGCACAGGCGTCGCGAACGCCACGGTGGCGCTGAGCCTAACGGTGACCGCGTCAGGCGGTGGCAGCGGCAACGTCACGCTCACATTCTGCCAGCAATCCGGCATACCTCTGTGGGTCGGCTTCTCGAACAACGGCGGCGCGTGGACGCAAGCCAGCGGCACGAACAACGTCTACAGCTTCACCATCAACACGCGCGGCATCATCGCGTACGTGTTGCCGTCCGGAAACAGCACCCAGCTGAACGTCATCTACGGCACTCAGGCCGAGCTAACCGCGCATGGTGCGGGATTGTGCCTGTCCACCGCCCCAACGAAGACGATCAACGTGACAGTGAACGGCGTGAACGCCGGTGAAATCGGGAACGTCTCGATGAGCGGTGGCGCCGGCGCTGTCATCGGAGGCATCGGAGGCAACACCGTACAGTTGAACAACGTGGTCGACGGTCCGCGCGACCTCATGGGCGTGAGAGGCGCACTAGCAGGTAACGCGATCACGCCGAACTCGATTGTCATCCAGCGTGACTTGAACATTCCGAACAACGGCAGTGCCACTATCGATTTCGCCACCGGGGTAGCTCCTGTGAGCCGGACCGTGACAATAGCCAACCTTGGCGCTCAGGAAGCGACGTTCCTAGGCAACTTCCTTTCCAAGAACCTCACGGCAGCCAATCTGTCGTTGAGCGCGCCGGGGACGAGCCTAACGCGCACCTGGTTCGGCGTGCCGGATGCCAATACGGTGGCCGGGGATTTCCACACGCAGATTGTGATAGCAACGAACGCGGGATCTACGAGCGGTCCGTCGCGCGCCATCGTCGTCTATAACAGGCTCGCAACAAATGCCACGCTGACCCTTCCCGTTGCTATTACAACACCGCCCATGGTGACCGTGGCGAGCAGCTCGCCGTATGTCACGATCAACTCATCGTGGGCAGTCCAGGCACCGTACAATCAGTTCTGGTCT
>JBQTJS010000246.1:0-9217 GCA_052386875.1 Gemmatimonadaceae bacterium
GCTGCCAACTCCGCGAGCGCGCGCCGACTCGCCGCGTCGCGCGGCGTAGCTTGCTCGCCGAGCACGCGGCCCCGCTGGATGATGTAGGTGCGATCGTCGCCGTCAACGCCGGGAACTGTATAGGCGAACGACAGCGACTCGACCGCGAAGCGCAATTGATCGAAGCGCTCTTTCAGCGCCGTTAGGCGAGCGACTTTGTCGCGCAGCGATGCAGCGCGCTCGAACGCGAGCGCCGCGCTCGCCTCCTCCATCGCCCGCGTCAACTGCTCTATCGGCGCATCGTTCGTCCCCTCGAGGAATCCGCGCGCCGCACGCACGCGCGCCGCATACTCTGCGGCAGTGGTCGCGGCGACGCAGGGCCCGAGACAGCGGCCGATCTCGTAGCGCAGACAACCGGGTGTGCGTGGGGCGAGCAGGAAAAGCTCGCGCTGATCCGAAAAACGCATGCGGCTGTCCAGCGTGCAGTCGCGCAGCTGCAGCACATCGCTCAACTCGCGCACAGCCTCGCTGACGCGCTGCGCTCCGACGAAGGGCCCGTAGAAGACACCGCGGCTCTCACGGCCGCCTCCGGGACTGCGCACGACGCTGAGCCGCGGCGCGCGGCCGTCCGTCAGCCGGATGAACGCGTAATGCCGATCGTCGCGCTTGAGCGCCACGTTGAAGCGCGGACGCAGCCGCTTGATGCGGCGCATCTCCTCGAGCAGCGCGCCGAATTCGTTAGGCACATATGTCCAGTCGATGCGATCCGTCAAGCTGAGGATCCGCGCCCCCTTGTCGTCCGTAAAGCTGCCTCGGAAATAGCCGAGCAAGCGCGCGCGCAAGCGCTTGGACTTGCCGACATACAGCACCTCGCCGTCCGCGGCAGACATCCAGTATACCGCGGGCCGCATCGTCGCATCGCTGCGTACGTGAGCGCGCAGCGCGGCGAGCCCCGCGCCTAACGATCCGGCCGGCTCCCGCTCGACGGCGGGCATCAGCGCTGGCAGCGGAAGCAGAACACCGTAGTGCGGCCGTCGATCGCTTGCGTCCCCACTAGGCGCGTCCCGCAACGCGCACACGGGAGCGACGCCCGCCCGTACACTTTGAGCCGCGCCGCGAAACCTCCTGCCTCGCCGTCGGCGTCACGGTAGTCGCGGATCGTCGTCCCCCTGCGCCGCACCGCGGCACGCAAGACGTCCACGATCGCGCGCCGCAGTTGCGCTACCTCGGCCGCCCGCAAGCTTGCAGCCGGCCGCGATGGATCGACACCCGCTCGCCATAGCGCCTCGGCGGCGTAGATGTTCCCTACGCCGGCAACGCGCGACTGGTCCATTACAACCTTCTTCACAGCCTGCTGTGATGAAGCGAGGGCCGCGGACAGACGCTCGTTGGTGAATTCAGCCTCGAGCGGCTCCACGCCCAGGCGCGCAACGAACGCGGCGAACTCGCGCTCGCTGAAAAGCGTGACAGTCCCCAGCCGCCGGACATCCGCGTAATGCAGCCAGCGGCCGCCGGAGAGCCCTAACGAAACGGTGAGATAGTCCGCGCGCGGGTCGGCCGGCAGATCGCGCGTAACGGTGAGCGTACCGGTGAAACGCGGCTGCACAGCCACACGGTCGCCGCTTGTCAGCTCGAAAATGATGTGCTTGGCTCGGCGCCTAACGAGGCCGATCCGCGCTCCAGTCAGGCGTCGTGCCAGACTCGCCGGCGATGCGCGGCGCAATACGTTCGGGCGCCACACTCGCACCTCGCGGATCGCCGCGCCGCGCGTGCGCGCGTCCATGTCGCGCGCCATAGTTTCGGTCTCAGGTAACTCGGGCACGTCGCTCTCGTTCGCGCCATCCGATATCGCGGCGATACTGCCGCTCGGGGAAGCTGATTGCCGCGGCAGCTTCGGCGCTGCGCGCCGCCGCCCTATCGAAATCGGCGTCCACAGCAGTCACGGCGAAGACGCGCCCCCCCGCAGTCACAAGCCGCCCGGCCGCGTCGCGTGCTGTCCCGGCGTGAAAGACGAACACGCTCTCGCTCGGCGGCGGAAGCTCGATCGCCCCCCCGATGCGCGGCGCATCGGGATAGCCGGGGGCCGCAACCACTGTCGCAACCGCGCAGTCCGACGACCACTCCAGAGACTCATTCGTTAGGTAATCGCCGCGCGCGACAGCCAGCACGGGCTCCAGGAGGCTGGAGCGCAACAGCGGGAGGATGGCCTCCGACTCGGGATCGCCAAAACGGCAGTTGAACTCGACAACCTTGGGCCCGTCGGCTGTGAGCATCAAGCCGGCGTACAAGAGCCCCGCGAAGCGGCAGCCACGATCGCGCAGGGCGGCCAGCGTCGGCTCGAAGATCGCAGCCGAGACCTGCTGCAGCAGCTCCTCCCGCGCGATACTCACCGGGGCATAAGCCCCCATCCCCCCCGTGTTCGGCCCACGATCGCCGTCCAACAAGCGCTTGTGATCCTGCGCCGGCAGCATCGCCAGGAACCGCTCACCATCCGTGAGGGCGAAGATCGACAACTCCTCTCCCTCCATGAACTCCTCGACCAGCACTTCGCTCCCTGCCTCGCCGAAGCCGCGCAACTCGAGCATCAGATCGATCGCTCTTTCGGCATCGGCAAGCGTTTCGCAGACAATCACTCCCTTGCCGGAGGCGAGTCCCGATGCCTTGACAACGACGGGGGCGCCTAACGAATGCGCCGCGCGCTTCGCGGCACGCACGTCGCTATGCCAGGAGGCGTGCGCCGTCGGCACTCCGGCGTCAAGCATCAGCTCCTTTGCGAAACGCTTGGATGATTCGATTCGGGCGGCGCGCTGCGACGGGCCGAACACTGCGACGCCGTGCTCCCGCAGCACATCGGCCAGACCGGCGGCCAAAGGCCCCTCCGGCCCGATCACCACCAGTGCCGCCTGCTCCGCGCGCGCCAGCCGCGTCAGGCCTGCGAGATCGCCCGGTGCTACAGCAATACAGCGGGTCCGCGTGCCCCTCCCTCTCCCCCCCCCCCCGTAAAGCTCAGCGATCCCCGGATTCCCCGGCGCGGCCAGCAGCTCGGCCGAGGCATCGTCGCGCAAGAACTTCCACGCCAGCGCGTGCTCGCGTGCGCCGCTGCCGACCAGCAAGATCTTCACGCGCGCTGCATCCCCGATCCGGGTTCCCGGCGCCTAACGCGCTGCGCCTAATCTCGCTTGAACGTCTGCGTAAACGCATCGCGCGCGCGGCCGACGACACCGGCGAGCGCGTCCAGCGCTCCCTTCGCTTGATCACGATAGTAAACCGCTGCATCAGTAAGATCTTCGGCGAGCGGCGGCTGCGCCGCATCGCTACGACGACGATAATCACCGCTGAGGATCTTGTCGTAGCCGCCGCCCTCGATCCAGCGCTTCAATTCCGCGGCGCGCACAGTCCCAAAGGGGTGCGTCCGGAACGCTGTGTTGATCACTTGCCAGACTCTATCGGCGAGATCGCCCTGCGTCTCGTACTCACCCGCCTGCGCGATAAACGCGTCGACATCGATAGTGTCTTCGCCTGCACCGCCCCCTGCGAGCTTGAGGAACGTGCTCATCGCTGCTCTGGGATCCTGCGTCGCTAGTAGGCCCGCGCGGTCCGACGACAGTTCGGCCTTGCGATACCACTCGAGGAGCGCGAGCTGGAACGGAAGGAGCGCGACTCCAGCGAGGAACGGCAGGTTATTCAACCCGACCGTCAGGATGATGATAGCGATAGTTGTGTAGGTTGTGTGGCCACTCATTATGTGGCCAAGCTCGTGTCCCAGGATGTTACGCTGCTCTTCGCGATCGAGAAGCGTGAGCATCCCTGAGTTGAGCACGATGAACGGCTTGTCGAAGCCGACTGCGGCAGCGTTCACAAGCGGCGTCTGTGATATGTAAAGTTGCGGGCGCTCGGGCCAATCGAGCGTGTCGACGACTTCCTCGTAGAGTGCGTTGAGCTTCGGGCGCTGCGTGGCGCCGACGCGCACAGCATTGGCCAGAAAGAGCTGCCGCACCCCCTTCTCGCCAAAGAACCCGGCGACTTTGCGCACAACTTCATCGAAGCCCGGGAGAGCGCGCAGGGAGTTGAGCGCGGCACGATCGGCGGGATGTTCCCAGGCCGTCGATGCAATGTCGGTGAGTTTGGTCGGCATAGGAAAAGGACTATTGGTTGGGAGTTATTGGCCAGTGCGGCTTAGAGTACGTGGCTGCGACCGCGAGGTGTCAGCGGCAACCCCCAACTCCTAACCGGCGAACGCGTTCTCGAGATCATTGAGAAGGTCATCGATATCCTCTATTCCCACCGAGAGCCGGACTAGGCCGTCGGTTATCCCGATCGCCGCGCGCCGCTCCGCAGGGACCGACGCATGCGTCATAGTCGCCGGATGACAAGCCAGACTTTCGACTCCGCCTAACGACTCAGCTAGGGCGAAGAGCCGCAACCGCTCGAGGACGCGTGCCGCTTCCGCGCGCGATCCCACATCCAGCGAGATCATACCGCCGAAAGCGCGCATCTGCCGCTTGGCTAGCGCGTGCTGCGGATGCGACTCCAGGCCGGGATAGATGACGCGCTCCTCGCCGAGTCGTTCAGCGAGCCAATTGGCCACGCGGCGGCCGTTGCTGTCATGCGCTGCCATGCGTAGATGCAACGTCTTGGTGCCGCGCAAAACGAGCCACGAATCCAGCGGACCGGGGACTGCCCCGGCGGCGTTCAGGATGAACTGCAGCCGCTCGGCCAGCGCGTCGTCGCGCATAACGGCAACTCCGCCAACCATGTCGCTGTGTCCGTTGAGGTACTTGGTCGACGAGTGATATACGATGTGCGCGCCGTAGTCGAACGGGCGCTGGAAAACAGGGGTCGCAAACGTATTGTCGACGATGAGCATCACTTCGCGCCGTCCCGCAATCTCCCCAACGGCGGCAAGATCGGTGAGCATCATCATCGGATTTGTGGGCGTCTCGACGATGATGGCGCGCGTCTCAGGCGTGATCGCCTCGTCGATTGCGTCGCTCTCCCGTGGATCGACGTAGGTAAAACGCAGCCCGAAGCAACTCAGTATGTGATCGAAGAGCCGCGGCGTGCCGCCGTACATGTTCTCGGCGCACACGAAATGATCGCCAGCTTGGAACAATTTCATGATCGAGTCGAGGCAACCCATGCCGCTCGCGAACGCAAAGCCGTGTGTCCCCCCTTCCAGCGCGGCGACGTTGCGTTCCAGTGCCTCTCGCGTCGGATTCTTGCCGCGCGCGTACTCGTAGCCTTTATTGCGGCCTAGCCCATCCTGAGCATAGGTGGACGTGAGGTACACCGGCGTCATGATCGCGCCGGTGAGCGGATCAGGTCGCTGCCCCGCATGTACGGCGCGGGTCGCGAACGCGGCGGTTAGGTCGTCGGCATAAACTCGCGTCATGCATTCGCTCAGCTTGAATACTGTGGAGACCAAAATAGCGGCCGCGACCCAGATTGCGCTGATTGTGGACGACGAGCCCCATCTGCGTCGCGTGCTGGGGCGTCTCATGATCCGGGACGGCTTCGAGGTGGAAGAGGCCGCCAACGGGACACAAGCCCTGTTCGCGCTCGAGCGCAGACCGGCAACGCTGGTGCTCACGGACTTGCACATGCCTGAGCTGGACGGCGTGGCTCTCCTCAAGGAAGTGAGGGCGCGTTACCCGGACACGGCGGTCATAATGATCACGGCCGTAGCGGATGTGGCGACGGCAGTGGCGTGTCTGGGCGCCGGGGCGATGGACTACATCACCAAGCCGTTTCATCTGGAGGAAGTCCGCGCCCGTGTTAGGCAGGCGCTCGAGCGCCGCCAACTGGTGCTGGAGAATCGTGATTACCAGGAACGGCTCGAGGAGCGCGTCGCTCGACAGGCGCACCGCATCGAGCATCTCTTCCTCGCCGGCATCCAGTCGCTCGCCGAGGCGCTCGAAGTCAAAGACCCGTATACACACGGCCACTCCCTGCGCGTCAGCCGCTACTCCGTCGCCATCGCGACTCAGCTCGGCCTAACGAGTGACGTTATCGGAGAGATTGAAGTCGGCGGACGCGTGCACGATATCGGCAAGATCGGCGTGCGTGAGTCGGTGCTCAACAAACCGGGGACGCTGACCGATGAAGAGTATGCTCACGTCATGACGCACCCGGTCCTCGGCTGGCGCATCCTGCAACCGCTGCTGCGCGACATGCCACGCGCCCTCAATATCGTGCGCTCGCACCACGAGCGCTTCGACGGCAGCGGCATCCCCGACGGGCTGTCGGGATCCGCCATCCCGATCGAGGCACGCATAATCACCGTGGCGGACATCTTCGACGCCATGACGAGCGAGCGCCCGTATCGCGCGGCCGTGTCGGCGGAGGCGACGCTGCAGGAGCTGGAACGCTGCGCTGGTTCGCAGCTCGATCCCGACGTCGTGCAGGCGTTCCTAACGGTTGCAAGGGATGAGTCGCTCCTACAAGTGACTGCCTAACGTCCGCGTTGTGACGCGCATCACGGTTTTGCCTGTTGCCCGGGCGCGTGCCGGCGCTACCTTGCTCCGCAGCGTGATGACCGTCCCATGACCAACCGACTGATGGTGAGCGTGTCAGGCGTGCGCGGCCGCGTCGGCGAAGCCCTGACGCCGGAGGTCGTTGCTCGTTATGCAACCGCCTTCGGCACCTGGGCGCTGCGCAATGCCGCCTCGCGTATAGTCGTCACCGGACGCGACACTCGAGTCTCCGGTCCAATATTCCAGAGCATCGTAAGCGCATCGCTCGAAGCGAGCGGCGCCCACGTCATAGACGTCGGCGTCGCTCCCACGCCAACCGTGCAGCTCGCCGTCGAGCACTTCCATGCCGCGGGGGGCATCGCCGTAACGGCGAGCCACAACCCGGTCGAGTGGAATGCCCTCAAGTTCATAGCTCCCAGCGGCCTCTTCCTCGATGCCGCCGAGGGCGCCGAGCTGCGCCGCGTCCTCGAGTCATCGCCGGCTGGAGCGACGTGGGACCAACTCGGATTCACTGAAGCGGACCCAGGAGCGATCCAACGGCATCTGGACGCGATCGTGGCGCTCGCGGTCTTGGACGTCGCCAGAATCCGCGCGCGGCGCTTCCGTGTCGCGCTCGATACCTGCCACGGCGCCGGCAGTCTTATTGTGCCGGAACTGCTCCAACGCTTAGGATGCGAGGTCCACGGAATCAACATGACACCGGATGGACGCTTCCACCGCCCACCTGAACCGGTCGCCGAGAACCTCACTGAGCTGGAGCAACTGGTTCGCGATACCGGCGCGGCAGTTGGAATGGCCACGGACCCGGATGTCGACCGCCTGGCGCTCGTAGCTGAAACAGGTCGCGCAATCGGTGAGGACTATACACTTGCCGTAGCCACGCACGTCGTGCTGTCAAAGAGGCAAGGATTAGTAGTGACTAATCTCTCCACGAGCCGTATTGTTGACGACGTCGCCGCGCGGTTCGGGGCTACGGTTGTGCGCGCGCCGGTTGGGGAAGTGAACGTCGCGCAGCGGATGCGCGACAGTGGCGCTGTCATCGGTGGCGAAGGGAACGGCGGTGTGATCCTCCCGGATTTACACCTGGGACGTGATGCTCCGTTGGCGGCGGCTCTGGTGCTGCAGCTCATGGCGGATGGGGCCCAACCACTCTCATCCTTCGTGGCACATTATCCGCAGTACAGCATAGTCAAGGAAAAGCTGGAGCTTCCAGACGCCCCGTTGGACGCCGTATACGAGGCACTGCGATTCACATTCCCCGATGCTACAATTGACACGCAGGATGGGCTCCGATTGGCCTGGCCGGACCGCTGGGTGCATGTACGGCCGTCGGGGACCGAGCCGATCGTCCGAATTATCGCCGAAGCACCGACGCGGGATGCAGCCGATCGGCTTATCCGGCGTTGTCGCATACCGTTGGACGCACTGGTAGAGGCCTAACGCACTTCAGACTGAGTCGTCCTCCACTTGATCCCCGAGTCTCTTGATCCCGAGCCGCTTCATCCCCGAGCCTCGCTCATTAAGCCTGAACCAATTACCTGCTGCTTATAGATGTGTGGAATAGTCGGCTACATAGGGCCGCGACCGGCCACGCAACTCCTGCTCGAGGGGCTCAAGCGCCTCGAATATCGCGGCTACGACTCGGCCGGTGTAGCCGTGCTGAACGGCAGCGGTGTGGAGACCCGCAAGGAAGCCGGGAAGATCGCGCGGCTCGAGTCGCTGATTGAGGCCGACCCGCCGCACGGCACGTTAGGCATCGCGCATACGCGCTGGGCCACGCACGGCGAGCCCAATCAGGTGAACGCGCATCCGCACGCGAGCAAAAGCGGCTCGATCGCCGTCGTGCATAACGGGATCATCGAGAACTCGACCGCGCTCAAGCAGCATCTGGAGGAGCGTGGCTACGTCTTTGTGTCGGAGACCGACACGGAGGTTCTGGCGCATCTCGTCGAGGAGTTCTACAAGGGGAACCTCGAGGAAGCCGTTATCGGCGCGCTGCAGCACATCGAGGGGACTTACGGCATAGCCGTCGTCTCGAGCAACGAACCCGACAAGATCGTCGCCGCGCGGAAAGGGTCGCCGCTGCTGATCGGTTTGGGTGACAAGGAGTACTTCGTGGCGAGCGACGTATCGGCTATACTCGCCCACACGCGCGAGGTTATTTATCTCGACGATGGCGATCTCGCGGTTCTCTCGCGCGACGGCTACAAGGTGCTCGATCTCAATGCCGTCAGCGTCGAGAAGACCGTGCAGCACATAGAGTGGGATCTGGCGCACATCGAGCGTGGCGGCTACGCGCACTTCATGCTCAAGGAGATCTTCGAGCAGCCGCAGACTCTGGCGAACACGATGCGCGGGCGGCTGCTGGCCGACGTCGGTGACGCGAAGCTCGGCGGCCTCAATCTCACCGACCAGGAGCTGCTCGCCTTCACCAACATCGTGATCACAGCTTGCGGCACAAGCTGGCACTCGGCGCTCATCGGCGAGCACATGCTGGAGGAGCTGGCGCGGATTCCGGTGGAGGTCGAGTACGCCTCCGAGTTCCGCTATCGCAATCCGGTTGTCGACAGCGGAACGCTGTGCATCGTCATTTCGCAGTCGGGTGAGACGGCCGACACGTTGGCTGCGATGCGCGAGGCGCGGCAACGCGGAGCGCGCGTGTTAGGCATCGTCAACGTCGTGGGATCGACGATCGCGCGCGAAGCCGATGGCGGGATCTACATTCATGCCGGACCGGAGATCGGCGTTGCGTCCACCAAGGCGTT
>JBQTJS010000247.1:0-29781 GCA_052386875.1 Gemmatimonadaceae bacterium
GCATAGTGCAGCGGCGAGATCGGGGGCCGCAGTGGGAGCGCCTGCTCCGCACCGGCGGACTGATCGGCCTGACTCGTTAGGTGCTTGCGGCGGTGAGCGCCGGACCGGCGCGTAACGCCGAACCGAAGACACCCTCGTACTCCATGTAACGCGCGGTCTCCTGAGCCGTCGCCTGGCCCAGGAGCCGCGCGGCGACGTAGAGCGCCATATCGATCCCGGCGCTCACACCTGCTGACGTGATGACACGGCCCGCATCGACGTAACGCAGATCGCGGCGCAATTCACACAGTGGCGCCGCCGCCCGCAACTCGTCAAAGGCGCCGAAGTGCGTGGTCGCGCTCAGACCATCGAGCAGACCGGCCGCGCCGAGGATGAGCGAGCCGGTACAGACGCTGAGCGTCAGCTCCGCTCCGGCTGCAGCGCGCCGGACCCACTCGAGCATGACGGGATTCTGCATCTCGCGCCGCGTGCCAAAGCCTCCCGGTACGAGAATCAGGTCCCAGGCCGGCGCGTCCGCGCTCTCGAATGTGAAGCTCGGATTGACGCTCAAGCGATTGCGCGCCAGCACGGGCCCGGCCGTCTCGGCAACGACATAGGCGCGGAATGGCGTGAGCCCGGCGCGGCGGCCACAGACGGAGAAGACTTCGAACGGCCCGCAGAAATCCAGTACCTCCACCTCGTCGAACACGACAATGGCTACGGAGCGCTCGCGGTATTCAGGCATTCCTAACGCCTAACGTCCAGCGCCTAACGCCGCGCCGTTCGTTGGTTTGCGCGCGGCGCCCGCTCGGCGAGAGCGGCTTCGAGCGCGACTCGAAAGTCGCGATCGTCCGGATGGACTTCGCCTACCTTGTGCCATCTGAGGATGCCGTCGCGGCCGATGAGATAAGTCGCAGGGACGCCGTACGCGCGGAAGACCCCCGAATAGACGTCGTCGGGATCGCGCCAGATCGGATAACTCATGCCGTAGGTTGCGGCGAACTGGCGGATTCGATCGTCAGCCCCGGCTACGTCGATGCTCACGCCGATTATCTCCAGACCCTCGGCGCGCCGTTCGGTGTAGAGGCGCTGCAGCGCCGGGACCTCACGCTGGCATGGAATGCACCAGGTGGCCCAGCCGTTCAACAACACGACCCGCCCGCGCAAATCGGCCAGCGCGGCCGGTTCGCCGTCGAGCGTGCGGGCGCGGTAGTCGGGGGCGGGGAGTCCGACCTCGATCTGGCCCGGCCGCTCGCGGCCGCTGCAGGCAGCGAGCACGAGCAACGACAGCGCGCGGAGCCTAACGGATCGCGGCACGTGCGACGTTTACGCGACCGCTGTCGCCCGGTGCGGTCCAGGCGAAGATCAGCTCGTTCCCTCGCTGAACAGTCCGCGGGAAGCCGCTGCTGCGCGCGGCGGGGGTCTCCACGATGGTGCGAGCGTGTCGCGCGCTTCCGTTAGGCGACACCACTCGCACGCGGATGGCGGCGCGCGCGCTGTCCAAACGCTCGAGCCAGGTGACGACGCCGCGGCCGCCGCCGATGAGCTGGACGTCGACACGCCCGATCGGGTTGCCGTCGTCGATGCGCTGCGGAGCGTTGAACGTCTCCCCGGCGTCTTGCGAGTATGCCACGCGCACGCGACCCGTATCGTTCGCAGCCGTGAACCAGGCTACCGCGACAGTATCGCCGCGAGCGGCAACAGCGGGCCCGTTGACTGGACAGCCGGGGATTCGCCAGCCGTCCGCGTGAACGCGTATGGCCGCGCCCCAGCCCGCGGCGTCGTCGCGGCGGACTAGATAAATGTCGCGGATCTCCTCCGGAGACCGGTCGCGATAGACTACCACGGCCCCGCGCGCTGTCAGCGCGGCGTCGGTTTGGCAGCAGTCACAGATGCGCTCGTCGAGTAGGGTCTCGATCCCTAACGAGCCATCGCCGGCAATCGTTGTCGTCGCCAGTTGCATCTGGTCATCTGCGTTCTCGCCGGCGAACCTGCGGCCGTCGAGCCACACCGCTGCCACGGAATCTCCCGCCGCCGCGGCGAACAAGGTAACGAAGCCGTGCTCGGTGCGCGTGCCATCGCGATGAACAACAAGCGAGGTCGACCAAGTGGCTCCGCCGTCCGCGGACTGCGAAACCCTGACGTCGTAGGCGTACCTGGCGGTGTCGCTCCGCTGCAGCCAGTGCGCTATCAGCCGGCCGTTCGCTGTGGCGAAGACCGACGGAAAGTCGGCCCAATTGACGAAGAGATCGCTGCGCGCGACCACAGTGGTGGGCGCCGACCAGACCGCGCCGTCGTACGCTGAAAGGCGCAAGGCAGTTGCCGTGTCTCCTAACGGCTCGAGCCACGACAGCCATACGCGACCGTCGGGTCCGACTGCGAGATTGGGCTCAGCGCTGCGCACCCCTGCCGGCGGCGCCAACGTCGCGATCGGACCTAACGAACTTCCATCGGGTGACCCCGCGCCTGCGCAACCTGCGGTCGCGGCGGCGAAACACACTGCGGCGCTCATGCCGCGGCGCCGATACCGGCGGACGTCAGTCACCATGCAGCGAATGCTGGTCGGACGAGCGCATGGCGTCAACGCCGGCGCAGCGTGCCGGCTGCGGCAGCACGGTCCCTGGCAGTCAAGGTCCGCCGAGGGCAATCGCGCCAAGGGGCGGTGGCTTCTCAGCGCGGGACCCCGCTTCGGTCAGCAACGTCGTGTTTCACTCCCTTGCGTCCGTGCAGCACGGGCACGTCGGTCACTCCCCCCGAGACTATGAACGCCATTACGTCGGAGCTGCTGGCGGCGATGCGCTCCACATCGCGCGCCGGGACGAGCAGCAAGCTCCCGGCAAAGTTGTACGACTGCGGGAAGTAGACGGCGACCGCCTCACTCAAGCCAAGCTGCTCGAGCGACTTCTGCGTAACGAAGCCTAGCGCCTTCGCCTCACTCCCCGGGATTAGGCGCACCGCAACCGGTTGATCGAAGCGGCGTTTTTCTCCGACGAACGCATTGACGAGGTCTTTGGTGGACGAATACAGCAGCCTTACGAAAGGGAGACGCTCCAGGACGCGGTCGAACGCTCCCAGGAACGACCGGGCCAGAAAGGTGGAGCCGAGGAAGCCGATGAGCGTGATAAGCGCCAGTGTGAGCGCGAAGCCGAGCCCGGGGATGCTGAGCCCCAACCAACCGTCGATCGTGCGAAAGATGAGGACGCAGATGTAGACAGTGACGGCGACCGGAGCGATGAAGACGAGGCCGCGGAGGAAATAGGCGAGCAGGCGGCGCATACGTTAGGCGGTGTCCTTCGTCGATGGCAGGCCTGCGGCTTCCCATTCGGCGAACCCCCCGGTCATGTTTGCAACGTCGCGCAGGCCGGCTGCGAGCAGCACGCTCGCGGCGACTGCAGAGCGGCCGCCTCCCTGACAGTGCAGGACGAGCGGCTGCCCGGCGGCTCGCAGGGTGTCGATGCTTGACGTTAGGCGCGCCAGCGGAACCGAGACGGCCCCGGGGATGTGGCCGCTGGACCACTCGTCGGCGTTGCGCACGTCCACGACTGTCGCCCCGCCGCTGCGCAAGCGCTGCGCTACCTCCGCCGCGCTCAGCTGGGGGACGCGCTGTCGCAGCTTGTCGATGGCAAACGCATCGGAACCGTACCAGCCGCGCACGCTGTCGATCCCGATGAGCGCCAACTCCGACGTGGCGCGCTCCACCAGCGCCGGATCCTCGCCCCCGGGCACGAGGTAGACGTCGCGATCGTACGGAAGGAGCGCGCCCGTGCGCGGAAGAAATGAGACAGTGAACGGGATGTTGAAGCTCCCGGCCAGACCGCCGGCCGCGAACGCCTCTGTGCCGCGCAGGTCGACGACGACAGCGCCGCCGGCGATGGTGCCGGCCGCGCTGTCGCCCGCCTGGCGCGGAGGAATCGGTCGGTCGCCTAACAGCGCCGGCCCACCGCGATTGGTACGCTTCATGATCGCGAAATACGCGGGAGGATCTGGCTGTCCGGCGAGCACCTCGTCCACGAAGGCGTCTTCGTTCCATATCGCGAGCGCCCAGTTGGCGAGCTTCTCGTACCCTAACGTCGACATGGGCACGGCGCCTAACGACTTGCCGCAAGCCGAGCCCGCGCCGTGGGCCGGCCAGATCTGCAGGTAGTCGGGATGACTCGCCGCGAAACGCTCCAGCGAGCGAAAGAGCGTCCGCGCGGCGCTCTGCATCGTGCCGCTCAGGCCGGCGGCGCGCTCGAGGAGGTCGGGACGCCCGACATCGCCGACGAACAGAAAATCACCGGTCAGTGCGCCCAATGGCTGATCGGACGCGGCGAGATCGCGCACCACAAACGTTAGATGCTCCGGCGTGTGCCCCGGTGTGTGCAGCACATCGATTTGCACATCGCCGACACGGATTGCGTCGCCGTCATGCAGTAACCGCGCTCCATCCTGTTCCGCGAATGTGTAAGACCACTCCTGCCCCCCCTCGCCGGACAGCAGCAGCTCCGCGCGGGTTGTCGCTGCCAGCGCGCGCGAACCGGAGACATAGTCCGCGTGGATGTGCGTTTCCGTCACATGAGTAATGCGCAGCGACTGCGCCGCCGCCGCGCTCACGTACTGCTCGATATTCCGATTGGCATCGACGACGATCGCCTCGCCCGTCGCCGGGGATCCAATCAAGTAGCTCGCCTGCGCGAGCCCGTCATGGTAGAATCGCTGTAGGAGCACGCCGAATTATGGCCGAGTCAGCCGGGTGCGAGCAATCCGATGTAGGAGCAATGTCAGGTTGCTTGGGCAACGCATGGAGTGTTTTTCGCCGCGCGGATCGCCGCCACGTCCATTGCCCGTACGCTTCCGTACGGCGGCGGCGCTTCCACGGCCGCTATGATGGCTCGCACCATGGACCCGATCGCAACGAGACCTGTGCGCTGCGCCGTGGCGCGACTGCGTGGGACCAGCGACGCCAAGGCGTAGAGCGGCAGGAGCGTGAGCGGCCACCAGTGGCCGGGACCTAGCACGTACCACGGCCGCAGCATTGTCGCCCCCAGCCCGGTTTCGCGGATCAGCGCCTCTCCTTGAAGGCGAACGTCTTGGTAAGCGCGCATCACCGGCGCGGGATGCGCCACGGAGAGGTAGATGAAGTGCGCCACACCTGCGTTTGTCGCGGCACGCACGCTTTCACGCACCGACACAAGGTCGATCGCCGCGAACTCGGCGGCCTTGGAGGGGGTGGGCCGCGGCGTTCCGACGAGCTGCAGAAAGGTATCGCACGGTGGAATTGCCGCGACGAACGTGTTCGCGTCCAGGGCGTCGCCTAACGCGACTTCGGCTCCGGGCGGCAGGCGCCGCTCCGAACCGCGCCGCGCCAGCGCACGGACGCTGTGGCCGCGTGCCAGGAGCGCGGCTACGGCGCGCGAGCCGATGAAGCCGGTGCCCCCGGTGACGAAGATACGGCGCGGCGTCTGAGTCATCGTCGCCAAGCTTATTGCCCTAACGAGTGAATGCAAGATTGTCCTCGCGCAAACGCCGGGACGTCTGCGGGACCCGTCGGCAGGCAGGCGCGGCGAGCCGGCCGGCGCCGCTCCACATTTGTCGCGCGCCTGCCGCGTCCCTATTTTTGCCGCAATGACAACCACGCACGTCGGCGCCGCCGAAGCCGTCGAGTCCGCAGCCGCGGATTGGAGTATCGAGGCCGCCAAGCAGCTGTACAACGTCGATGGCTGGGGCGTCGGATTCTTCGATGTGAGCCCGGATGGGCACATGCTTGTACGCCCGGATCCGGCGCAGCCCGAACGCACGATCGATCTGCTGGAGCTGGCGCACGACCTCGAGCAGCAGGGGATCGCGCTCCCCGTGCTGCTGCGCTTCTCCGACATCCTCAAGACGCGAATCCAACAGTTGAGCGAGCGCTTCGAGACAGCGATGCGCGAGTTCGAATACACCGGACGCTACACAACTGTTTACCCGATCAAGGTCAATCAGCAAAGGCACGTGGTCGAGGAGGTCATCCGTTTCGGCGCCGAGCACGGCGTGGGGCTCGAGTGCGGTTCGAAACCGGAGCTGCAGGCCGTCCTCGGCCTTTCGGAGTCGAGCGAGCAACTCATCGTCTGCAACGGCTACAAGGACGAGGAGTTCATGCGCCTGGCGCTGATGGGCCAGAAGCTGGGGCACCGCGTCTTTATCGTCCTCGAGCAACTGAGTGAGCTGGACGTCTTGCTGCCGGCGGCAGACGATCTCGGCGTCGTGCCTAACGCGGGCGTGCGGATCAAGCTGGCGGCAGAAGGGTCCGGCCGCTGGGCGGAATCCGGCGGCGAGAAGTCCAAGTTCGGCATGACCGCTGCCGATCTCATGCGCCTGGTCGGGCGACTCGAAAGCCTCGGCCGACTCGACATCCTCAAGCTCATTCATTTCCACCTGGGGAGTCAGATCACCGATATCCGGGTGATCAAGCACGCCTTGGCCGAAGTTGCGCGTTTCTACGCGGAGCTGCGCGCCATGGGCGTGGACATAACACACGTCGACGTCGGCGGCGGACTGGGCATCGATTACGACGGCACTAGCTCCACGTCGCAGGCAAGCGTGAACTATACCCTGCAAGAGTATGCCAACGACGTCATCTACACGCTCGCGGAAACGTGCCGCGCCAGGACGCTTGCCATGCCGCACGTCATCAGCGAATCGGGCCGGGCACTAACCGCGCACCACGCACTCCTCTTGCTCAAGGTGATGGACGTCGAGTCGCACGCCGAAGCGGAGATCCCCACCCTCACGAAAGAGGATCATCCGCTGCTACACGAGATGCTGGAGGATTACACCGCGTTAGGCAAGAAGAAGCTGCCCAAGCGCAAGATCCTCGAGATCTCTCACGACGCGTCGTTCGACAAGGAGCGGGCGCGCGAGCTGTTCAATAGCGGCGTCCTTTCGCTCAAGGCGCGCGCCACGGCCGAGACGATTTACGTGGCGACAATGAACCGCCTGGCGCACCTGGTGGAGGAGCATCGCGGCGCGTACTCCGACATACTCAAGGATCTCGACTCCGTCCTGGTCGACCGCTACTTCTGCAACTTCTCGCTGTTTCAGTCGTTGCCGGATCACTGGGCCATCGATCAGCTGTTTCCGATCATGCCGATCCACAGGCTCGACGAGCGCCCCACGCGCCGCGCCACGTTGCAGGACATCACCTGCGACTCGGACGGGAAGATCGATCGCTTCGTGGGAGAGGAAGGCGGTCGCACTAGCCTGGAGCTGCACAGCTATCGCGCGGAAGACGACTACATCCTCGGCATCTTCTTGACCGGGGCGTACCAGGAGATCCTGGGCGATCTGCACAACCTGTTCGGCGACACTAACGCTGTTCACGTTAGGCTCCGCAACGGCTCGTACGAGATCACCGACCTCGTCAAAGGCGACACCGTCACCGAGGTGCTGAATTATGTGCAGTACGGCGCCGCCGACCTGTTGACAACCTTCCGGCGCAAGGTCGGGGCGTGCCCGGAGATCTCGCGCCAGGAGGCCAACATGTTCATCGCCGAGTACGTCGCCGGGCTGGAAGGCTACACGTACCTCGAGGGCGAGGCGGCGCGCTAAACCGGCCGTGGACCGGCGGCCTGTAAGCTCGCGCTAGAGTCGCTCTCCCACAGCTCTCCAATTCACGATGTTCCACCACGCCTTGATGTAATCGGGCCGGCGGTTCTGATACTTCAGGTAATAGGCATGCTCCCACACATCCAGACCTAAGATGATATCGTTAGGCGCCGCGCCGTCCATGATCGGATTGTCCTGATTCGGCGTGCTCACGATCTTGAGCTTGCCGCCGCCGGCGTCGCGGATGAGCCACGCCCAGCCGGAGCCGAAGCGCCCCGTCGCAGCCGCGGTGAACTGCTCCTGAAACTTGGCGAAATCGCCGAAGCCGGCGGCGATGGCGTTGCCCGCTTTGCCGGTCGGCTCGCCGCCGGCGCCGGCCGCGAGCTGCGTCCAGAAGAGCGAATGGTTCCAGTGGCCGCCGGCGTTGTTGCGGACGGCAGTGCGGATGTCTTCCGGGACGGCACTCAAACCCGCCAGCAGCTTCTCGAGTGACTCGTTATGCAACTGCGGATGCTTGTCCAACGCGGCGTTGAGATTGGTCACGTACGCCTGATGATGCTTGCCATGGTGGATCTGCATCGTTTGCGCATCGATGTGGGGTTCCAGCGCGTCGAAGGCATAAGGAAGGGAAGGGAGGGTGTGCGGCATAACGAGTCTCCGTGCCACGCGTCATGAACCGGACCCGTCGAACCCGGTCACGAGCAAGAAGAAAGTGCGCCCTGATCTGCCACGAGCGTGCGACTAATCTGCGCAAGCGAGGGGCCAAAACGCGACTGGCCGGCCGGCCGGGAGCAGGCTGCCTGGCCGCAGAGCACAGGCCGCCGCCGGCCACCGCCGCCCGCGGAATCGCATTGCAGAAGAGCAAGGCGGTCCCTACACTGCCCCGCCATGACGCCGCCAACGCCGGTTGTATTCGTGCTCTGCCACACACACTGGGATCGCGAGTGGTACCACCCGGCGCCGCGGTTCCGCAAGCGCTTGGTCGACTTGATCGACGCGCTGCTGGACGAGCCTAACGGGCAATTCCTCCTCGACGGCCAGGCGATCCTGCTCTCCGATTACCTGTCCGTGCGTCCCGATCGCGCCGCCGAGATCGCTGCCGCGCTGCGCCGGCGGCGGCTCGAAGCGGGGCCTTGGTACACTCAGCCGGACGAGCTGATCCCGAGCGGCGAAGCGCTCGTGCGCAACCTCTTGGCCGGTCGCCGCACGTTGCGTGCGCTGAATGCGGAACCTCCATCCGTGCTTTACTGCGCCGATTCCTTCGGCCACCCGAGTGTGCTTCCGGCGATCGCAGCCGGGTTCGCCATGCCTGTGATTGTCCTGTGGCGCGGCTACGGCGGAGGGCGCGCTCCCAAGGGCGACGCTACCCATTGGAGCGCGCCTAACGAAGACACCGCCCTTTTGTTCCATCTTTCTCAGGCCGGTTACGAACTCGGGGCCAATCTTCCGACTGACGGAGCGGACGCGCAGCGCCGCTGGACGGCGCTCCGTGCGGCATTGGAAAGCCGCTCGACGTTAGGTGTCTGGCTGGTGCCGAATGGCGCCGATCACCACGCCCCGCAGCCGCAGCGCAGGCGCGCGATCGCCGCTCTCGCTGCCGCCGCCGCGCCGATTCAACTGCGCGTTGGCGGCCTCGACGAGCTTGGCAAGCTCCTCGCCGACCGGGCCGCCGGCGTATCGCTCCCTCGCATCGCGGGCGAGCTGCGCGATTCTTACGGCTACACCTGGACCTTGGCTGGAACGTTGGCGACACGGGCGCACCAGAAGCGCGCCAACGCATGTTTGGAGCGCGACCTCGTGCGTGATGTCGAGCCGTGGTGCGCCCTCGCGCGCCTAGCTGGCGGCGCTTCCAGCCGGCATCACCTCCAGGCCGCGTGGGCGACTCTGCTGCAATGTCATCCGCACGATTCGTTGTGCGGATGTGCCAGCGATGCCGTTGCGCGCGCCGTCGATCAGCGCCTCGCGGATGCTGCGGCCCTGGCTATAGAACTGCGCGAAGCGGCCCTAACGAGTCTCACCGGACACGAACCCGATGCCGTACGCTCGCAGCCGCATAAGTGGCACAGCACGCTGATCGTCCGCAATCGCGCTTCGCGCGAGCGAAGTGGTGTAGCCGAGGTCGCGCTCGACGTGGCACTGGCGCGCGTACCGGTCGGTTCCGGCTCTCATGGACGGGCCGAGCCGATTATCGCTAACGGCGCACTCCGATCGCTTACGCAGATTCTGACCCGAGAACGATTGCATTCTCGGACAGAGGCTCCGGGACACTACCCGATCAACTACCTCATCGAGCGGCGTCGCGCTTTGGTCTGGTCCCCCGCCGTTCCGCCGTACGGTCTGCTTACACTCCCGCTCGGCGACAGCGCAGCTCCCGAGCCGACTTCACCGACTCCGCGGGCGCATGGCGCCCGGCGCCGCATCGCGAGCGCAGCGGGGACTCTTAAATTGACGCCGCGCGGGGTCGCCTGGCTTGACGCGGCCACCGGCAGGAGTGTTCCAACGCTCATCGGCTTCGAGATAGTGCGTGATCGCGGCGATACATATACGCACTCCCCTGTCGTGACTTCGTTAGGCAAGGGAGTGCTGTCGCGCGCGCGCGTCTCAGCGCGCGGGCCCTTGCGTGCCGCGCTCGACACGCGCTGGCGCGTCGCCTGCCGCGGCAGCGCGGCCGGCCGAGCCGTTGTCGCTGTCAACGCACGACTCATGCTCGACGCAGGCGCATCGTTCGTTAGGGTCCACGTGCACGGCGAGAATCGCGCACAGGACCATCGTTTGCGAGTGCTCATCCATACAGGTGTGCGGCCGCGCCGCGTGTGGGCCGACGCCGCGTTCGCGCTGATCGAGCGCAAAGCGCTGCGCGTCCCCGCGCGCGACAGGCGGGCCGAGACGCCGCCAACTACGGCGCCGTTGCACCGCTTCGTCAGCATCTTCGATGGCCCGTCGGGATGTACGGTGCTGAGCGACGGGCTCGCCGAATACGAGGTCTTGCCGGATGGAGTTGTGGCGGTCACTCTCGTTAGGGCCGTCGCCGAGCTGTCGCGAGCGGAACTCCCCGAGCGGCCGGGGCACGCCGGTTGGCCGTTGGCTACGCCCGCGGCGCAGTGCCTGGGACCCTTCGCCGCTGAGTTCGCGGTCGCCTTTCACGGAGCCGACTCGCTCGCCACGCGCGCACAAGTCGCCGCCATTGCTGACGACGTCCTCCTGCCGCTGAGCGGCTACACCCGGCACGACTCTGTCAGCGATCCTCCTCCTGTGCATGGCGTTGCACTGGAGGGGACGGGCCTCGTCTTCGCCGCGCTCAAAGAGAGCGAAGACGGTCGCTCGATCGTGGCGCGCTGCGTCAACGTTACGGGCAAGGATGTTCCGGGGGCGTGGATCTTCCCGCGCCCGGTGCGCTCAGCGCAGCTCGCGCGGCTCGATGAAAGCCCGATCGGCTCGATCGAGCCGCGCGGCGCGACAGTGCCGATTGTGGTGCGACCGCACGGCATCCACACAGTCCTGGTTCCGGTCGACGAGTTGGACAGTTCCCGTTAGGCACGCTCTCCCAGCAGGCGTTCCCCGGCCAGACGATCGCGGAACGCATCGCCCAGGAGTGTGCAACAGCACACTGTAACGATCAGGGCGATGCCCGGAGCGATTGCCACCCATGGGGCAGTGACGATAAGGTCGCGGCCGCCGGCAATGAGGTTCCCCCAGCTCGGCTGCGGCGGCTGAACGCCGAGCCCGAGAAAGGCGAGGCCGGCCTCGAGGAGGATCGCGTTGCCGACGCCTAACGTTGCTGCCACGATCGCCGGACCCGCGGCGTTCGGCAGCACATGTCGCAGCAGCACCCGTCCCTCCCGCACGCCCGTGGTCCGCGCCGCATCCACATATGCTCGCGCGCGGATGCCGCTGACCTCGGCGCGCACCAATCGCGCGACACCCATCCAGCCGGTCGCCGCCAGCACCACCACGACGGTGGCGACTCCCGGGCGCCACAAGGCAGCGCACAAAAGGAGTAGGATGAGCCGCGGTATCGAGAGCAGCGCATCCGCCAGCGCCATCGCCGCGCGGTCGATCCAACCACCTAACCAGCCGCTCAACGCACCGATCGTGGCGCCAACGAGGGCGGCTAGCAACGACCCGCCGACGCCGATGGCGAGCGACAAGCGTCCCGCGAGCATCATGCGCGCAAAGAGGTCGCGGCCAAAGCGATCGGTCCCCAACAGATGCCATTCGCCACGCGAATCGACTGATCCCGGCGGCAGCAGACGGCTGCCGACCACGTCGCCGATAACAAGCGGATCGGACACGCTCACGTGCGGGACGAGCCACGTCCCCAGCGCGAGTGCGATGAGGACGCCTAACGACACCTGCGCGACTCTCGTCATGAGCGCCGGCGCGGATCCACCACGGGGAGCAAAGCATCGGCGCAGGCGTTGGCCACGATAACCACTGCCGCGTACAAAACCGTGGCCCCCATGACCACGGGGTAATCGCGTGACGCGATCGCCGTGAGCATCGTGCGGCCCATGCCCGGCCACGCGAAGATGCTCTCCACGAACACGGATCCGGCCACGATACCCGGGAGCGCAAGTGCAGCCAACACTACAAGCGGCGGCCATGCGTTGCGCAACACGTGGCGGCGTACCACGCGAGCGCGTGAGAGCCCCTTCGCTCTCGCTAGGCGCACGAAATCCTCGTGCGCGAGATCCGCCACGATCGTGCGCGCGAAACGTGCCACACCGGCCGCGCCGATCAGCGCCAGCACAGCGACCGGAAGCAACGAGTGCCTGACGAGATCTCCCACTGCCTGGAGACCGGTCGCCTCGAGCGCGGGATCCCGGAAGCCGAACGCGGGGAGTCGCAAGGCGGCAGGGAAGCCCCAGTGCGCTGCGCCCGTCGTGAAGACCGCGACGAGTCCCAACGCCAGCCAGAAACTGGGTGCCGAATACACAGCCGTCGTCGCGATCGTGATCCACGTATCCGCCGGCCGGCCGCGCCGCGCTCCTTGATAGGCTCCCACCGCAACCCCGATGAGAAACGTCAGCCCCAACGACAGGGCGCCCAGCCACAGCGAGACCGGGAGCGCCTCCCAAAGCACTGCGGACACAGCGCGTCCGCTCGCCAGGCTCTCGCCCAGGTCTCCCGTCAGCACACCGCGCATCCACCGTGCATATTGCACGACGGGTGAATCATCCAACCCTAACTGTGCCCGCACACGTGCGGCGTCCTCGGCGCTTGCAGTGGGGGCGACGAGAAAATCAGCGGCGTCCCCCGGCGCCAGACGCAACAGCACGAAGACGAGTGTCACGACCAGCGCGTACAACGCCAGCGCACCAATGATGCGACGGAGTCCGACGTGCATAACGGGATAATGCAGCCGCTACGTCTCGCGTCAATCGTGCTGCTTGCATGCTCGGGTTGCGGCGATCCCGGCCGCGATCCAGCTACAGTCGTTTTCGCTTCCGGTTCCGACTTGGAGTCGGCGAACCCGCTCGTCACGGTGCACCCGCTGGCGCGCCAGGTCCAGCGATACGCTCTGTTCGTGACACTGGCGCAATACGATTCGTTGCTGCAGCCGCGTCCGTACTTCGCGCGGTCCTGGAACTGGAACGTCGAGCGAACTGAATTGACGCTCGCGCTGGCCTCCGGGGTCTTGTGGCACGACGGTGTGGCCACGACTGCTCGCGACGTGGCGTACACACTGCAAGCGGCTCGGGATCCTGCCACGGGCTACTACCGTGCGGCCGATCTCGCCGGGATCGTCGGCGTCCGCGTTCCGGACGACAGCACCGTCGTTGTGCGCTTTGCGTCGCCGCAGCCGCTATTCCCCGGCGTGTTGTGCGAGCTTCCGATAGTTCCAGCGCACAGGCTGGCAGGCGTGGCGCCTAACGAGTTTCGGCGGCATGCTTTCGCGACGGCGCCGCTCGGGAACGGTCCCTTCCGCTTCGTGCGCCGCGATGCAGGAACGCGCTGGGTCTTCGAGCGTGCCGCGGGTTTCCCTGCGTTACTCGGCGGCCCGCCGGCGATCGAGCGGCTGGTGATCGCCGTCGTGGACGAGCCCGCGACCAAGTTCGCCGGGCTGGTGAGCGGGGACCTCCACGTGGCCGGTATCGCGCCGACAATGGCGGATCTCGCGCGAGACGATCCCACGTTAGGCGTGCTCACGTATCCGGTGCTGTTCGCGACGGCGCTGGTCTTCAATACGACGCGGCCGCCCTTCGACGATGCGCGCGTGCGCCGCGCGGTCTCTGCAGCGCTCGACCGGCAGCGCATCGTTGACGTGGCACTGGCTGGCTTCGCCACGCCGAGCCGCGGAGCCGTAAGCCCCGACAATCCGCGTGCCCTGGCACTCCCCCGCCTGGCGCGCGATTCGATCGCGCTGTGGCTCGCGGCGGCAGGATGGAGCCGCAACGGCGACGGCCCCTGGATGCAGGGCGCGGCGCGCCTGGCCTTCACGGTGCTCACAGTCGGCACCGGTGACAACGCGATCGAGCAACTCCTGCAGGCCGACCTGCGTGCCATCGGGATCGACGTCTCGATCAGGCAGCTCGAGCTGGGAGCGTTCCTAACGACGGCGCGGGCGACCCCCAAGACATTCGACGCGCTGGTCGCCGGCGTCCCCGGCGATCTTGCGCTGTCTTACCTCGTTTCCATGTTCGATTCTCGTTATGCGGGAGGTGCACTCGATTACGCCGGGTTCCATACGCCCGAGTTGGACTCGCGTTTTGCCGCGCTACGGGAAGCGACGTCCCCGGCTGCGCTGGACAACGCATGGCGCGCTGTGCAACTCGTGCTCGAGCGGGAAACGCCGGCGGCTTGGCTGTACCACTCGCGCGGCGTGCAAGGCGTCGCCCGGCGTCTGCGCAACGTGCGCATGGACCTGCGCGGGGAGTTAGTGACGCTGACGCAGTGGAGGCTCGCGGGGGCGAGCGACTAGTGCTGCTCGACAATGCAGCGCTCACCTTGCGGCGCCGTCTCGCGGCGGGACCGTTCGCGGCGTTGGCGGACTCGCTGGCGGACGATCTCGCGCGGCTCGCAGACGGCGCTGCGGTCTACGTTCCGCCGAATAAGGCGCGCCTAACGCGAGACGGCGGCCGTTGCCCCGGTTGCAACTCCGCGCTCGACTTCGATCCCTGGAGCCCCACGCGGCACCGCTGTCCGCACTGCAACGCGTACGTGACCGGCTCGGCGCATGACGGGATCTGGACGATGTGGTATCAGCTCTGGTTGGCCGAGCGCGCCGTGCATGCGGCCACGCTTGCCGCTCTGCGCGGCGCTCCTGCGCACCGGTCGCTAGCCGGGCGCATCCTGCGCGCTTACAGCGAGCAATATCTTGCCTACCCGAATCGCGACAACGTCCTGGGGCCGGCGCGCGTCTTCTTCAGCACGTATCTCGACTCCATCTGGACTCTGCAACTGGCCTGCGCCGCGAGCCTGCTGGAGCAGGCCGGCGTGGAGCCCGCGTTAGGCGCCGAGCTGCGCGAGCGCGTGCTGCAACCGAGTGCCGCCTTGATCCGCACCTTCGACGAGGGCCGTTCCAACCGCCAGGTCTGGAACAACGCCGCGCTCCTCGCGTGCGGCGCCATGCTCGGCGACAACGCGCTGACGCAGCTGGCGCTGCACGGCCCATCCGGCTTGCTGACACACCTCGAGCACGGGCTGCTGGCCGACGGCACGTGGTACGAGGGTGAGAACTACCACCTGTTCGCGCAGCGCGGCCTGTGGTACGGAGTGACGCTGGCTCGCCGCGCCGGCCTGCAGCTGGCGCCGGCGTTAGGCGACCGCTACGCTCGTGCCTTTGCGACGCCGTTCCTCACGGCACTCCCCGACTTCACGATCCCCGCGCGGCGCGACTCCCAGTATCGCGTATCGTTGCGCCAATGGCGCAGCGCGGAGTCCTGCGAGCTGGGGCTCGCGGAAGCCTTCAGTCCCGTGCTCGCGGCTGCACTCCATGAGTTGTACAGGACGGACGTCCCCGTGGGCGAAACGGGACGCGATCGCTCGACAGCGGAAGCCGAACGGAACGTCGCGGCAGCACGCCTAACGCGAGCAGACCTTGGCTGGAAGTCCCTCCTGTTCGCGTGCGCTGAAGTCCCGGAGATGCCGCCGGACGGCGACGCAGCGGTGCGTCACTCGCTCGTCCTGCCGCATCAGGGCTTCGCCGTGCTACGCCGCGCAGCGGGCGCCACGTACGTGGCCCTGGACTACGGTGAGAGCGGCGGCGGCCACGGCCATCCCGACAGGCTCAATCTCTGGCTCATAGTCGGAAACGCACGCATCCTGGAAGACGTGGGGACAGGCTCCTACGTCGTTCCTTCGCTGCATTGGTACCGCAGCACGCTGGCGCATAACGCGCCGCTCGCGCAGGGACAGTCACAGCGGCGCGCCAGCGGATCGCTCCTTGCCTTCGACGAGCAAGGCGATTTCGGATGGGTGCGCGCCCATGCGGATCTCGCCCCTGGCGTTTCCGCCGAGCGGGCCGTAATGGCGGCCGCGGATTATTTGATCGATGACTTGCGCTGGCGCTGTGAATCGCCGAGCACCGTGGATCTGCCGATCCACGTGAGCGTAGCCGTGCCCGCGACCTGGATCCGCGCCACCATCGAAGGCGCCGGCGGCTTGGAGGACGGCTTCGACCACGTGACCGCCGCCGCGCGCTCCGAAGTGCTGACGCAGGCGAGCTTCACGGCGACTGTTGCAGGTCGCGAGGCGCGGCTGTGGCTTTACGCCGACGAGCCGTTCGTCCTCTGGAGACTGACCGCCCCGGGACCGCCTAACGAATCTGAGCGGCACTTCCTGCTGGTGCGCGGCCGCGGCATGCAGGGCCGCCTGTGCATAGCCTTTGCGTGGACCCCCGAGACCAGCGCCTGCATGAGCGACGGACCCCGTCTTGTTATCGACCGCCGCAACGGCTCGCGCCACACGCACCAGCTGCACAGCGACACTTGGCGGATTAGGCTCGCCGGACCGATGGTAGGGAGAAGGGCAGGGGGAGGGGGAGGGGGAGGGGGAGGGCGCGATATCGTGCTGGCGGGGAGCGTTCCGGCACGGCGCTCCGCAGCGCCGGCGGCTGAGCCGAGCCGTGGTGTGGCGCCGCCGTATCTCCGTATCCCGCGGGCCGGAAATGTTGCGCCGGACCCTGGAGCCATCGCGTTAGGTTCCATGCCCGCGTTCCGCCGCGCGTTAGGCGCCGAGTCGTACCGGCGCTCGGAGCAGACGTGGCATGAGGCCGGGAGCCCGCGTGCCATTGTCGCCATCGCCGCAACTGACGACGCGCTTCACTTCGATGTAGCCGTGGCCAAGCATCCGCTCGCATTCGCGCCGCGGCGCGATTCCAATCCGCTCGACAACGAGCACCCTGACGTCAACTCGGACGGTGTGCAGCTCTACATCGCCGGCGCAAGCCGCGGCCGCGGCGCAGTCCATTCCTGGATCTTGGTTCCCGTTCCCGGCAGCTCGAGCGTCCGCCTAACGCCGCGCCAGGAAGGCACGCCGGAGCTGCCTGCCGCCTGGCGCGCCGTCCCGCAGGGGTACGCCGTGCGCATCGTCGTGCCGCGCACGCTCCTGGACGAGCGCAACACCTTCCTCGCCGATCTCGTCGTGAACGAAAGCACGCCCGAACGCGAGCGCCGGCGCGGCCAGTTGGTGCTGAGCGGTAGTCGTGACGAGTGGGTCTACCTGCGCGGCGATCGCCAGGATGCAACGCGGCTGCTGCCGTTCGAGGTCGCTGATGGCTGAGTCAGCACTGCAGCGCGTGCGCGTCGTCCTCTACGAGCCGCAGAACCCGATAAACATCGCCGCGACGATACGCGCAATGAAGAACTTCGGCGTGCAGGACCTGTGGCTTGTCCGGCCGGTGGAATACGATCCGCATCGTTTGGAAGGGATCGCCCACGATACGCATGACATTATCGCGCGCATTGTCTGTGTCGCTGACCTGGACACAGCGCTCGCGGACTGCACGTTCGTGGCGGCGTTCACGGCGCGCCATCGATCGGCCAAGTGGGCCTTGGGCGACGCGCGCGCCGCCGCTCACCGTGCCCTGGACGCAGCAGCGAGCGGCCTCTGCGCCCTGCTGTTCGGCCGGGAGGACTTCGGCCTGCCTAACGAGGCCCTCGATAGGTCCCACCTCGCGGCGACCATCCCCACGACGGCTCACGCCTCGCTCAACCTGGCACAGGCTGTCGTAGTCGCCCTGTACGAGCTGCACGTCCTCGCGGGCGACTCCACTCGCGAGCGCCCGCCGCCGCGCAAGGACGCCCCGCCGGCGTCGAAGGAAATGACCGAACGCTTCTTTCGCGAAGCCGAGACGACGCTCGAACGCATCCAGTTCTTCAAGACGCGCTACCGCGAGCACATTATGCGAACGGTCCGCTCGCTCACGCTGCGCGCGGCACCCGACGCACGTGAGATCACGCTCATGCGCGCCATCGCGCTCGAGGTCATCCGCGCCATGGACCGCGAGGTCGCACGGGAGCGACACGGGCAAGCGCGAAGCGCAGTCGGCGAGCCGCAACCCCCCGAGGCTTGATCTCACGGGTGTAGGGCTCTCCATTAAACACATGCCGTTTAGACGCCTTTTCGGCCGCGACGTGAAGCCTCCCGCCCAGCAGGAGCCTAACGAGACGCTCGAACCCGCGACAGATGTGCAGGATGCCTCAGACGAGCCCGAGGAGCAGGACCGCGAGTACGATCCTGCACAAGAAGACGTAGCCTGGCGCGCGCGCGCCCTCGTTGTCATTCCCGGAGGGACCTCGACCGGCAGCAAGCGTCCCTCCGCGGTATGGGGAACCGCCGACCCCGATGCCGAGCTTGCCAGCCACTTCGTGCGTGCACGCGGCTGCCGCATCGTCACGCCCGCTGAACGTACGCTCATCGACTGCACGATGGCACTCGGCAGCGTCGCCCTGGGCTACGGTGATGAGCAGGTGCTGCACAATGCGCTGAATCACGCCGCGTTAGGCAGTATCGCCGGCCTCCCGCACGTCACGGAAGTGGAACTGGCGGAGCGCCTCTGCGACAGCGTCCCCTGCGCCGAGCAGGTGCGCTTCTTCAAGACAGGGGCCGACGCCGTCAGCGCTGCGCTGCGAGTAGCGCGCGTCGCCACCGGCCGCTCGCGCGTCGTCTGCTCCGGGTATTTCGGCTGGCACGATTGGTCCAACGCCGGCCCGGGCGTTCCCCAGGGAGCCACGACTGACGTCCAACACGTGCCGTTCGACGACGTGGCCGCGCTGGAGCGCGCCTGCGCGGCAGCGGGGAACGACCTCGCCGCGGTCGTCCTCGAGCCGGTCGTGGAGAGACTCCCGTCCGAGCAGTGGATCACAACGGCGCGGTCGCTGTGCACGCGCGCCTCCGCCGTGCTCGTATTCGACGAGATCAAGACCGGCTTCCGCCTGCGCACCGCGGGGTACCAGGAGTATGCCGGCGTCGAACCGGACCTCGCCACGTTAGGCAAAGCGCTGGCCAATGGCTTCCCGCTCGCCGCACTCGTCGGTCGCGCGGCTTTGATGGAGGCCGCTCAGGACACCTGGATCTCGTCCACACTGGCCGGAGAAAGCATCGCCATCGCCGCCGCGCTGGCGGTTGTGGACCGTTTCGAGCGCGATGACGTGTCCCGGTCTCTGTGGAGTATCGGCGACGCAATGATGACATCCCTGCGAACGGCGATCCGGTCGAGCGGGCTCACTGGTGTGGCTGTCGAAGGCCTGGCGCCGATGTGGTTCCTCCGCTTCGATGACGCGCTCGTGGAACGGACATTCCTCGCTCGCGCGGCGCACCACGGCGTCCTCTTCAAGCGGGGACCCTACAACTACCCAGCGCTGGCACACGACAGTGACACGTTGGCCGCAATCGAGGCGGCCGCCAGCTCTGCGATGGTTGAGGTGGCCGAGCAACTGCGCGAACCGGCGAGGGCCTAACGAGGATGTCGCTTGCAGGGAGCGAGCCTTTGATCGATGTGCACGCTCACTTTTATCACGAGGCAAGCGCGCGGCCGGACTGGCGCGACCTCAACGCCGCCCGGCTGCGTGCGGGGCGCCTGATCGGCATCTCCTGTCACGTCGCTTCCATTCTGGGAAGCTACGGCCGCACGTCACCCACATACTTCCAGTCGCCGGCCGACGGCATTGCGGCGAACGACGCGATGCTGGCACTGCAGCGCGCCAACGGCGAGCTGGTCCGCGCTTATGTCGCCGTCAATCCAAACGACGGCGAAGGCGCTCTGCGCGAGATCGACCGTTGTGTCTCGTTAGGTGCAATCGGCATCAAGCTGGCCGCGGCCCGCCGCGCTGACGATCCCCTGCTCGACCCGATCGCGAGCTATGCGGCGGCCCACGGCCTCCCTGTACTGCACCATATATGGCAGCACCGCCGCCGCTTCTGGCCGGGCCAGGATGCGTCCGACGGCGCCGAGCTGGCGCGTCTGGCGGCTCGCCACTCCCGCGCGTCTTTCATCCTGGCGCACGTCGCCGGCGGCGGGGACTACGCGCACACTTTCGCCGCCGTGAGCGAGCTGCCTAACGTGTACCTCGACCTCTCCGGGAGCGGCGTCGATCGCGGCATGCTCGACGCCGCCGTGGCCGCGGTCGGCGCTGAGCGCCTCCTCTGGGGTGCCGATGTGACCCTCTGCACCGGCCTCGCCAAACTATGGGCTCTCCAAACCCTGGGCCTTTCGCAGGAAGAGATTGCGGCGATCCGCTGGCGCAATGCCCTCCGCATCTTCCCCAAAGGTGCATTCCCCGGGATACGCAACGGCGTCGCCGTGCCGCATGTCCAGCGCGCAGCCACGGCATGAGCGTCCTCGACGTGAACGCGTACATCGGCCGCTACCCCTTCCGGCATGTGCCGCATCCCGAACCGGAGTCACTCGTTAGGGTCATGCAGCGCGAAGGGATCCAGCAAGCTTGGGTCGGTCACCTCGCTGCCCCGTGGCTCCGCGATCCTGCCGCTGCCAACGAGGAGCTCGCAGCCGCGCTCGCCCCCTCTGCATACAACGGCGTCTTGCTTCCCGTGCCTGCGCTGCGCCCCGATTGGCCCGCCTGGCGCGATAAGCTGAAGGCCGCCGGCGACGCCGGCGCTCCGGCTGTCCGCGCCTACCCCATGCATTGGGGTCTCGCTGCGGGCGATCCGGCGCTCGCCGAGCTGGCCGCGGCGTGCGCCGTGCAGGACATGGCACTGCTGTTGACTGTGCGTTTCGAAGACATGCGCCAGCGCCATCAGCTCGATGTCGCCCCCGACCTCCCGGCAGCGCTGATTCGCGAGCTTGCGCGCGCCGGCAGCGGAGCGCGCATCGTGGTGACGGCGGCGGGACGCGATATCATCGAGGAAGTGCACTGGGGCCTCACGCCTAACGAGCAGCGACTAGTCTGGTGGGATATCTCCTGGATCTGGGGCCCACCGGAAGATCATCTCGCCCACCTCATGCGTACGATCGGCGGCGAGCGCCTCGTGTACGGTACGGGCTGGCCGCTCAGATTGGCCGAGACGCCGCGCGCAAACATTAGCCTCCTGCCTGACGACTTGCGTTCCGCACCGCTCGGCGATCCGCACGCACGCGCCATCTGACGCGCTACGCTTCTCCCCGCGCTGATCCACGGCAATGTTTCGACCAACCCGATAATCGCCAGCCGATCCACGGCAATGTTTCGACCAACCCGATAACGCCAGCCGATCCACGGCAATGTTTCGACCAACCCGATAACCGCCAGCCGAGGTGCGGCAATCTTCCGAGTAACCCGATCCGTGCACCGACCTCCCGATCGCCACTCGTCACTAGAGGCTCGCAACTCGCCGCTCGCCACTCGCCGCTCGCCGATCGTCACTGACCGCTCGCGGCCCGCTCCTAACCGCTCCCACTCGCCGCTCGCAAATCGTCTCGCACCGCTCGTTGCTCGCTACCGGCGCGACTTCGCGCTCGTCTATCGCGCGCGCTTGCGCCCCCAGCAACTCTCGTCCATTTTTGGCCTGATTTCGCTTGTGAATTGTTTCACGAGCTTCCGCCACGGCGCTGGAGACCCCTAAACCACGTGTCCGAGTGACCCTCAAGCGAAACTGGGCGATCCTGCCCGGCTTCTTCGCGATCGCGATCGCGGCCGCAATCCTCTCCGCATATAGCGGCGCCTCATCCTCGCAAGGGTTTGCCCCCGTTCAACCCATCGCTTTCCCCCATCCCGTCCACGTGAAAACGCTCGGGATGAACTGCTTGTACTGTCATTACTCCGCCAACAAATCGCCCGACCCGGGGATGCCGGCGGTCGGCACCTGTATGGGCTGCCACACAATCATCGGACCACAGCGGCCGGCACTCGAGGGGAAACCGGCGCGCACGAGCGAAGAGATCAAGAAGCTGCAGGACTATGGCACGAAGAAGCAGGCTATCCCCTGGGTGCGGATCCACAAGCTTCCGGAGTACGTGCATTTCCCGCACATGCGGCATGTAAACGTCGGTGTCACGTGCCAGACGTGCCACGGACGGATTCAAGACATGGAGCGCGTTTCGCAGTTCGCGTCACTGAACATGGGGTGGTGCGTGAACTGTCACGTAAAGGGCTACAACTCGGCTGATGGCATGCGAGCGGCCGGCTACGAACCGACAGCCGCGGATTCGGCGGCGCCGCCGAAGAAGGCACGTTACGACTGCGCGATATGTCACTACTAGGCACCCCTCCCAGCCTGCGGCGGCGCGAGTTTCTCAAGGTGTTAGGCGCGACCGGCGCGGCTGCCGGCGCCGTGGGTTGCACGCGGGAGCAAGTCGAGCAGTTGGTGCCGTACGTAGTGTCGCCTGACAATACGGTCCCCGGCGTCTCGACTTACTTCGCCACTGTATGTCGCGAGTGCCGCACGGCCTGCGGCGTAATTGCAGAAGTTCGCGACGGACGAGCGATCAAGCTGGAAGGGAACCCGGATCACCCTGTCAATCGCGGCGCGTTATGCGCACGCGGCCAGGCCGCTCTGCAGGGTCTCTACAACCCCGACCGCTTCCGTACGCCGATGCTGCGCCAAGGCGGGCGACTCGTGCCGACGACGTGGCAGGCTGCCCTCGCCGCACTCGGCGCGCAGCTCGAAGCCGCCCGGGCCGGCGGACAGGCGCCGAACGCGATCTTCATCAACCAGGCCGAGAGCGGTTCCTTCCCGGCGCTGCTGGACAGCTTGTTAGGCAGACTCGGACTCCCCACGCACATCGCCTACGACGCGGAAGCCGATCTGGCGGTGCGCGAGGCCAATCTTCAGTCCTACGGCGTCGCGTGGCCGGGGCTCGATTTCGCGGCGGCACGACTCATCGTCTCTTTCGGCGCCGATTTTTTGGAGACATGGGGAGCGAGCGTGCCGCAGCAGCTCTCGTTCGCGGACGCGCGCGGCAAGCTGAGCGACGCGCCGCGCTTCGTTTACGTCGGGCCGCGCCGGTCGCTCACCGGACTGAACGCCGACGAGTGGATACCGGCGCGCGCCGGCAGCGAGCTGGCGATCGCGAACGCCTTGCTGGCCACGTTAGGCACCGGCGGCACCGCTACCTTGGCTCAGGCGGCGGAAGCGGCCGGTGTGGAGCCGGCTGCGCTCGAAAGTCTCGCCGCGGAGCTGCGCGCAGCGTCGCCCAGCTTGGTCCTCGCCGGTGCCCGCACGGAAGATGCGCTGCAACTGGCGCTTGCCGCGAACGCGCTGAATCGCGCTTTAGGGAACGTTGGAGTCACGGTGAAGCCAGCCGAGCCTCTGCCGCAGGTTCGCGGCGTGGCCGGCGTGGCGCACCTCGCGCCGCTGGTGCAGCGCATGAATGCCGGTACCGTGCCGCTGCTCTTTGTGCGCGGGGCCAATCCCGTATACAGCACTCCCAAGGCCATGAACTTCGCGGCCGCGATGGCCAGGGTCCCCGTCAAGGTCTCATTCTCCAGCTATCCTGACGAAACGGCTTCGCTGTGCGATCTGGTGCTGCCGGATCATCATGCACTGGAGAGCTGGGGCGATGCCGAAGCTCCCGGCGGACTGATCGCACTGCAGCAGCCGGTGATGGAGCCTGTGTTCGACACCCGCGCAACGGCGGATGTCTTGTTAGGCTTGTTGCGCGCCGACCCGTCGGCGGCAGGCTTCCAGGCGACGTATCGCGAGTTCCTGACGCAGCGCCTGGACGGAGCGGCGGCGTTCGCCGCAGGGCTTGCGACAGGGGTTACAGCAGGCGCCGTGGCTCCGCGCTCGGCGGCATTGGCTGAACCGCCTGCCGCACCGCGGCAGCCGCTCGCCGGGCAGGAGGGTGATTTCGATCTGGTGGTGTATCCGTCGCCCACGTTAGGCGACGGCCGCGGCGCCAACAAGCCGTGGCTGCAGGAACTCCCCGATCCTGTGAGCAAGCTGTGCTGGCAATCCTGGGTCGAGATCCATCCGCTCACGGCCCGTCGCCTCGACATCGCGCCGGGCGATCACGTGACCGTAACCACAGCCGCGGGGTCGCTCACGGCGCCCGCGTTCCCGTACCTCGGCGTTAGGCAGGATACAGTTGCTGTCGCGCTGGGTCAGGGCCACACTGCCTACGGCCGCTACGCCGAGCGGCTCGGCGTGAACGCGCTGGACGGACTCACTGCAGGCGCCGACGCCGCGGGGGGCCATACGCTCGTCCAGCTCAAAGGACGCCTAACGAAGTCGGGCGAACGCTCGCCGCTCGTCAGCACCGAAGGCTCCGCGCGCCAACACGGGCGCGGCATCGCTCAGGCGCTTACCGCAAGCGACCTCGCCGCCGGGCGTACCACGACCGAACGTCACGCCTTTCCGGGAGACATCGCGCACGACTTCCTCCCCGGACTCAAGGCCCCGCTCGCGTCCGACGCGATCGGCGACCTGCGCAAGCAGGAGCACATCGAACGCGGCATGTACGATCCCGAGCACTGGAGCGGCATGGCCGAGCGCCGCTGGGCCATGACAGTCGATCTCGCGCGCTGCACCGGCTGCTCCGCCTGCGTCACGGCGTGCTATGCGGAGAACAATATCCCTACTGTCGGCGCGCGCTGGCAGGGGCGGTCACTCCGCCCGTTCCACAGCGGCGACGGAAGCGGCTGGGACTCGCGTCCGGGAGCGAATATCCTCAAGGGTCGCGAGATGAGTTGGCTGCGCATCGAGCGCTACTTCGAGGGAGGCGAAGACGGCTCGGCGGATTTCGAGACGCGCTTCGTCCCGATGATGTGCCAACACTGCGGCAATGCACCGTGCGAAAGCGTTTGCCCGGTCTTCGCGACGTATCACGCTCCCGACGGTCTCAACGTGCAGGTGTACAACCGTTGTGTCGGGACGCGTTATTGCTCCAATGCGTGCCCCTACAAGGTGCGCTACTTCAACTGGCATGGATACGGCGTAGAAGCGCGTCGCCAGTACGCCTTCCCGGAGCCGCTGAACTGGCAGCTGAATCCGGATGTCACTGTGCGGGGCACGGGGGTGATGGAGAAGTGCACGTTCTGCGTGCAGCGCATCCGCGAGGCGGAGAATCGCGCTCGCGCGGAGAGTCGCGAGCTTGTGCCTGACGAGTTTACAGTCGCCTGTGCCCAGGCTTGTCCTTCACGCGCCATCGTTTTCGGCGACGCGGCTGACCCGGCTTGGACAATGGCCAAGCTCACCGACGACGCGCGCGGCTATCACGTGCTGGAAGACCTCAACACATACACTGCAGTCGTATATCTCAAGAAGGTGACGCATCCCGAGCCGGTACCTAACGCGGCGAGTCCGGCCGCGCAGGCAGGGCAACGCTGATGCCGACGCGCGCGCCGCCGCAGGGCGATCCCCCCGACCGGCGGCCCAATGTCGCGTCGGCCAATATCCAGATTCCGGGGATCAAGGACTACGAGGAAGTAAACCGCGACATAGCAGCGACGCTGACGCCGACAGCGGGATGGTTCGGCTTGTTAGGCATAGCCGTCGCGTGCTTCCTGTGGGGCGCCGGAACCTGGGTCTATCAGATCTACTGGGGGCTCGGCAACGCCGGCTACAACCCGCCGGTGATGTGGGGCGTCTACATCATCTCCTTCGTGTTCTGGATCGGCATCGGGCACGCCGGCACGCTGATCTCGGCGATCCTGTACCTCTTCCGCGCGGGCTTCCGTACCACGATCTACCGCTGCGCCGAGGCCATGACTGTGTTCGCCGTCATGACAGCAGCGCTCTTCCCGATCATCCATATCGGCAGGCCGTGGAAGTTCTTCTGGCTGCTACCGTATCCCAACTGGCGGCTCATCTTCCCGAACTTCAAGAGCCCGCTCGTGTGGGACGTCTTCGCGATCACGACGTACCTCACGGTCTCCTCGACGTTCTTGTACGTCGGCCTGATCCCCGACATCGCCGTGCTCAGGGATCGCGAGAAGAATCCGCTGCGCAAGCGCCTGCTGTCGATCCTCTCGTTAGGGTGGCGCAACTCAGAGCCCGAGTGGCGCCACTTCGCGCGGATGTATCTCTTCCTCGCGGCGTTTTCTACACCCCTCGTGCTGTCCGTCCACTCGGTGGTGTCCTTCGACTTTGCTATGGCGCTCACCCCGGGTTGGCACGCCACGATCTTCCCACCCTATTTCGTGGCCGGAGCCATCTTCTCGGGGCTCGGAATGGTGTTCACAATCATCATCCCCATCCGGAAATACTTCCGGCTGCAGCACATAGTCACCGTCAACCATCTCGACGCGGCAGCCAAGCTCTGCCTAACTACTTCACTCATCGTCGGCTGCGCGTACCTCATCGAGTTCTGGGTCGCCTGGTACAGCGGCGTCGCGTACGAGCAAGACTACTTTTGGAATCGCGTCTTCGGCCAGTGGTGGTGGGCAGCGTGGATCATGCTGACCTGCAATATGATCATGCCGCTCTCCCTCTTTTCGCAGAAGGCACGGCGCAACCCGGCGTGGCTTTTCATCCTCTCGATCTTCATCAACCTCGGCATGTGGTTCGAGCGGTTCGTGATTATAGTCCCGTCGCTGTCACATGAGTTCGAGCCGTGGCAGTGGTCCAGCTATGCCCCGAGTTGGGTCGACATCTCCATCCTCGTCGGCAGCTTCGGCTGGTTCTTCATGTGGTTCCTGCTCTTTATCAAGCAGCTGCCGGTGATCGCCATCGCCGAAGTCAAGGAGATCATTCCGCCGCCCTTGCGCACCCACAAAGTGGCTGACGAAGTGGACGTGTCGGGGCATCACGTGCAGTACGCCCCCGACACGCCGGGAGAGTTCGCGTGAGACGCGGACTCGTCGCCGCCTATCGCGAGCTCGACGCGCTGGTCGATGCGATCGAGGACCTCAAGGCGCAGAAGTTTCATGCGTTCACTGTGTATACGCCGACACCACGTCACGAGATCGACGATGCCGTCGCTGCACCGATGAGCCCCGTTAGGCGGTTCACCTTGATCGGCGGACTCTGCGGCGTCACGTTCGGCTACTGGATTGCCGTGTGGACTTCGGAGTACTGGCCGCTCGTGGTGGGCGGCAAGCCCTTCGCCAGCTGGATCCCGTATACGATCATCGGCTTCGAGGTGATGGTGATGATCGGCGCGCTCGCTACTGTCGCCGGGATGTTCACCAACTCGCGCATTCCCAAGATCGTCCGCACGACCGGCTTCGATCCGCGTTTCACGGGAAACGAGTTCGGCATCTACGTCGAAGCGGGGCCGGACCGATTGGGGGAAGCGGAGCGCTTGCTGCGCTCGCATGGGGCCGTGGAGGTGCGCGATGAGTCGTGAGCCGGTTGTGCGTAACGGGGCAATTCTGCCTGCTGAGCCGCCTAACGCGCCGCGGACGCACGGCTCTCGGGTGCTCCACATGCTTGCGTTAGGCTCCCTGCTCGCGGTCGCCGCATGCGAATGGTTCGTCGACTTCAAGCGCCAGCCGTCCGTGTGGACCTGGGAGCCTGCCGGCGACAGCCTCTTCGTACGGGCCGCGCCGCAGATGAGCGTGCCGCTCGGCGGCAGCGCCATGGCCGGCCTGCAAGTGTCGTATAACCCGGGTATCGCCCAGATCGAGTCGCTCGCCGTCGTCGCCAATCCTGTTCCCATGAGCGATTCGTCGCTCGCCAACGGATACAAATACTACCAGCTCAACTGCACAGTGTGTCACGGCGACAGGGCGTTAGGCGACGGGTCCGCCGTTCGCTTCGGCATGGCGGGGATCAACCTCACCTTGGATCTCACGAAGAATCGCAGCGACGGCTACATCTGGGGCATGATCCGCAACGGGCGCGGCTTGATGCCGTCGTACAATCGCATCGAAGAGCGCGACCGCTGGGACGTGGTGAATTACCTGCGCGCCCTGCAAGGGAACGCCGGCGCGTTGGCGTTCGCGACCGGGCCCGTCGCCCGGCCGGGAGTGACCGGTGCCGCTCTGCCCGGTGCCACGCCGCTGGGACCCAATCGCTGGGTGCGCCACGTGATGCCTAACGTGAAGATGACGCCGCGCGGCGAAGCCGCCGCCGGCGATCATGCACCGCGCGATACCGCGGCCCCCCCGGCTACACGCGACACGACCAGGCACGACGGCGCGGAGGGTCCGTCTTGAGCGTCCACGATCACGTCGCCCCGCCGCGCGAAGCGATTGTCCGCATGATCCAGGAGCGGCCCGTCTCGCGCCGGCTCAAGAGCGCAGCGCTCGCCCTGGCCGCAATCGGCTTCGCCATCTTTGCGCTGGGAGCGCTGACAGGCGAGAGCCGCGCCTGGCAGGCCTACCACGTCAGCTGGCTCTTCTTCACGATAATCTCTTCCGCCGGCGTTATGCTCGTCGCGGTGCAGCGCATAACGACTGCGCGTTGGTCGCGCTCGGTGATCCGTCTCGTTGAAGGATTCGCCGCATTCCTGCCGCCGGCATTCCTGCTGCTATTCCTCACTCTCTTCGTCGGCCGCGGTCACATCTTCCCGTGGACGCACGAACCGCCGACCCAGCATGAAAAGGCGCTGTGGCTCAACCCCACGTTCTGGTCGCTGCGAGCGATTGTCCTGCTCGGCCTCCTCTTCGCGCTGCAGCTCTGGTACGTCTATCGCTCCGTCCGCATCGACGTGGCCCTGCTCCCCGAATGGGGTGCCGGCTGGGCCAGAGCGCTGCGCAATCGCATGCGCGCCGGCTTCACCGACGAACGACGCGAGTTGCACCTAACGCATTCCTGGATGGGGCGCGCGGCGGTCTTCATGGCTCTCATGTTCGGCTTCTTCTGGGTCGTGATGGCCTGGGACATGTCCATGTCCCTGGATTATCACTTCCAGAGCACGATGTATGGCTGGCAGGTGTTCATGGGCGGCTGGTTAGGCATGCTCATGCTGTTCGCCATCCTCCTGCGAGCGTGGCGACGCTTCCTCGCAGCCGAGGAGCTGATCACCGATCGCCATTACCACGACGTCGGCAAGCTGTGCTTCGCCTTCACGGCATTCTGGGGGTATCTGACATTTTCGCAACTGCTGGTGGTGTGGTACGGCAACTGGCCGGAAGAGACGCACTTCTTCGCCAATCGGCTCAGCGGTCCCTGGATGGGCTACACGATCGCGATTGCCATACTGATGTTCGCCTTGCCGTTCTTCGGCTTGTTAGGCAAGGCGCCGAAGGTATACTCCCCGACGATGATCTTCTTCGCGCTCTGCTCGCTCGCGGGGCTGGCGATCCACCGCTATATCGAGATCTATCCGTCGATCTACCTGCAGACCGTGACGTCGGCGCCGTTTGGGTTCTGGGAAATCGCCACGTTCAGCGGCTTTCTCGGACTGTGGGGCTGGGCCTACCTCCAGTTTTTCGACGCCTTCCCGCGCATGCGCGTGGTCTGGATGACCTCACCCTACCGCGACGAGATGCAGGTGCCTGTCGATCCCAAGACCATGGAGCCGCTACCCGCGCACGAATAGCTCGGCGCCCCGCGTTAGGCAATCAGCTCCTCCAGCTCCGCGATGCCTACGGCACCGGTGTGCCGCTTCGTCTCGCGGCCGCCGCGAAACACAAGCACAGTCGGAATGCCGCGAATCTGAAAAGACTCAGCCGTCCTGGGTGCCAGGTCGGAATTCAGCTTGGCGACAAGAGCCTTCCCCTGCACCTTCGCGGCGAGCGTGTCCACATGCGGCGCCATCATCTTGCAGGGTCCACACCAGTCGGCGTACACGTCCACGACCACAGGGACTTCGGTCTCGGCTATTGTCCGCGCAAACGTATCGTCGCTCAGCGGCCAGGGCCGATCGAGCAGCAGCGGACGAGAGCACTCGCCGCACTTGGGCCGGTCCGCCGCGCGTGCAGCGTCCACGCGGTTCCACGTGCTGCAGAACTGACAGCGCAGCGTGAGGCG
>JBQTJS010000248.1:0-1902 GCA_052386875.1 Gemmatimonadaceae bacterium
CCAGGGGGCACTCGATGTAAGCGTCGTCTCGGCGGTCGAGTACGCCCGCGATTCGCGCCGCTACCTCCTGCTCCCCGACCTGGCCATTTCCTGCGACGGGCCCGTGCGCAGTGTGATGCTCTACTCCACGCTGCCGGCCCCCGAACTCTCCGGTGAGCGCGTCCTCGTCAGCAGCAGCTCCATGACCAGCGTGGCACTCCTCGAGCTGCTCTTCGAGCACGTCTGGCAAGCACGTCCCGAGTTCATCCCCGGAGATTCTGAACACGACGCGAACGGCAGCGATGCGCGACCCGCGCGACCCCCGCAACTCCCGCGGTCACAAGCACCCGCTGCGCGGCTCGTGATTGGCGATGCCGCCCTCACACTTACCGCCCAACCTTCCGCCGCCGGCGGACCCTACCAATTCGCCTACGACTTGGGTGCCGAGTGGAAACGCTGGACCGGGCTGCCCTTCGTGTTTGCGGTCTGGGTCGCTCAGCGGAGCGTGGCAGCGGCCAACGCGCTGGCCGTGCACGCGACTTTGATCGAGTCACGCGACTGGGGGCTAGCGCACCTGGACGACCTGGCCGTCGAGGCGTGTGCGCGCACGCGGGTCCCCGTGGCACAGTGCCGCGAATACCTGAGTGGCTTGGATTACGCACTCTCGTACGAGCATTTGGCCGGCCTCACGGAGTTCTTCCGGCGGCTTGTGCACGCCGGTCGGGTCCCGAACGGGACGCTTGCATTCCTGCCGGGTTAGCGAACAGGGTCGGCGACCTCTTGCGCCCGGGGCTGGGCTCCCCATCTTCTCGCCACGAGCCTGGCGGCAGCGCTCGTCACTACCCCCACCCCATATCCTCCAGAGGACGCTCATGGATATCTCGGCACTTCTCATCCAGCTGGTCTCGGGAGCAGTCGGCGGCAACATCGCGGGCATACTGAACAAGGCAAAGAGCCTCGGTCCGATGCTCAATACCGTGCTCGGCGCTATCGGCGGCGTTGCCGGCGGTCAACTGCTGGGCGGCGCACTGGGTGGTGGCACTGCGGCTAACGTCGGTTTTTCGGCGCTGGTGGGCCTCGCTCTTCCGATCGTTGTGGGGATGTTCAAGAAGAAGCCAGCCGCTGCGTAAGACGGGCTGCAGCAGGCCTGGGCCGCTGGGCGCGGCCTAACGAGATATACACACGCGAGCGACCGGCCCTGCGGGTCGGCGCTCGCGTCTCGATAAGCACGACCACGAACCTCGCCCGCACATACGCGTGAGACGCGCTATCATCCGCTGCTAAAGCTGCCCCTTGATTGCGCGGCTGCCCGCGCCTAACGTGGCGCGTCAGTCCCTTGCCGCACTTGACGCGCAGCACGCCCGCCAGCGCACTTTCGCCGGTAGCGCCATGCGCGTATGTATGTTTCTTGCAGCGATGCCGGTGCGCGATAGCGCGCGAGGAGGTTCCCCTTGCAGGTCCAATCACGTCATAAGCTCACGACTGACGGCGCCGACTCCAACGGCATAAGCCAAAGCGAGCTCGAGTTTCAGAGGCTGCTGGAAGCACTCCCTGCCGGCGCATATACGTGCGATCCCGGCGGGCTCATCACGTACTTCAACGCGCGCGCCGTCAACGTGTGGGGACGCGCACCCAAACTCCGCGACGACGCGGACAGATGGTGCGGCTCATTCAAGCTCTTCGCGATCGACGGTTCTCCCATCCGTCACGACGAATGCTGGATGGCACGAGCCATCCTGGAAGACAAGGAATACAATGGGGAGGAGATCGTCATCGAGCGCCCGGACGGGGACCGAATCACCGCGCTGGCCCATGCCAATCCTTTGCGTGACGGCGCAGGCACGCTGGTCGGGGCCGTAAACATCCTGGTGGACATCAGCGACCGGAAGCGCGCCGAAGTCATCCTCCGCGAGGCCGATCAGG
>JBQTJS010000249.1:0-5079 GCA_052386875.1 Gemmatimonadaceae bacterium
CCGCACGCTCTGGAATGCGAAGTACGTCTGTACGATCGCCTGTTCGCAGCAGCCAATCCCGATGCCCTTCCGGAATCAGAGGATTTCACCGTCGCGCTGAACCCGGATTCGCTGGCACTCGTTAGGCAGTCGCGCATCGAGCCCGGCGTCGCGAGCGACCCGCCGGGAACGCGTTACCAGTTCGAGCGGACAGGGTATTTCATGAGCGACCCGGTTGACTCGCGCCCCGCTGCACTCGTCTACAACCGCACCGTGACGCTGCGCGACAGTTGGGCAAAACTGGGGGCGAGGAGCTAGCTACATGCACGAGGGCGCGACGCACGTAGCGATGGTCGACGCTCGTCTGGAGCTGAGCTAGCTACGTGCACGAGGGCACGACGCCCAGGGTCAGTGATCCCAAGAACCCTAAGAGCCAGCTACGTGCACGAGGGCGCGACCCATGCACCTCGCTCGCCTCGCAGTCCACAACGATGCGAGTGAGGTTTGGCTTCCCTGCCGCGGCTGACACAGGCCTTGATTTCGGGGCCCGGTGCCCTCTTAGCTTGGCCCCCGTCTTGCACTCGGGCTAGGCGCCGTCAAATGGCATTAAACCCCTACATACGAGTGACTTACGCATAGCGCCGGTGCTCCGAGCAGCGCGGACTCTCGCGGGCTGGGCGTCCCCTGGTGGATAGTCGCCGGCCTGGCGGCTGTCTTATTTGCCGCACGCCTGTTGAGCGCGAGCTACGGTCAGTTTTATGAGGGAGACGAGATCTCGATCGCCTCGGGGGTCGCCGGGATCGCGCAGGACAACCCGGCGTACCTGTATCGCTACGGGCCGCAACTTGGTTACTACCGCCTGGTGCAGGGGATCACGGAGGTAGCCGGCGGCGTGCCGGCAATCCCCATCGTCATGGTAACACTGTCCGTGATCGCCGGGACCGTGATCCCGGTGCTGGGCCTGTACGCGTTCCGGGATGACCTAACGAGAGTGGAACGTTGGTTGTTGGCAGGCACGCTGGCCGCCAATCCGATCCTGTGGACGAGCAGCCGATACGGGAATACGATCATGCTCGGTGCGGCGCTCGCCGTCGCCGCCGCCGCGCTGCTTTCCAATCGGCCGCGGCGACTTGGCGAGACTGTAGCACTTGGTCTCTTCGGTCTGGCGATCCTCGTCAGGGCCGACATCGTGTTGCTCAGCGGCGGGCTGGGCGTGTTGCTGTGGCGCAATCACGGTTCGTGGCGCGCCGCGGCGGCGCGTATCGCTGTGTTAGGCATGCTGCTGGCGCTCGTCTACGCGGCGCTCTTCGCAGCCGATCCGCACTTGCAGCAGATCTTGGGCGACGTACGCTCGCACCTAACGACTCCCGACCGCACGCGCTTCTTCGAGTTCCTCGTCTGGGCCGTTTCACCCTTCCCGCTGGCCTATGCGATCCTGGGCCTGCGCGAACTGGAGCCGGCGCGCCGTTGGCTGCTCGCGACGATCGCGGCCTGGTGCTTGCCGCCCTTCGCTTTCTACTTCGCCTCCACCACGACCCCGCGCTATTTCGTGTTGACTGTTTTCGCGCTCGCTGCCGCCAGCGCCGTCGGGATGGTCGCCATCGCGCGGCTGCTGCCGCGCTGGCCGCGGACCGCGTGGGCCATCGTGCTGCTAAGCGGCTCGCTGCACCTGTTCGTCGGGCTCGGCAACTTCATGCCTTCGGTGCGGCGTGGCTGGCTGACCGATGCCCGCACAGGTTCGCACGACGGCGATGTACTTGCCGGCGCATTCCTGTATAACTCGTACGTGCAGAACGATGTGCGCAGCGCTGGAATCCTGCATCCGGTTGTCGGAAGACGCAGTCCTGTCGAGCGGTCGTACGCGGCCGCACTGCGGGACATCGGCGCGGGGCGGCATCGCGACGAAGAGATCGTGCTGATCTACTCGGGAGGCGAGGGTCATGCTGTGCACTTCTTCGCGCAGCAAGGCGGGGCGCGCATGCTTGCCAAGGGGCGCAGAGGCGTGCTGGATGATTGGGTGACGTACGGTCTTGGCGGCGCGCGCCTAACGACGTTCGGTGTCTTTCAGTTCGACGCCGACAGCGCCCGCCGCGTTCCTGTGGAGAGCGGCCAGAGGCTCTGGTGGTTGAGCCGCCAGGACGACGCCGCGCGGCTCGATCCCCGGATTACAGCGAGGTTGCCGGCGGGGATCGTCCTGGAAGATGAGACCCGCGTCCCGGGAACGCCGCGGCTGTGGAGCTATCGCGTGGCGGCGGGTCCATGACAGCCCAGCCGAGCCCGCGGCTCAGCGTAGTGATGCCGGCCTACAACGAGGAGGGCGGCATCGCCGAGGCCGTGCAGGCTGTACAGCGACACGTCTTCTCGGTCGTGCCTAACGCGGAGCTGGTCGCCGTGAACGACGGTTCGCGTGACGCTACGGGGGCCATCCTCGACGAGCTGGCGTCGCGCGATGCCCGTGTGCGCGTCGTGCACAAGGCGAACGGCGGGCATGGTCCGGCGCTCATCAGCGGCCTCGCCGCGGCCCGCGGCCAGTTCATCCTGCTGATCGATAGCGACAACCAGATCCCGCTGGAGTCCTTCGCCCGCCTGTGGCAGCAAGTGCAGCCGCAAGCGGCCGGCGCCGGTCGGCTCGACGATGGATCGAATACGGAACATTCGCACAGGGAGCACTTCGCGCGCGGGGACGGGCTCAGGGAGCACGCCGCGCGCGAGGACGGGCTCAGCGAGTACGACGCTGTGTTCGGCGTGCGGCGCGTCCGTAAGGACGCGCTCCTGCGGCGTGTGCTGACGCGCGTCATCCGTGGAGCGCTGACTATCCTGTTCGGCGTTAGGCTGCGCGATGCCAACGTTCCCTTCAAGCTCCTCCGGCGCGATGTGTGGCAGGCCGCCCGGCCGTACATCCCGGAGGACACGCTCGCTCCCTCGCTTTTCCTGGCCGTGTTCGCACGAAAATGCGGCGCACGCATCGCGTACGTGGACGTCGCCCACCGCGACCGCGAGACCGGCACTGTATCGATCCGCCGCTGGAAGCTGATCAAGTTTTGCGCGCGCGCGCTGCGCCAGCTGCTCGCCTTCCGCACGGCCCTGCGCCGCGCCCCTCCGGTTGCCCCGCGCGCCGAGCCGGCGCAGGCGGGCGACCGTGCCGACGCGCAGCAGCCCGCTCTATCGTCGCATGAGCGCTGAGCGCATCCTGATCGTCGGCGCCGGTCCGACGGGCGTCGCTGCCGCGTGGCGACTCGGCGAGCACGGCCGGGACAACTGGCGGCTCGTGGAGGCGCGCGATCAGCCCGGCGGCCTTGCCTCATCGGTTTGTGACGCCGCCGGCTTCACGTGGGACCTGGGCGGCCACGTGCTGTTTTCGCACTACCGCTATTTCGATCGCTTGATGAGCGCCGCGTTAGGCGACGCCTGGGTGGAGCACGAGCGCGAAGCGTGGGTGTGGATGCGCGAGCGCTGGATCCCCTATCCTTTGCAGAACAACATCTGGCGACTGCCGCCTATCGAACTCATCGCATGCCTCGAAGGCCTCGTCGCTATCCAGAAGAATGGCGCAGCGCCCCCCTCGCCCTCCCCCTCCCCCTCAACCATCGGCTCCCGGAACCCACCTCTGGCTCCCCCTCTCCCTCCCGGTCCCGCGACGTTCGCCGACTGGCTGCAGCGATCCTTTGGCGAGGGATTATGCAACACGTTCATGACGCCGTACAACACCAAGGTGTGGGCCTATCCGCCCCAGCTGCTCGGCGTCGGCTGGATGGGCGAGCGCGTCGCAACTGTGGATCTGGCGCGTGTGTTACGCAACCTCGTTTTGCAGCGCGACGAGGTGAGTTGGGGCCCGAACGCGACCTTCCGCTTTCCGCTGCACGGCGGCACCGGCGCCATCTGGCGTTCGCTCGCCGGCCAGCTCCCGGGTGAACGCCTAACGTACGACGCCGGCGTGACGCGCATCGATACAGTTGCCAAGCGCGTGCACCTTGCCGACGGGAGCACGGATACGTACGACCACCTGATCTCGAGCATGCCGCTCGACGTGCTGCTGCGGACTATCAGCGACCAGCCGGCGCTCAGCGCGCTCGCCGATCGCTTCGTCTTCTCGGCCAGCCACATAGTGGGTGTCGGATTCGAAGGGGAAACGCCGGATATGTTGCGCACCAAGTGCTGGATGTACTTCCCCGAGGACACAACACCGTTCTACCGCGCGACGGTGTTCAGCAACTATTCGCCTAACAATGTGGCGCGCCCCGGTGAGCAATGGTCGCTCATGGCCGAGGTGAGCGAGTCACCGCTCAAGCCGGTGGACGCGTCGCGCGTTGTGGATGACGTGATGCAGGGATTTCGGCGCACAGGCTTCATCGACGATCGCACCGTGATCGCGACGCGCTGGCACCGGCGCCTACCTCGTGGCTACCCCACACCATGGCTGGAACGGGATCAGGTGCTGGCGGCTGTGCAGCCGCGGCTGGAGGAGCTTGGCATCCTGAGTCGGGGGCGCTTTGGCGCTTGGCGCTATGAAGTGTCTAACCAGGATCATTCGGCGATGCAGGGTGTCGAGGCTGTAGACCGCATCTTGTTAGGCACGCCGGAGACGACGGTTCTTGGCCGCATGGACGCGGAGCCTCCGGTGATCGAGCGGTCCAGGCGACCGGCCGTCAGCGACCAAGGAGTGTGAGCTGCAGGATATCGATCCTGGGCACGCCCGCGTCGTTGACCGCGTAGACCGCCGTTCGCCGATCGGGGAGCGCTGCGATGACCCAGTCGCTTAACATTTGACGGGCGACGACCCGCTTGCTCCCCAAGTCAAGGACCTCGACCATCGTTCGGAAGAGCTTCTCCATGGCAATCTGACGATACTCGAACTCGCCCGCAGCCGAGGGCCAGGCGCTGCGCCACGTAGGGGCGGCAACCCTAACGAAGGTCCAAATAAGGCCCTCTGCGTCCTCCGATACGGCCGTGATCGCCGGTTCGGGAGGAGACCGCGGAGTGCCCAGCAAGCTCTGCGACGGCTTGCGAAACCAGGATGGTGTGCGCCGGTAGGATTCCAGCACTTTACCATCGTGGCTCCATCGCGTTAGGCGGTACTGTCTCTCGTCGGCTGCCCAGAAC
>JBQTJS010000250.1:0-16608 GCA_052386875.1 Gemmatimonadaceae bacterium
CCGGTCTGGAAGCTCATAGCCTTGAGCACCTGGTGGCCTAACGCTACTCCTTGCTGAACGTGCGGCGGTGACAGATCGCGCAGCGTCATGGTCTGCGGTGAGATCCATTCCGTGCTCCGCGCGACCAGCGGATTCGGGCGATAGAAGCAGACATTCTCGTAGACGATCCGCCCGTCGATGCAGATTGTGTCGTACGTGTATTCCTCACCCTCGACGAACTCCTCCACGTTCACCTCGTCATAGGCGACAACGCGCGTCAAGCCGCGCTCCAAGTCCTCCAGCGAGTCGGCACGGATCGTGTCCATCGAGCCGGCGCCGGCGATCGGCTTCACGATAACCGGGAAACCGAGGTCGCCGGCTGCATCCTTGACGCCCTGGATGCTCCTCGCCGATGCGTGCTTGGGGGCGCGCACTCCCGCCGCCGCCACCCGCTGTTTCATGAGGTCCTTGTTGCGGAATGTCTGTGCCTGTTCGACACGCATCCCCGGCACGCCTAACGCCTCGCGCAACTTGGCGGCCAGTATCACGCCCGGCTCCCAGAGGCATACGACGCGATCCACAGCCGTAGCGCCGACGCGCTCGCAGACAGCGCGCAGCACAGCATCCTCGTCCATGAAGTTGGCAACCTTGATGTAACCTTTCATGTTCTCGCGTGTGAGCGCCGGCAGCTCAGTCTCCGGCACATCGCTCACACCGACCACAGCTGCACCGCGGCGCGCGAGACCGCGGCAGAAATAAGGCATTTCACCGGGATAGCCCGGGGCCAACATGAGAGCTAGCACGAGAACGAGGGCCTTGGAGGGTTACCGGTAAGGATGCTGCAACCCTAAACGCTGCACGGCAAGCCGGGCACGGTCCGCGGCCACCGAAAGTGCGCGCCGAAGCCACTCCGGAGCCGCCGCGCCGTAGCTCCCCGCGTAGTGATCACGCGGCGCGGGGAGAGTCGCCCCGTCACTCAGCCCAGCTCCACCCGCATCAGTGCGACGATGCGCTGCAGCGTCCGTTCCACAGTCGCCGTCGCTTCGTGCCTAACGAGGACATACCCTTCTCCCTCATAGCTCGCCGAGCGCTCGTCACCGAGCGCCGGGAGCTTCACGTCCGTGATGAGCGCGCCGAACTCGCGTTGCACCACATCCCAGCCGTGCACAGCGCGCACACGACCCTCACCCTGGCCGCGCAGGAACGCGGCCCCCGCAGCATAACGACGCGCCGGCGGATCGAACGTATTGAAGATCATGAGTCGCGCCCAAGCCTGCACGAAATCAATGTCGTGAGCGCGGGAGACGAGCGTCGTGATCTGCGCGCCCGGCGGGCGCGCCGCAACTTCCGAGATCGCCAGCGAGCCGTCGCGCCGGCGAAACCACTCCATGTGCGTGAGCCCGGTGGTCATGCCTAACGCGCGGAGCGCGCGCGTCGCGGCTACTTTGATGTCGTCGTAGCGCCCATCGTCAACCTCGCGCGGCAGCACAAGGCACCACTGGATCCAGGGATTCTCGAGCACGTGCAGCGGCGTCGGATAATAATGCGTCAGAGAATGCCAGATAGCCGTGCCGTCAATGGAGATCGTCTCCAGCGAATGCTCATCCCCCGTCACGAACTCCTCGATCAGCACGGGACGCTGCGGCGTCGTGGGTGCCATGGCCAGAGCGCGGCGCAGCTGCTCCAGCGTCTCTACGCGAAAAGTCTGCTGCGCACCCGCACCGGCCGGCGGCTTCACGACGAGCGGATATCCCGAGGACTCGCCAAAGGCCTCCGCCTCCGGAATCGAGCGCGCCAGCAGATGCCGCGCACAGGGGATGCCGTTGGCGCGCAGGAGGTCCTTCATGCGCGACTTGTCGCGGAAGTTAGTGGCAGCCGCGAGGCTAAGCCCCGGTATGCCTAACGCGGCACGTGCCGCCGCCAGCGGCTCCTGCAATTGCTCGTACGCGCCGAATAGGCGATGCACGGTTCCGTTGCGCGCGGCCAGCTGCTGCACTGCCCAGACCAACTGATTCACATCCAACACATTGTCCAGCCGCCAGTGCGCCACACGGCCATAAAGATGAGCCGGCAACCGCTCCGCCGGCTCATGGGTGGCGACCCCCAAACGCACTTCCGGCAGCGCCGCCGCCGCCTCGATCATGCCCAAGGCGTTAGGCGAGAGCAGCGGTGCTGCTAAGATGACGAAGGGCATGGTGATGGAAAGACGTTTCCCTGCCGCAGGGCGGGAATGATGCAGCTGCCGCCGGCCGTAGGGAACCGCGGCAGAGCCCTACACGATCTCGACGCGCCCGCGTCCCAGAGCTACCGGCCACCGCACCATCGCGGCCATTCCCTGGCGCGTGCGGTCGAACCCTCGCTCCGACTTCGCCACCGTTTCTATCTCGTACCACCAGATCGGGTCGGACGGCGGCGACGCACCAGCTGCGCCAGCCGCACCAGCTGCGCCAGCCGCGCCAGCCGCACCAACCGCACCAACCGCACCAACCGCACCCGCGGCTGTATCGCTCAGCACCTTCGGCGGGACTTGCGAAAACGAAAGTTCCGTTGTGAACCAGTCGCCCGCGTCGAAGGCCGCGGCCTGCCACTCGAACTCCGCCGTGATCGCACCCTCCGGCGAGAGCGCAATCCGCTTCCGCAGCGTTCCATCCGTGCTCGTCAGCTCGATGCGTGCTGCGCCGTCGTGAACTGCGTATGTTGCGCTGAAGCGCGCAGTTGTCCACGAGTGTATCGGTACGTACGCAGCACGTGCCACGTCAGCCGGCGTCGTGGCCGCGGCCAGCACGCGCTCCTGGAAGAGGGCGCGCACATCGAGGTCCACCGCCGGAGTTTGCCGCATCCGCAGCGCCTTTTCGGTCTCGTGAATGCTCGGTGCGCTGCCTTCGCTATGTCCCGCGTTAGGTTCGCTCTGTGCAACGGCGCTCGGCGGCTCGTGCGGCGCATGCACTATGTGATACGGTTCGCGCCGGCGCGTCATTGTGTCTACCAGGTTTCGCAGCACGCTGAAGCGCGTCAGCTCCTCGATCGAGCCGCCGCGATGGGGAGCGATTGTGACGGAGTAGTGCTCGTTATGGACCCACAGTTCGTCTTCGCCGTCGACATCGATATCCACTGCTTCGACTCGAGCGGCCTCCCCGGCCCGCAGGTAACATTCGGCGTGCGCGAGCTCGTGCCAGATCGCTTCACGCAGGTGCGGGAGATACAATCCGCCGAAGACGCCGTGCCAGTAGGCGTCGTTGCATTGTGCGCGACCGATCGCGCGGCGCGCTTGAGACGGATCGCCGCGCGAGCGGCATAACGCCGAGAGGGCCAACATCTTCTTGTGCATGCGGTTGGCTTCGGCGTACTTGACCAGGAAATTGCGCCAGTGCGCCCCACGGATAAGCGCTGTATCGCGCGTTAGGCGATCTGGGCCTAACGCGGCCTCGAGGTCGGCCAGTCGGTCTGCGGCCTCAGGCGGCAGCGACCACGCTTCCATCTCGCGATAACTCGCCGTTGCGAGGTATGCGAGCCCCCCGCTCGCGACAGCGTCCAGCGCGCCGCCGAACGTCGAAAGCACTACGTCACCGCGATCGGCAGCTGCCAGGATCGCGTGCGTGAACTGGGCCAGCCAGCCCTTGTCGTAGACCCACTCTTTGGTGCCGGGCCAGCCACCGAACTTTTCGCCGTCGTCGGCAAGTACAGCGAGGGTGTGTCCACGCCGCCGGAGCGTCGTTAGGTAGTCGATCGTTTCTTGCGGCGGCTGGAATGGAACGAGGTAGCGCAGCCGCTCGTCGATGGCGAAGAGCGCCAGCCGCTTGCCGTCGCTTTCCGTCCACAGCGGAGAGTGCAGCCGCTCGCGCTCCACGCCGCTTACCAGGAAGTGGCGGTCGTCCACAATTGCGAAAACGACGCCGGCATCGGCGAGATCGGCGGCGAGGTTCGGTTCCCACACGCGCTCGGTCAGCCACAGGCCACGCGCATGAGTCCCAAAGCGTCGCGCTAGGGCGCTCTGCATCCAGTGGATCTGTTCCAGACGATCCTCGCGCGGAATCACGGCAAGCACAGGCTCGTAGAACCCCGCCAGCAGCGGTTCGACCTTCCCTTCATTCACGAGCGTACCGATGAGGTCGAGTACACGTGTGTCGTGCCGCTCCAACCACTCGATGAGCGGTCCCGAGATGTGCAGCGCGACAGGATGTAAGGCGCTGTCGCGCACGTGGATCAGGAACGGGAGATAAACGTCGCGCACGTGCTCTTCGAACACGTGGCCGAAGTTGCCGACAGGCTGATGCAGATGCAGCCCGAAACAGAAACGTATGGCCGGGGTCTGCGCCTGCGGACTTACGCTGGAGGTGTTCATACTTCTCTTACGCTGCGTCGCCGTCGCCGCGCGCGACAGCGGCGATGTCGAAGCCGAGTCGCGTACCTAACGATTGCACGCGTGGGTCGGCGGAGGTCGCGACGCGCAGGCGGCTCTGCCACCACGCGCTCTGTGCATCGAACGGGATTGTCGTCTCGAGCTGCTCGAGCAGGTCGAGGACGTCGTGCGCGCGCACGGCGGCAAGTGCGGCCGGGTCGCTATCCAGGCGGTGAATCGCACGCACGAGCGCGCGGGCCGCCAGCTCGCGCAGCGTCGCATCGCCATTGGCCAGCAGATCCAGTTCTTCCAGCGTTAGGCACCTCACCAGCAGCTGATGGCGCAGCGAGGTACGGATCGCGCGGCGGGCAACCTCGGGAAAGAGGCTCAGCGCAACGTCAGCTCCCTCGCCGTGCTCCGCCTCGACTTGTACGTGAATGTCCGACGGCGACGCACTCGTTACCTTGGCGCGTAAGCGTCTGTCGCGCCCAGTCCGCACGTGACGCAAGGCCAGCGGATCGTCGCCACTCACTTCGTACGCAGCCGGAGTCGCCGTCCCCCCAGTGAGGTCGATAGAGCGCGCCGCCGCGACTCCTGCCGCGACTCGAAAATCGGCGGCGAGAGGAGGACGCACTTCCTTCTCATATATGGCGCGCCCCGTGCCGTGTGTCACGTCGTTGCTCAACGCCTGCTCGAGGTGCGCTAGAAGCGCCGGCTCCAGGTCGTTGCGCCCTGCACCCTGCGCGCCGGCGAGATCGCACGCGCGGGCCGCGTACTTGAGTATCTGGCGCGGCTCGATGCCTGCGATGTCATCGAAGAACCAGGCGCACGAGGTGAACATGCGCAGCGCGTCCCGCTGCATCTCCAACAGTTCACGGGCCCTAACGAGTGACGCACTGCGCGTGGCGAGCTGCGAGGTCAGGCTCTCCAGCTCCGCAGCCGTTGCCCCCACGGCAGCACCGTATGCGTCGCGCGCCTGCCACGGATCATCGAAATGCTCCTTCCCTTCCGAAGCGAACAGCGCATGCAGGCCCTCGGCGAGAGCCTGCAATCCCGCGCGCAGAGGCTTGCGCCACGCCTGACTCGGAAACTCCGTGCTGGTGCGGCAACCACAATTCGCTCTCCAGCGCTCCACGCCGTGCGGACAACTCCAGGACGTGCGCTCTACAAGCTCTAGATCCTGCTTCGGCGGATGCCTGGTGAGGAAGGACGCGAAGTTCTCAACGCGAACCGTGCGCCTCTCGCGCAGATCCACGATCAGACGCGCCAACGCCATCTCGGCGAACTTATGGTGGTGTCCGTAGGTTTCTCCGTCGGTAGCGACCGAAACGAGTCGCGGCAGATCACTTATCACCGCTGCGCGCGGGCGCAACATCCGCGACGCCCATGCGACTGCATTCTTCAGCAGGCCGCCGAACGCCACTCCGTGCGACACATCGCCGTCATAAATGCACAGCGCGATGGAGCGTCCCGATTTTGTGCGATAGCTGCCCGGCAAACCGTTAGGCGGCAGGCTCACGACTTGATGCGGCGCCAGTATCGTGAAGTGGACGCCGCACTCCGCGAGTACGTCCAGCGTTTCATCGTCCACCGCTGTTTCCGGGAGCCACATTCCCAGCGGTTCGCGGCTGTCTCCGAACCGGCGTTTGAAGTCGGCGATCCCCCAGCGCACTTCCGTGCGCTTGTCCCGCCGCGAGGCAAGCGGCAGGATGCTGTGGTGATAGGGCTGCGCGATGGCGTTGCCGTGTCCCAGCCTCTGCGCGCTGGCGCGGTCCGCTGCCAGGATCTGCTGATAGGTACCTAACGCGTGACGCTGGAGCCATTCCAGCAGCGTCGGACCGAAATTGAAGGAAATCCACTCCAGTGTGTTCACGATCCCCGCGATGCGCCCGTCCGCCTTCGTGACGTGGGCTGCAATCACGGTGCGGTAGCACTCCCGCTCGATGCGCTCGTTCCAGTCGTGGAACGGGGCGGCTGTCGGCTCGGCTTCGACTTCGTCGAGCCAGGGGTCTTCCCGCGGCGGTTGATAGAAGTGGCCGTGGATGACGACCGAAGTGTGCATGGCTTTCCAGTGACGCTTACGCGGCCGCCGTACCCCGCTTCACGTCCAATGCGCGGCGCAGCATCACATACTCACCCACGTTCTCGAGCGTCAGAACACCGGCGAGCGCGCCGTCGCGCATAACCGGCATTGTATGGCACTGCACGCGTTGCAGCCGCTCGAACGCATGCTCCACGCTCTCTCGTGTATGCGTGACGCAGATCTCGCGCTGCATCGCGTCACCGACGAGCCCACGCTCGCCGGCCTGAGCCAGTGCCTTCACGAGATCGGCGCGGGTAAGCACGCCGACCACGCGCTCGCCGTCCATGACCGGAAAGTCCTGCTGGAAACCCGCGAGCAAGTGCTCCACAGCGCGCGCGAGCTGCTCGTTAGGCGACAGCGTGCGCACGTCCGCGATCATCAGCCGTTCCACCGGGATGTCGCGCAGCGCCGCCTGCAAGCGCGTGTGGGCTTCCTCGCCGGCCGCGCCTAACCAAACAAACAGGGCTATGAAGACCAGAAAGGGATTCGTGAATAACCCGACGATGCCGAAGAGCACCGCGAACCCCTGCCCTATGCGCGCCGCGATTGCCGTTGCCCGTAGCGCGCCCAAGCGCATCGCCAGCAGCGCGCGTAGCATGCGCCCGCCGTCCATCGGGAAGGCGGGTAACAGATTGAACAGAACTATCGCGACGTTGACCCACATCACGCGCGCCACGAATGAGCTGCTTGTCACCGTGGTTGTGTCGACGACGGCGCGGCTCCCGCTGAGCAGTAGAAGCACGTAGAGTGCGGCCGCGATTGCGATGCTCACGAGCGGACCAGCCACCGCGATGGCGAATTCCTCGGACGGTTTCGCGGGGAGCCGTTCGAGCCTGGCTACGCCGCCGATGGGCAGCAGCGTGATCCCGCGAGTCGCGACACCGTAGCGCCGCGCCGTCAGGGCATGCCCGTATTCGTGCGCAATCACTGACGCGAAGATGACGAGCACGAACGTCACTGCACCGACAACTGCGCCTATGTCGCGCGTGCGCTGGTACTCCGTGATCGCGATCCACAGCAGCAGCAGGGCGAAAGTCGCGTGCACCTCGATGTCGATCCCCGCGATACGCCCGATCCGCCAGCTCCATTTCATCGTGTCGGTCCTCCGCCGAGCTAGGTGCGTGCAGCCAGTGTCTCGCCGATCAGCGCCGATTCAATGGACGGAATGATGGCGGGGAAAAGATCGTCGCGCTCACGCTGCTGCGCCGCGACCTGCAGCGCTTTCGCGATACGTTGGCCACTGAGGGCATCGCCTAACGCTTGGATCAAGTCGCGGCAGTCTTGCACGTGCCCGTTGAAACGTTTGATCGCGTAATCCTCGACCTCACCGGTCGAAATTATGAACTGCCAATCGGACGACTGCACGAGCAGCAATGCCCGTGCCGCCTGCGCCAGCACCGGGTGCAACGCTCCGTCAGCGACTGCGCGCGGCGCCAGCGTCCAGAATGCGTCCTCCAACTCCCATATCACGGGCCAGGACCACCATGTCCGCTGCCCCAGCCACATGCTCCAATCGCCGTCCTTGCCCCAGGAGCCGCTCCCCAGTCGCAGCATGGGAAAGACGCTCGTCCGATCGATGTGACTCGCGGCCGTCGTGGGGCGCAGCGCTGAGTAGTTAGGCAACACCGCGTATAGATCACCCAGGAAGTCGGGACCCTCGTACCACCAGTGGCCGAAGAGCTCGGTATCGAACGGCGCGACGATAACGTCGCCCTGATGCTCGGGACGTCTCTCGCCGATGCGGTTCAGCATGGCGGCGAAGTGCTTGGCGTGCTCGTGCGACTGGCCCCGCGCCCGCGCCGGCTCATACGGCAGTTTGGCGCCCAGATCGACACCCGACCCCGTGACGCGCCAGAGCCGCAGGCCTCCGGGCCAGCGGATCTTGTGGAACTCAAGGTACGCGCCATGTCCGGGATAGCCGCCGTGGCGGCTCCACACCTGTGCAGACGACCGCGGATCGCGCACGAGCGCGTCGACAGGACTCGGTTCGTTAGGCCTGGTCACACGATAGGCTCGATACGGAGTCCGCGCTGCGTGGTGGTTCGCCCGCAGCAGCGTGGCCAGCCGTTCCGGCTCGCCGTGCACAATCTGCGCGTAAACGCCGAGGGGTTGTCCGGCGCGCGCCAGGTGCGCATCCACGAAGAAGTAACGGAACCCCGCCTCGGCGACAAAATGCTCGATTCCAAGGCGGTCGCGCGCGCGCACATTCGGCAGGGGGTGCCAGCTCCCCGCCGGACGATAGGCGCATTCCGGCACCCAGCAGCCTATGGGGTCGCGTCCGAAGATGCGCCGATGCTCGGCGAAACCTAACGAGAGCTGAAGGCGGATGCTCTCATCCCGCCCCAGCAGCGGCAGGAACCCGTGCGTGGCGGCAGACGAGGTGATCTCGATACGCTCGCGGCGCTCCAGCTCACGGAAGCCGTCGAGGATACGGCCGCTCAAGGCATGGAAGAGTTCGCGCATCCGACTCAGGCGCTCACGCCAGTAGCCCACCAGCGGCAGCAAGTGCTCGTCTCCGGTCTCCTGCAGCGACGTCGGTGCCTCTTCCAGGAACTCGAAGCGGTGCGCGAAGTAAGCGTCCAGCTCTGCGGCGAACGTTGGATGCTCGAGTTGGTTCGCCAACACCGGAGTGAATCCGATTGTCACCGGCGCGGCAACGTTCCCCTGGTCCAGGGCGCGCAGCTTGGCGAGCAGCGGCAGGTAGGTCTCGATCGCGGCTTCGCAGATCCAGTCGCTGCCGTGGGGCCAGCGGCCGTGATTCAGCACATACGGGAGATGTGAGTGCAGCATCAGGACGAAATCCATGCGCGGCGCGCTGAGCATTGCCTAACGCCTCCACCGCGGCGATTCGATCACCCTGCGGTACAGCTCCCGGTACTTCACCTCGGAGTGCTGCCAGCCGAAGTCGCGCGACATCGCTTCGCGCACCATCGCCGTCCAGGTCTGCGGATGCCGATAGTGGTCGATCGCTCGCGCGCACGCGTGGATGAAGTCCATATGCGTGTACTCGTCGAACAGGAAACCGGTGATGTTATCGTCGATCGTATCGGCGAGACCGCCTACGCGCCGTGCTACAGGTATGGTGCCGTAACGCTGCGCGCGCATCTGCGTGAGGCCGCACGGCTCGTACTGCGACGGCATAACGATCATATCTGCGCCGGCGAGTAGGCGATGCTCCTGCTCGACGGTGAAGCGTGTCTGAACGCCGATGCGCCCCGGCGCGCGTAAGGCAAGCTCCGTCAGCACGTCCACATAACGCCGCTCCCCCTGTCCCAGGAACAGGAACTGCGCATCGAGCGAAAGAAACCGGGGGCTGCCGAGTATCAGATCGAGTCCCTTCTGCGCCACCATGCGCGCGCTCATGCCGATGATGGGCGTCCCCGGCCGCTGCGGCAGCCCGAAGATCTTCTGCAGGGCCGCCTTGCAGCGGCGTTTGCCGCTCAACGTATCACGCGAGAATGTGCTGGCAATGTGCGGATCCGACTCCGGATTCCAGTCGTTGTTATCGATTCCATTGAGGATGCCGACGAAGCGTTCGCGCAGCGCGATGAAGTGTTCGTGCAGCCCGAAGCCTCCTGCCGGCGTGCGCAGTTCGTGTGCGTGAGTCGGACTCACGGTTGTCACGGCGTCGGCGCAAGACATCCCTCCCTTGAGCAGATTCGTCCTCCCGTACCACTCGAACATGTGATGGTTATAGAACTCCCACGGGAGGCCGATCTCGGCCATCGCATGTGTCGGAAAGTGGCCCTGATAGCCGGCGTTATGCACAGTCAGAACGCAGGACGTCTTGCGGTAGAATTGGCGGCCCACATCATAGGCGCGCAGGTACGCCGGCGCCAGCGCAGTGTGCCAGTCGTGCGCGTGCAGCAGCACCGGCGTCGGCACCACGTTAGGCAGCCCGTTGATGGCCGCCAGTGCGAAGTAGGACCACCGCTGGGCATTGTCGGCGTAGTCGCCTTGCTGGTCGCCGTAGATCCCGGCGCGATCGAAATAGTAGCTATTTGCTACGAAATACACACGCGGCTTTCCGTCCGCCGCGCGGTCGCGCAGCGACGTGGACTCGAACAGTTGCGCCGTCTCCTCGCGCGAGCCGACGCTCACTTTGTACGGCTCGCTCGCCGGCACGAAATCGCTAACTACCTCGCGCACTTGACGATACAGCGGCATCACCACGGCGCATTCCAACCCGGCGCGACGCTGGTACAGCGCCAGGTTCGCCACCGCTTCACCAAGCCCGCCTGTGCGAGCGAACGGTGCCAGCTCGGCGGCCAGATGCACGACAGTGGCAGCTTCCCCCGCCGTAGTCGTCAGCGGATAGACGACCGGCGCCGGGCTCGGCGGTTGCGCCGCCGCGGCGCGCTTCGCACGCGGCTTGCGCGGCGCGTCAGAGGGAGCCCGTTTGCGAGTCGCCATCTAAACGCTCACGCGAGCGGCGGATCGTCGCCGGCCGTCTCACCGCGCATAGCAAGGGCGTAGTGCTGCCTAACGTAATCCCTCAACATGCGCCGAGCGGTAAAGCGCTCCACACCAACGCGCAACGCATGCTTCATGCGACTTGTCCAGCCGCATGGTATCCCACGCTCGTCGCGCGAGTAGTATAGCGGTACAACTTCCCGCTCCAGCAACGTGTACAACTGATCCGCATCCCAATCGTCCGGTGGCTGGCGTGAAGAATCCGGGGCGATCGCCCATCCGTTGAGTCCGTCGTATCCCTCATGCCACCAGCCGTCAAGTGTGCTCAGCTGAGGTACCGCGTTCAGCGCGGCCTTCATCCCGCTTGTGCCGCTCGCCTCCAGCGGCACGCGCGGGAGATTCAGCCAGAGGTCGACCCCCTGTACCAACCTGTGTGAAAGATGGAGGTCGTAGTCTTCGAGGAATGCCACGCGGCCCTCGAGCGCGGCGTCGCGCGTGAAGCTATAGACGAGCTTGAGCACCTCCTTTCCGGGAGTGTCTTCGGGATGCGCCTTCCCCGCGAATATGATCTGCACGGGTCGCGTCACATTCGTCAACAGGTCGCGCAGCCTGTCGATGTCGCGGAATACGAGATCGGCGCGTTTGTAAGTGGCAAAGCGCCGCGCAAATCCAATCGTTAGGGCTTCCGGCGTGAGTAGCGTCCCCGCGCCGACAACGTGGGTGGCTTCCTTCCAGTGCCGTGCCCAACGTCGGCGCGCATCTTCGCGGATGAAGTTGAAGAGCGCGCCCTTTAGTGATTGGCGCACGTGCCACAGTGTCGCGTCGTCCATCTCCAGCACTCGCTTCCAGCGTTCGGGATCGCCCGCCTGTTGATGCCAATCCGCCCCCAACTGGTCCTCCAGCAACGAGGTGATCTCGCGCGACATCCAAGTGGAGAGATGCACGCCGTTCGTTATGTGTCCGATCGGAACGCGTTCGGCGGGCCGGTCAGGCCAGAGCGGCTGCCATATCTGCCGCGAGACTTCACCGTGGCGGCGCGCGACGCCGTTGACATGCCGCGCGAGCCGCAGTGCGGCGCACGTCATGTGGAACGTGCGGCTCTGGTCCGCGGGATGCGAACCGAGTCCGAAGACCTCGTCGCGCGTCGCGTCCATTGCCGTCCAGATCGGCCCGGCGCAGCGTTCAACCTGGTCCCACGAAAACGTATCGTGGCCTGCGGGGACCGGCGTGTGCGTAGTAAACACGGTTGTAGCGCGCACTGCCGTGACGGCGCTGTCGAACTTGCGACCGCCAGCAGTCAACTCTCTGACACGCTCCAGCATCATGAAGGCGGCGTGGCCTTCGTTGGCGTGCCAGGCAGCCGGATCGATGCCTAACGCGCGCAGCACGCGCACACCGCCGGCGCCAAGGATCCATTCCTGACGGAGCCTAACGTCCGGCCCCCCCGCATACAGTTTGCTCGTCAACCCCCGATCATCCGGATCATTGGCCTCGAGATCGGTATCAAGGAGGAAGACCGGCACGCTGCCGACGTCGATGCGCCAGGCCGCGATGTGCACCTCGCGGCCGAACGTGACCAAACTCGTTAGGTGCTCTGCTTTGGCATTCTCCCCGTTGGGTAACACCCTGCGCAACGGTGTGTTCACAACCTCCAGTTGCTCGGCGCTGTCCTCTTGCCAGCCGTCCAGGCGCAGCTTCTGGTCGAAATAACCCTTGGTGTAGAACAGGCCGACTCCCACCAGCGGCACACCGAGGTCCGCCGCTGCTTTGCAGTGATCGCCGGCCAGCACGCCAAGTCCGCCGGAATAGATCGGTACCGAATTGTGCAGGCCGAACTCGGCGCAGAAGTACGCGACCGGCCGAGACAACAGGTCCGGGTAGTGCCGCGCGAACCAGTGGCCGGCATGCTCCCCTTCAGTCTTCAGCTCTCCCATTACGAGGTCGTACAGCTCGAGGAAGCGCGGATCGCGCGCGCATTCGTTTAAGCGGCTCGGGTCGACGCGCCTGAGAAGGGCGATCGGGTTGTGGCGTGTGAAGTGCCACAGAGTCTCGTCGATCCAGGAGAAAAGCCGTCGAGCATTGCGGCTCCAGCTCCAGGCCAGGTTGGTGGACACCTGACCCAGCCCTTCGATACGCTCCGGGAGGTACGGGATCTTTTCTCGGTCAACAGCCATAGGCGCGCATAATAGCGGCCTCCGGGCGTACGTCGCGAGGGACTTGACGCGCTCAGTGGATTGCGGCGTCGAGATCCTGCATCAGAATATCCAAATCTTCTTGGGTCGTCTCGAAGCTTGTGATGCAGGCGCGCAGAGCGCTCCCGCACCCCGTAAGCGCTACCGACGATATCCAGCAGCGCCCGCGCGCCAGCACGCGATCGACGACGATCTGACTCGTTAGGTGCATGTCATCGATCGCATCGTGCGTAAAGCAGACGAGCGGCAGGGGGGTCTCGTTTACCACGCGCCATCCCGCGGCCTGCAGGCGCCTGCGCAGGCACTCCGCCATGTCTGCCTGGCGCTGCACGATCGCCGCCAGACCCTCAGCCCCGTGCTCGGCTAACGCCATGAACAGTTTCAGGCCGATGAAGCGGCGCGACCACTGCAGCGACTCCTTATAGAGATCCACACCGTCTTGCACTGTCGCCGGCACATAGCCTGTGGCAACTGTGAATATCCTCTGCAACGCCTCACGATGCTTGCAGAAGAACATCCCCGCTCCCATCGATACCGAGAGCCACTTGTGAGCGTCCCAGGTGAGTGAATCGGCGCGTTCAACGCCGGCGAGATGTTGCTTGAGCCGCGGCACTAAAACGGCGCTGCCGCCCCAGGCAGCATCCACGTGCAGCCAGACGTCGTGCACAGCGGCCACGTCGGCGATGGCGCCCAGCGGGTCGATCGCGCCGCTGCCTGTTGTCCCCGCCGTTGCAACTATTGCGATCGGCTCCAGACCTAACGAGCGATCCTGCGCGATTAACGCATACAGCGCATCCGGCCGCATGCGTTGGGCATCGTCGACGGGCACGCGGGCTAGCGCATCCTCGCCCAACCCGCAGGCACGCGCGATCTTGACGAACGAGTGATGACTCTCTTCGGATACGTAGAGGCGCGGCGCCCCGGGCAAAGCGCGCGCCCCACTGAGACAATACGACGGATCGCGATCGGCGAGGGCGGCAAGCACGGCGGTGTGATTCGCCTCGCTGCCGCCGCTTGTGAAGTGCGCGGCACAGGTATCCGGCGGCCAGCCTAACGTGCCGGCAAGCCATCGCAGCGTCCACTGTTCGATCTCATTCGCCGCCGGTGCGTGCGACCAGCCCCCCACTTGCGGGTTGTACAGGGCGACGAGCGCGTCGGCGACGATCGACGACGCGTGCACACTTGGATTGAAGAGACCGAAGTAACGCGGGTGAGTAACGTGCAGAGTTCCTTCGTCGAGCCAGCGAGTCACGTCGGCGACAACCTGCGGCAGAGGCGTCGCACGCGTGAACTCGTATCGCGTGCGCAGTTCCGCGCCGGCCGGGAAGTTGCCGGACGGAAGCGGCGAGTGATCCCGCACCGACTCGCGGAAGTTGCGCGCAATGCGACCGAGTTGCGCGAAGAGGTCGTCCATGGCCGGGCTCGACGTTTCTGTCAGAGCGCCGTCGAGTGACCCAGGTGCATCTGGCGCTCGACCTGTGCATAGCCCGCAAGTGCCGCCTCGTCTGTTGTGAGGAACGATACGACGATGCCGACGGCGAAGGAGAGCGGGATCGTAATGAGCGCCGGGTTCTTCAGCGGAAAGAGCGCACTCGGCTGCGCGAGTATGTCCACCTGAATGGTGGGAGACAACCAGATAAGTGCGAGGGTGGAGAGTGTGCCGACGAGCATGCTGGCCACGACGCCCTGGGTAGTGCAGCGGCGCCAGAAGATCGAGAGCACAAGCGCCGGGAAGTTCGCGCTGGCCGCGATCGCGAATGCCAACCCCACCATGAAAGCCACGTTCTGTCCCTTGAAGGTGATGCCGAGCACGATGGCGACGATGCCTAACGCAACTGTCGCCAAGCGCGCCACACGCAACTGCTCCTGCGGCGTCGCCACTCCCGCGCGCGCGACATTCACCCAGAGATCATGTGACAGCGCCGCCGCGCCGGAGAGCGTCAGGCCGGCGACGACTGCCAATATTGTGGCGAACGCCACCGCCGCAATGAAGCCGAGGAACGGTGTGCCACCTAACGTTTCGGCGAGGAGCGGCGCTGCCATGTTGCCGCCACGATCGATGCTCGTGATTGTCTCCGGACCCACTAGCACCATTGCGCCGAACCCGAGCACAAAGGTCATGAGATAGAACGCGCCGATGAGACCCGTCGCGTAGAACACCGAATTACGAGCCGCGCGCGCGTCCGGCACAGTGTAGAAGCGCATGAGAATGTGCGGCAGCCCCGCGGTGCCGAACATGAGCGCCATGCCGAGCGAGACCGCATCCAGCGGAGTCGTCACCAGGAGCCCAGGGGCCAACATGCCGTCACCGAACCGCTCGGCTGCCGCGGCGAAGAGCCGCAGGGGGTTCATCCCGAACTTGGCCAGCACCAGCAACGCAAGCAGTGCGGCACCACCTAACAAAAGACCCGCTTTCACGATCTGTACCCATGTCGTCGCGATCATCCCGCCGAACAGTACGTACGCCAGCATCGCCGCGCCTACTAACATCACGGCCATCTCATAGTTGATGCCGAACATCAGGCGTATCAGGCTTCCCGCCCCAACCATCTGTGCGATGAGATAAAAGATCACGGTCGCGAGCGTTCCCACGGCGGCCGCGATCCGCACAGGTCCTTGCCGCAGCCGCGCAGCGACGACGTCCGCGAAAGTGTACTTCCCGAGATTGCGCAGCGGCTCGGCAATGAGAAACAGGACGACAGGCCAGCCAACCAGCCAGCCCGTGGAGTATATCAGACCGTCGAAGCCTGTCGTCGAGACGAGGCCTGCAATCCCGAGGAACGAGGCCGCGCTCATGTAGTCCCCCGCCAGCGCGAAACCGTTCTGTCCTGCGCTGATAGTGCGGCCGGCGGCGTAGAACTCCTCGGTTGTGTGGGTGCGCCGCGCCGCCCAATAGGTGATGCCTAACGTGACCGCGATGAACGCGATGAACATCGCGATCGCTACCGGGTTTGGCTCGCCGAGCCGAGTGCCGACGCTTTGGGCCACGTCCTGCGCCGCTTGCAAAAGCGCGCTCACTACAGCTTGAGCCTGTTCACGGCCGAATCGTAATGGGCATTGGCCCAGCGCACGTAAACCAGTGTGAGCAGCCAGGAGCACACGATCACGAGAGCGCCGAGCAGGATCCCCACGGTGAGGCCTCGCGTTATGAGCCGCCCCATAAACGGCTTGTTGTATGCAATGAGCAGCACGAAACCGAAGTACAGCACGATCATCGCGCCGGTCAGCGCACCGGCGACCAGCCCGTGACGCTGCGTCAGCCGTCGGAAATGGAGATCGTGTGTCAAGGGGTTGGACTCGCTCTCGTGCGCGTCAACCTGCACGCGCGGGCGCTTGCCGGCAACTGCCGTGTGCCCGATTGTTTGTGCGATGGGTCCCTGGCCCATTAGGAGCCACCCGATGAGGAGTCGCGCGAGACATCCGTAAGCGCACCTAGTGCAGTTCCGGCTGCGCGGACATCCTTACAGTCGCGTAAGCCGGTGTGTCCGCTTCGCCCCGGCTGTCTCCCAATCCCTCATGGTCCTCGAGCCTGTGCGAGCTATCTTCCGCGCGATCGCAACAGCGATCGTGCCGGAGCTTGCCTCGATGGCACCTGCGACATG
>JBQTJS010000251.1:0-3834 GCA_052386875.1 Gemmatimonadaceae bacterium
GCGTCGGATGACGGCGCACGTGTCGTCGCGACGATCGAGGCGCTCTTCAATGCCGCAGAGCGTGGCGACATGGCCGCGCTCGACACATTCTGGGTAGTGCCGGACGCGCAGACGAGCGGCCGCGCACGACGTCCGACGGATCCGCCTCCGCCCACGCGGTAGCGATGTCGCAGACTGGAACTCTGCGCAGCACGAGGGCATATTTTATGCGCCATAAAGCCCACCCGTACGTGGTCTCTCTCTTCCCCCTGTGCCGTACGCATGCTGACATTGCGACACACGCTTTGCCTAAGTTTGAAGAGCGTTGTGGTGCTACTTGTGCACGCGCTCTTCGGGCTCGGCGCTGCGACTGCCGCGTTCGCGCAAACCGATTATTACAACACCGATTCGCGCCGGCCGGTCACCATCGAGGATGCGTATGCCACAGAGCGGTACGCGTTCGAGCTGCAGCTCGCTCCGTTCAGGCTCGAGCGCTCCCGTGGCGGGGTTTACAACTGGGGATTGGAGCCGGAGCTGACTTACGGAATTTTCCCACGCACTCATTTGGAGATCGGCTTTCCCATCGCCTACGCCGATCTTGGCGGCTCGCGCCGCCGAGTGGGTCTCGCCGGGATCGAGGTCTCGCTGCTGCACAACCTCAACGCGGAAACGCGCACGCTTCCCGCGTTGGGCGTCGTCACTGACGTGCTCGCACCGGCTGGCGGGCTCGGTCCTGACAAGGCGTACGCCTCCGCCAAGGGGATTGCCACGCGCACGTTCCGCTGGGCGCGCTTCCACGTGAACGGGCAGTACACGTTCGGTTCCGGACCGGCCCCTAACGCGGCCGGGACGACCGGCGCCGCGACAGTCGAATCCGGCGCGGTCGAGCTGTCGCGCTGGCTCGCCGGAGTCGCGGTCGACCGCACGTACCCGCTCAAGGCGCTGCTCATCACGGGCGAGGTGTTCGCACAGCAGCCGTTACGGCGCGACGAAGACGTGGAATGGAACGCCGGCGCCGGCGCGCGGTATCAAATCAACCAGTACTTCGCTGTCGACGCCGGCCTGGGGAAGCGCCTAACGGGCGACGATCGGTCATGGTTCGTAACGTTTGGGCTCGCGCGTGCATTCGCCATTCGCGCGCTGATGCCGCGTTAGGCATGGCTCTCACAATAGTTGCAGCGGCCCGGAGGGTCCGCATGTCACACCATAGATTTGGTCACTCCCACATGCTCGCCGCGGCGGGCGCCCTCACGATGGGGCTGAGCAGCGGCACGCCGGCGCCGGCGGCAGCGCAGTGGTCGACGACGTACGAGCAGTCCTACCTGCCGGGGAAGTTCAACTGGCAGTTCCGGCACAACTACCCGGCTGCGGACCGGCTGTTCAACGCGTTCGACTTCGGCCACGCCATCCTGTACGAGACGCTCTGGACAAACTTCCCCGGCTCGGTGCGCGAGCTGGAGGAGGGATGGTACAACCGCCTAACGAAAGGAATCCTGCTCCACCCGCCCCGCGTCCCGCTGGAAGAGGCGGCGATCGAGATCGAATACGCGAAGCTCGTCCCCGAGGCGAAGATGATGTTCGACTGGGCGCATCTGTTCCACCGGCAGATCTATGACGTGTGGGCAGACGAACGGATCCCGCCTAACGAAAAGGACGCCAAAGTCACAGAGCTGCTGCGCTACTACAAGTCGCGACCCGATATCGCCTTCAGCTCCATGCCCAAGAGCATGGTGCTTATGCAGGAGCAGCCGTACTCGCTCACCTTCCGCATGAACTATCCGAAGTTCAACGGCTTGATCTGGGCCTACCACTGGCTCCAGGTCAGCCTGTACGAGCCGCTCGTGGTGGGCCGATCCGTCGATGAAAAGCAGGCCGGCGTCCGCGCTGCGCTCTCGCGCTTCTGGCAGATGCTGCAGGAGCCGCCCCGGACGATGCCGTACGTGATGCCCATGACCGCCGCCGTCGCTCCGGAGTTCTCCAAGCGCTACCCCGAGGCCGCGATCATCTTCGATAACCTGCACTCGATGCACGATGTCGTATCGGACATCCTCTCCAATCCGGACGTTGCCCGCGATCGCAAGCGGACCGAAATCATGCTCGCGGCGCGGCGCTACCGGGACGACACGTCTTTCGTTATGACCGAACAGGCCTGGCGCACGATGGCGCAGCACATGGGTGTTGAGAACATGGGCGGTCTGCCGCTCGGCGTGCTATTGCCGCTGCCGACGCCGACCGTGACGTACGGCGCAGTCATGACGCACGACGAGCGCACGGGGGCGATGACGGGCTTCAAGTACGGCCAGGCGACCGGCGGGGGCGGCGAGCGCGCGCAGATGCGGCACGGCGCCACGCCGGGCGATTCTGCGCGCCCCGGCGCGGATCGTGCGCGGATGGGAGGGGGAGGGGGACACGATTCGGCCGGCCGGCGGCGCGATACATCAGCCGTTAGGCACGAGGGCCACCAGATGGCCGACAGCGCGCGCCCCAGAACACCTAACGCGGTCTCCGGGCACATGCAGCAGATGCTGGACGTACATATGCGCATGATGTCCGACCCCGTCATCCGCGAACGCATTCTGGCGGACACCGCACTGCGACGGATGCTGCAGGAGATGCTGCGGGAGATGCCCGCCGAGCAGCGTGAACACATCGAGGCGATGATGGCGAAACCGGCCAAGGAACCGGCCAGGAAACCCCCGGGGACGAAGCCCACTGACCCACACGCAGAGCACAAGACGGCACCGGCGACAAAGGCGGCACCGAAGACAGTGCCAAAGAAGCCCGCGGCGACGAAGCCCGCTGACCCACATGCAGGGCACAAGATGCCGGCGACGAAGGCGGCTCCGAAGGCGGCGCCAAAGAAGCCCGCCGCGAAGAAGGACTCCATGCCCGGTATGGATCACAGCGAAATGGCACCAAGAGGCAAACCGCAGGCGGCGGACGTTCTTGCGCGTGCGCAGCTCGGTTGACCGCTGCTGTCTTCTTCCAGAGGAGTGACCTGTGGCTCTAACTACCCAAGGCTCGAGGGTGCGGCGGCGTCAGGCTAAGCGTGTCGCGGCAGGCGCCTGCGTCGCGGCGATCCTTGTTCTCGTCAGCGCGCTTTCGCTCATGGCGCACGACTTCTGGATCGTGCCTAACGCCTTCGCCGTCACCCCGGGCGGCACGCTCGAGATTCGCGGCCAGACCGGCACCAAGTTCCCCGTAAGCGATGTTGCGCTTACGGCCGGCGACTCGAGCGATGTGGCGGCTGTCGTCGCAGCATATCATGCAGCGCTCGCCGCCGGAGACAGCACGGCGGCGCTGGCGCTTCTCGCGCCGGACGCCGTCATCCTGGAGACCGGCGGTATCGAAACACGCGACGAATACCGCTCGCATCATCTGCCGGGTGACATCGCCTTTGCCCGCGGCATCAAGAGTGAACGCGGACCCGTGCGCGTCGTTGTGCAGGGTGATATCGCTTGGGCGACGTCGACAAGTACGACACAAGGCGAGTATCGCGGACGCCAGATCAATTCGTTAGGCGCCGAGCTGATGGTGCTGTCGCGCACTCCGACCGGATGGAAGATCCGCGCTATTCATTGGTCCTCGCGGCAGCGTCGCGGGTAGCGGAGGGCCTGTTCCGCTGCAGCCAGGTCCGCGGCTACGGACCTGCGACGAGCAACAGCGAATCGATCAGTGCGCGGCTCGCCGCCGATGGCCAGTCGTCTACGAATCGAGCGCGCTAACGAACTCGCGTAGCAGCTCCGCGTTACCGGCGTCATCGGTGCTCAGCGCCACTGCGCAGGCCGCCCTTGCTATAGCCGCGCTGCAGGCGCTCGAGGTTCGGCGCCAGACGACGACGCCGGCTGGTCCCCT
>JBQTJS010000252.1:0-1931 GCA_052386875.1 Gemmatimonadaceae bacterium
CGTTTGAGCATGGGATTACCTCCCCGGAGACTTCGGCCGCGGCGCGGTCGGCATCCCCCTCATGTCGGCACCCTTCATCTCCATTCCGGGCATGTCAGCCATGCCGCGGTCGACTCCCTGCCCCATCATCGAGCGCATCACTTCACCGAGGTTGGACTCGGACTCGAGGAGGAACTGCGCCGATGTGACGACGCGCTGCCCGGGCTCGACGCCGGCGAGCACTTCGCTGTACTCGCCTGCGCTACGCCCTATCTCGACGTCGTGAGGCATGAGCCGCCCGCCGCCCATGTCCACGAAGACGAGGTTCCGCTTTCCCGTCTGCAGCACCGCCGACATCGGCACGGTGAGCGCGCGCCGCACCGGCGTGCGGAGACGGACCGTCGCGTACATGCCGGGCATGAGTGCGCGACCGGCGTTAGGCAACGCGATCCGCGCGCGCACCGCGCGCGATGCCGAGTCGAGCGTGGGATACACATACTCCACGCGGCCTTCGAACAGTCGGCCGGGAAGCCCGCTGATCTCGAGCGCCGCCGCCGTACCTTGCTGCACGAGCGTGGCGTCGCTCTCGCGCAACTGCACGTCGACCCAAACCCGGCTGAGATCCGCCAACGTATACAGCGTCATGCCGGCATCCACAGCCTGTCCCGCGAGCACCTGCTTCTCCACGACCACGCCCGACGCCGGGGCGTACAACGTAAGCGTGCGCCTAACGGCACCCGTGCGAAGGATCTCCTCGATCTGCGGCTCCGAGATGTCCCATAAGCGCAGGCGGCGCCTGGCTGCACCTAACAAGTCGGTGGTGGACGACGGAACACCGGGCACCGCACTCTCACCGACCGTGCGCTCGAGCCGGCGCGCCAACAACAGCTCTTCCTGCGCCGCGACGAGCGCGGGCGAGTAGATGTCCAGGAGCGGCTGGCCGCGGCGCACAGCCTGACCGGTGAAGTCCACATGCAGCCGCTCGACGAAACCGGCGAACTTCGGCGCTACTTTCGTCATGCGCGTCTCATCGAACGTCACAACGCCCGTCGTGCGCGCCTCAGCGCTCAACGTGCGTTCCTCCACATTTCCAAACGTGATGCCGAACTGCGCGATCTGCGCCGGTGTGAGCTGCGCCGAGCCGTCTGTGCTCATTTCCATGCCAGGCATGTCTTGCGTAACTCGTGACTGCGGCCCAGCGAGCCGCCGGTCACCGCGCGAAGCTGCGACGGCCCAGACGAGAACGGCGGCCGTTAGGACCACACTGATCGCAATGATCCACTTTGTCCGCACGCTGAGCACCCCTGCCGAGTCGCGGGCAATCATGGAAGGATCTCCTCTCCCACTACCTGCTCCAACTCCGCGAGCGTCTTGGCGAAGTTGGTCAACGTGCGAAAGTATGCCGTCTCGTAATTGAACAGCGTTGTTTGCGCGTCGAGCAGCGAGAGAAAGTCGGAGCGCGCGACCTGATAGTTCGCGACGGCTGACTCGAGCGTCGCGCGTCCCTGGGGGATGATCGCCTTGACATAGAGCGCGAGCTGCGCGCGGTCGCGCTCGAGCTGAGCGTGGAGTCGAGCGACCTCGCCGCGGATCTCGTTAAGCAGCGCATTATTTTCGGCGCCTAACGCGGATAGCTCTGCGTGTGCTTCGGTGACGGCTTCGTTCTGCTTGCTGCGTCGCTGAATCGGGAGCGGCAGTGAGACAATCGCGCTGAGCATGTCGGGCCGGCCGGACCGCTGGCCGTACTGGAGCGAGACGTCGAAGTCCGGGAGGTGGTCTTTGCGCGTTAGCTCGACGCGCGCCGTCTGTGCGGAGATCCTCGCCTCACGCCCCCGCAGCACCGGACTCTTCTCGACGGCCTGTGCCTGCAGCAGTGCGAGAGGTGGGAGCGGTGAGTCGGCGGCGCGGCTTCCCAGCGTGGCCGATACGAAGCGGATCGCTCCTGCCGACTC
>JBQTJS010000253.1:0-2162 GCA_052386875.1 Gemmatimonadaceae bacterium
AAACTCATCGCGCTGCTTTGGCCCGAGAGTGATGAGGCGAGCGGCCGCCATTCACTCTCGCAGCTGCTCTACTCGCTGCGGCACGACCTCGGTGCCGATGCGATCGTCATGGATGCCGAGACCGTGCGGCTTAACCCCGCCGTCCTCGGAAGTGACGCGCACGCATTCAATGCAGCGATGCGCAGTGGGAAGCTCGAGGACGCAGTCGCGGAGTACCGCGGCGCGTTTCTGGAGGGCTTCCACGTTGACGACGCGCCCGAACTGAACCGCTGGATCGATGAAGAGAGTGCGCGCCACGCGCACGCCTGCGGCAGGGCGCTGGACCGCCTCGCCGATGCCGCGGAGAAATCGGGCGACTGGCATCGCGCTGTCGACTGGTTGCGGCGCCGCGTCACACTCGATGCGCTGGACGGCCGTGCCACGCTGCGGCTGATGCAGGCATTGGTGCAGATCGGGGACCGGGAGGGCGCACTGCGCACGGCGCGCGTCTATGAGGCGCTCATGCGCGACGAGCTGGAGGCCGAGCCGGATCAATCCGTCATGCAGCTCGCGGAAAATCTGCGGCGCGTCGCGCCCCAGCCTATTGCAGTACCGGCGGTGCCTAACGAGCCAACCGTATCGCGCGTGGACGCCGTGCAGCCGTCTGCGGCGCTGGCGCCTGTTGCGGCGCCGGTCGCACGCGCGGGTCGTCGCCTCCCCCGGCGGTCCCTCGCGCAATGGACGTTAGCCGCGGTCGCTGTCGTCGCGCTGGCAGTTCTCCTTGTAGCGCGACCGGGGCGTCCCACCGGCGACCGCGGCGTAGTCGCGCCGAGTGCGACGGTGGTCGTGGGCGATCTCGAGGGACCCGATTCGGTGCTAGCCCTCGCAGTGCGCGAAGCGCTGCGCGCGGAGCTCATAAACACAAGGGGTGTGCTCCTAACGAGTGACGCTGGAATCCGGGATCTCAAAACACTGATGCGCTTGCCGCGGGACTCAGCGTTGCGGGCACCACAGCTGCTTGCTCTTGCAACTCGAAGCGGGGCGCACGTCGCAGTGACCGGCTCGGTCCTTCCCGTCGGCCCCGGAGCTCAGATCGTGCTGGAGCTGCTGGATCCGAGGTCGGGGACGTCCGTGCGCACGTTTGCGGAACGACCGGTCGATGCCGCAGGTATTCTGCCGGCTGTCGAGCGTATCGGTCGGGCGATTGGTGCGGCCATCTCGCGAACCGCGCGCGATCCGAGGGTGCGGCCACTCCCTGCGGTAACGACAGCCTCGCTCGCGGCCCTCAAGAGCTACGCACAGGCCCGCCAGCTCGCGGCTGAAGGAAGGCGTAGCGAGGCGGTGGCGCCGGCCGAGCGCGCGGTGACTCACGACAGCACGTTCGTGCTGGCGCACTATTTCTTGGGCGACATTCTCTGGTTCATCGACGAGCAGACACACTCGGAGGCGCACCTAACGAAGGCATACGAGTTGATGGCGACCGTGCCGCCACGTGAGCAGCTCGTGATCCGCGCCCGTTACGAGCAGCTCGTGCGCGACCGCCCGGACAGTGCGCTGGCGTACTGGGATTTGCTGCATGACGCATCGCCCGGCGATGTGCTCGCGTACGAGGGGCGCACATGGGCGCTGCGAGCGCTCGGTCGTCACGAAGAAGCTGCTGCGTCCGCGGACACGGCGATGCGACTGGATCCCGCCGCGGTCGCGCCGAACACGAATAATGCCATGTACAGCTGGTTAGGCGTCGGCGATACCACGAGTGCACTGGCGGTTGCGCAGCGGGTCGCGCAACGCAGTCCCGAGGCGTTGATCGAAGCACGCTTTTTCGCGGCACACTTTCGCGGGGACATGACCGCGGCGTTGGCGCTGGCGGAGAGCACGAAGACGGTCACAGCGCGCGCGTGGCGGCGGCAGCTGGCCCATCTAGGGCGCGGCGATCTCGCCGCGGCGCGGTTGGCGCTGGACACGATACGACTGAACGATGAAGCACAGTTCCCGCCGAATGCCATGGTGAACCAGGGGCTGACGGAGCTTGCGTTAGGCGGCGCTCCCACGATTGCGGCTGGCTACGCCCGCGAGGCGCTCGACTGGGTGCGCCGGCACGACCTCTCGCCGCCAGCGGTCGGGCGGTTGACGGAGCGTATCGGCGTGCTCGCCGCACAAGCACGGGACGCGGACCTTGTCCG
>JBQTJS010000254.1:0-10565 GCA_052386875.1 Gemmatimonadaceae bacterium
CCCCGAGAATCCGTTCGCGACGGCGAGCCAGATCGTTCAAGACGTCGCTTACGCGCACCACAACCGGGAGCCGGAACGAGCACGCTTCTTCGCATCCAACAATATGGCAGTCGACCGCGCGACGTTCGTTAGGCTTCGCGGTTTCGATCCGGCTTTCCGCATCGCCTCCGAAGACCGCGATCTCTGCGAGCGCTGGCACGAACACGGCCACCGCCTTGTGTATGCCCCCGACGCGGGCGTCGCCCATGCGCATCGCCTCACGCTCCGCTGTTTCTGGTCGCAGCATTTCCGCTACGGGCGCGGCGCCTGGCGCTTCCATCGCGCGCTGCGCCGGCGCGGACACGGTCGTTTCGCACGCGACCTGACCTTTCATGCGCGCTTCCTCCAGCGCGCGGCGTACCCGCTGTCGCGCCGCAACGGGCACGGACGCGTGAAGATCGCTGCGCTCCTCGCCGTGTGGCAGGTAGCCAATTTCGCCGGGTTTCTCTTCGAGGGGGCCGCAAGCCGCTTGAAAACGCCGGGTCCGGCGACGAAGATCAGCTAGTAGGCTCTCCCCCCCGCACGCAGCATGCAACCGACGGACGTCACTAATCCGGCGTACTACCATAAGGTCGTCGACTGCCAGTGGGCGTGCCCGGCGCACACCAATGTACCGGAGTACATCCGGCTCATAGCGCAGGGCCGCTATTCCGACTCGTACATGCTCAACCGGGAGTCGAATGTATTCCCGGGAATCCTCGGCCGTACGTGCGACCGCCCATGCGAGCCGGCTTGCCGGCGCGGCCGTATCGATGGAAAGCCGGTTGCGATCTGCAGGCTCAAGCGAGTTGCAGCCGACCTGCGCGACGACATCCGCGAGCGACTCCCCAAGGGAGCGGCTGTCAAGAACGGCAAGCGCATCGCGCTGATCGGCGCGGGACCGGCATCGCTGACAGTGTGCAACGACCTCATGCCGTTAGGCTACGAATGCACGATCTTCGAGCAGCTGGACCGCTCGGGCGGCCTGATGCGGGTGAACATTCCGGCATTCCGGCTCCCGGCGTCGGTGCTGGACGAGGAAGTCAACTATATCCTCGATATGGGAGTCGACATCCGGTACGGCGAGTCCATAACGAGTATGCGCGCGCTGCTGGAGCGCGGCTTCGATGCTGTGTTCGTCGGCAGCGGCGCACCCAAGGGGAAGGAGCTGGACCTGCCGGGCCGCCGTGAAGCGACAAACATTCACATCGGCATCGAATGGCTGGCGAACGTGCACTTCGGCCACGTGGAGCACATCGAACCGCGGGTCCTGATAATCGGCGTAGGGAACACGGCCATGGACTGTTGCCGCACCTCCAAGCGGCTGGGCGGCACTGACATCAAGGTGATCGCGCGGCGCTCGCGGCCCTACTTCAAGGCCTCGCCGTGGGAGTTGGAAGATGCCGAGGAAGAACAGGTGGAGATCGTCGAGAATCACGCTCCCAAGCGCTTCCTGGTCGAGGGCGGACGTGTTGTAGGCATGGAGTTCGAGCGCTTGCACTGGTTCGAACAGAACGGCCGCCAGAGGAGCGAAGTGATCGACATCGTGGTGATTCCGTGCGACGCCGTGATCCTGGCGATCGGCCAGGAGAACGCCTTTCCATGGATTGAGCGCGACCTGGGGATCGCATTCGACGAGCACGACATGCCGGTCGTGGACCGCCTAACGATGCAGAGCACACGCGCCGGAGTCTTCTTCGGCGGCGACGCGGCCTGGGGTCCCGAGAACATCATCTGGGCTGTGGAGCACGGGCATCAGGCTGCAATCTCGATCCACAACCAGTGTCAGGGGAGTGCGCTCACCGAGCGGCTGCCGCAGGGGATGAACCTTGTGAGCGCCAAGGTCGGAATGCACTCCTGGAGCTACAGCAACGATTATAGTCCGGCGCCGCGCACGAAGATGACGCACACGGATCTGGCCGCGCGTTTCGCCAAGCTGAATGTGGAGGTGGAGCTGGGGTTCGATGCGGAACAGACGGCGCGCGAAGTGGAGCGTTGTCTCAATTGCGACATTCAGACGCATTTCACGGCGAGCTTGTGCATCGAATGCGACGCGTGCATCGACGTCTGTCCGGTGACGTGCCTAACGATTGCCCCGAACGGCGTTGAGAGCGAGCTGCGTTCACGGCTCTCCGCGCCCGCGATCAACCTCGAGCAGGATCTCTACGTATCCGAAGCACTGCCCCAGACCGCACGCGTTATGCTCAAGGACGAAGACATCTGCCTGCACTGCGGCCTCTGTGCCGAGCGCTGCCCTACAGCCGCGTGGGATATGCGGAAGTTCGATCTGCTGATCCCGTATGCGGGTACTCTAGAAGACAGAGTCGCCGGGCCCAGGGCCGCCGTCCCCGCCAATTAGACCTGCTTTTCCGTGATCAACGATTTCGCGCTCAAGATCGCCACCGTTAACGGCACCGGCTCGGCCAGCGCCAACGCGCTGCTGATGCAGGCGATCTTTCGCATGGGGATCCCCGTGTCGGGGAAGAACATCTTCCCGTCCAACATCCAGGGCCTCCCCACGTGGTACGAGATCCGCGTCAGCAAGGACGGCTACACGTCACGGCCCGCCGAGATCGATCTCGTTGTCGCCTTCAATCCGGCGACCTACGCGCGCGACGTCGCCACGGTGCGGCCGGGCGGATATCTGGTGTACGACTCTTCCTGGCCGCTGGACCGGGCTCTCGCACGCAGTGACATCAGCATCCTCGGTGTCCCGTTAGGCGCCATGTGCATCGAGGCGTTCCAGGGCGATCGCGCCCGGACGCTGATGCGCAACATCGCGTATGCCGGCACGCTGACGGCGCTGCTTGGCATCGAGCTGGACGTCGTGACCGAGATGCTGCAGGAGAAGTTCGCTCGCAAGAAGGCGCTCCTCGAGTCCAACGGGCGCGCTATCCGGATCGGCTACGATTACGCCAAGACCCACTTCGAGTGTCCCCTTCCGTTCCATGTCCAGCGCATGGACGCAACCCGCGATTACGTCCTGCTGGATGGGAACACGGCTGCCGCGTTAGGCTGCATCTATGCCGGCGCGACCGTCGGTGCGTGGTACCCGATCACGCCGGCGACGTCGCTCATGGAAGCGTTCAAGGAGTTCTGCCAGCGCTACCGCGTCGAGCCTGACGGGAGCAGGCGCTACTGCATCGTTCAGGCCGAGGACGAGCTGGCCGCGGCCGGGATCGTGATCGGCGCATCCTGGGCGGGGGCCCGCGCCTTCACCAGCACCGCGGGACCCGGGATCTCACTGATGCAGGAGTTCATCGGGCTGGCGTACTACGCCGACGTCCCTGCCGTCTTCTTCGACGTGCAGCGGACGGGACCGTCCACCGGGATGCCCACGCGTACACAGCAAGGCGATCTGCTCTCCATAGCGTACGCCTCGCACGGCGATACCAAGCACATCGCGCTCTTCCCCGCCAACCCCGAAGAGTGTTTCACGATGGCTGTGCAGGCGTTCGATCTGGCCGAGCGCTTTCAGACGCCTGTGTTCGTCGCTTCGGACCTGGACATCGGAATGAACGACTGGATGTGCCGCCGCCTAACGTGGGACGACGGCTACCGGCCTGACCGCGGCAAGGTACTGAGCGCCGGGGAGATAGCAGCTGTGCAGCGCTTCTCACGCTATCTCGACCCGGACGGTGACGGCATCGCCGCACGGACGCTCCCCGGAGTGCATCCCGGCGGCGCTTACTTCACGCGCGGTTCGGGTCACGACAAGCACGGCGCGTATACTGAAGACGCCGCGGGCTACAGCGAAGTCATGGACCGCCTGGCGCGCAAGCTCGCCGGCGCCGCCGCCGCCGTTCCCGCGCCCGAAGTGCGTACAGGAGCCGGGGGAGGGGCGCCAATAGGCCTTGTCTCGTTAGGTGGCTGCCATGCCGCCGTGCTCGAGGCGCTCGACAACCTGCGCGATCGCGGCCTCGCCTGCGACTACATGCGCATCCGCGGCTTCCCCTTTGCGGAATCTGTCGGCGATTTTCTGCGAGCACACTCGCGGAACTTCGTGATCGAGCAGAACCGCGATGCGCAGCTCAGGTCGCTGCTCGCCATCGAGACAGGCGTGGAGCGCGACCGCATGACGCCGGTGCTGGACTACGGCGGCCTCCCGATGACGGCCGGGCACGTCGTCCGGGCGATCGCGGAACAGCTCGAAGGGGCCGCGGTATGACGTCGATCGCCAAGCCACGCGTTAGGCATCCCGGCCTCGAGGCGAACGCTGTCGGCCTCACCCGCCGCGACTATGAAGGGGCGATGTCGACGCTCTGCGCCGGCTGCGGCCACGACTCCGTCACCGCCGCTATCATCCAGGCGTTCTACGAGCTGGACATCCCGCCGCACCGCGCCGCCAAGTTGAGCGGCATCGGCTGCTCGTCCAAGACTACAGCGTATTTCCTGAGTCAATCGCACGGATTCAATGCAGTTCACGGCCGCATGCCGTCAGTCGCTACCGGCGCCAATGCAGCCAATCGCGACCTCGTCTACATCGGCGTCTCCGGCGACGGCGACTCGCTTTCGATCGGACTGGGCCAGCTCTGCCACGCCATCCGGCGCAACGTGGACCTGCTGTATGTCCTGGAGAACAACGGCGTTTACGGCCTAACGAAGGGTCAGTTCTCCGCGTCGGCGGATATCGGCTCCACGCTCAAGGGGGGTGAGCCGAACCAGCAGCCGCCCATCGACCCGGTCCTGCTCGCGCTCGGCCTCGGGGCGACGTTCGTGGCCCGCAGCTTTTCCGGCGATAAGCAGCAACTCGTCCCCATCGTGAAAGCCGGCCTGCGGCATCGCGGCTTCGCGTTGATCGACATAATCTCGCCCTGCGTGAGCTTCGCCGATCACGAGGGTTCCACCAAGAGCTATCGCCACACGCGCGAACACATGCTCGACGTCGCCCCCGTCGATTTCATCCAGGTCCGCAAGGAGATCCAATCCAGCACTGCTCCGGGAGACGTCACCGCCGTCACGATGCACGACGGTAGCGTCGTTAGGTTCCGCAGCGTTACCCCGGATTACGACCCTACCGACCGCGACGCAGCCTACACCTACGTGCGAGCGGCACAGCAGCGCGGCGAAGTCGCGACCGGTCTCCTGTATATCGATGCGAGCGGCGCCGACATGCACGCCGTCAACAGGACCGTCCCACGCCCGCTCGTGGACCTCGCGTTCGAAGAGCTATGCCCCGGTCGCGCAGCACTGGACGAACTGATGGACGAATACCGCTAGGGGCGCGACCGAGGGCAAAAATCTAGAGACCGTTAGGCGACCGCCGAAAGTATCTCCGGCTCTTCAAGCAAGAGCGCCAGGAATGCAGTTGCGTTGGCGACCGCGAACGAGATCCCGGCCAGATTGCGCTCGCGCGACACACCGGGAATGGGCCGCGGATAGCCTGACGCCGTTAGGCGAAGGAAGCCCTCGGCGCGCTCGATCCACACCTCTTCGCGAGCGCAGTTCCAGTCGAGCCGCACAGCTGCCACGCCGGGCAGTGCACCGGGATAGCACTGCGCACCGGCAAGCTCAAGCGCCGCTACGACCAGGGCACCGCGTGCAGCAGCGTACGCCACGCCGGCGCGCAGAAGTTCGCTGTGCTTCTCGTTAGGTGTGCCCAAGCTCAGGTTCACCAGCCGCGCCCCGGCGTCCGCCGACCAACGTATCGCTCGAGCTAGGACATCGGCGCTGGTTTGCAGCGCGTTGTCGAAGACCTTCACAGCCAGCAGGTCGGCCTCCGGCGCCTTGTCGCGTATCGCGGCGGCTACAGCCGTGCCGTGACCTATCCGATCGCCGGTGTCATCGCGCAGCGCCAAGGCGCCCGCGAGGCACACCCCTCCTGCGACGCGTCCCACGTGGGGATGCCCGGCCGCGATTCCGCTGTCCACGACGGCCACGCGAACGCCGCGTCCGCTGCGCGCGGCGAGGTGCCCATCGCCCAGCGTTAGGCGACGCCCTGCGTTCACGCGGACTGCGCCACCGCAAACAGATCCGCGAAGGCGGAACCGCGCTCCAACAGCTCGGCCGCATCCCCCTGCTCCACGACCTGTCCGTCGCGCAGCACAAGCACACGGTCCGCTCGCCGAGCGAGCGCGAGGCGATGCGTGATAATGATTGTCGTGCGCTGCGCCATCACAGCGTCGTAGCCGGCGAGGACTTGTTCCTCAGTCGCGGGATCCAGCGCGCTCGTTGCTTCGTCCAGGACCAGCACGGCCGGGTCGGCGAGCAAAGCCCGCGCGATCGCCACGCGTTGCCGCTCGCCCGCGGAAAGCGCACTTCCGCGCTCGCCGACCGGCGTCTCCAGGCCCTGCGGGAGCCGGCCGAGCAGTTCGCCGAGGCCCGCGGCATATGCGGCGGCAGCTACTTCTTCATCCCGTGCTTCGGGTCGCGCGTAACGGATGTTCTCGGCGACCGTGGTGTGGAAGACGAACGGCTCCTGGTCGACGACGGCGACGCTGCGGCGGAGATCGCGCAGCCGGATGTGCTTGATGTCGCAGCCGTCGAGCAGGATGCGGCCGCCTTGCGGATCGATGTGCCTAACGAGCAGCTCCGCTATCGTGGACTTGCCGCCGCCGCTGGGGCCCACCAGGGCCACCCGTTCGCCGGCGCCGACCATAAGTGTCACGGCATCGAGCACCGGCCCGCCGCGATCGTGCGTGAAGGTGACCTCCGCCAACGTAAGCTCGCCGCGCACGGCGCCGGGTGTGAGGCCCACTGCATCGGGCTCGTCGTCAACCTCGACCGGCATGTCCAGGATCTCATGCACGCGGCGCAATGAAACGCGAGCGGTCGCCAGGCTAGTATAGAGGGCCATCAGCGCTTGAATGGGCGACACGAGGCGCATCTGGTAGGCAACGAACGCGACCAGCGTTCCCATGGAGATGGCGCCGCCGATCACGCGCCAGCCGCCAACCAGGAAAACGACGCCGCTGCCGACGCCGAGTAGGAGGCCCGGCAGCCCGCCCGCGAGATACGTTAGGCGTCGCATTGTCATGAGCGTATCCACGAACGCCGCGTTGCGCTGCGCGAGGCGGGCCGCTTCGCGCTCCTGGGCGTTGCTCGCCACGACAAGCTTCATCCCCTGCAAGGTCTCGATCAGAAACGCTCCGACATTCGCGCTGCTGTCACGCACCTCGGCTACGGCGCGCTCGAGGCGCCCGCGATAGCGCACCAGCGCCCATACTGCGGGCGGCAGGAGCGCGAGGCTCACGACGAAGAGCAGCGGGTCGAGCAGCACGAGAAACGCGACCGTGCCGGCGAGAAAGAGAACGTTACCTAACCAGGCCAGCGCAACTTCGGCCGCGACGCGCTGAATCTCGCCGACGTCGCTGTTGATGCGTGAAGCGATCTGACCTAACGGCATGCGGGCGTAGAAACGCGGCGACAGCCGCTGCAGATGAGTGTACACCGCCAGCCGCATGTCGAAGAGCATGTCCGCGGACACGCGCGTGTACAGCAAGCCGCTCACGACGTTCAGGGCATAGCTCGCCAGCGTGATGGCGACGAAGGCGGCGACGATGCGCACCAGTGCGCCGGCATCCCGGCCGATGAGCGCCCGATCGACGAGACTCTTGGAGAGATACGGGAGGTACAGCGCGAGCAAGGTGCCCGCCAACGACAGAGCGAGAACCAATGCGAGCCGGCGCCGGTGCGGCGCCGCGTAGCCGAGGGCGCGCCGGAACTGGGCGTCAATCACGACCGGACGAAGCCTAACGTGGCGCCGCCGGAATCACTATGAAGTCCGTCATGTCGGCGCTCAACTCGATCGTGCGCACGAGACGCAGTGTCGCGCTGTCATACAGATCGATAGTGCTCCCGGCCGTGTGGATGTAGAGCAGGCTGCCGTTGGAGCTGGCCGTGAGACCCATGCGCGGGCGCCCCTTGAAGGGCGTCTTGTTCAGCACGCGGCGATTCTCCAAGTCGTAGGTCCATATCTCGTAGTTCCCCACCTGCTGCCGCAGGCCGTAGCCGCGTTTGCGGCCCGGTGCGAGCGTAAAGCCGACGGGCTCGCTCGGACCTAACGTGTAGAAGTCCACAGCGCGCCGCACCAGATCCACACGCGCCACACCCATGAGCGTTCTCCCCTGGACGGGATCCGTCACGCGGAACATCCCTGTGTAAAAGCCGGGCTCTTCGTAGACGTCGTCCGGGAAGCCGAAATTGAAGCGCCCCATCCCTTCCTCGAGGGCGCGCGCCATCTCCCAGCGATCGACCTGTTTGATCTTGCCGTCCTTGGTGTCGAAGATGAGCACTTCGTCAGCGAAGAAGTAGAGGAGGTCGCCGGCCGGCGAGAACAACATTTGCGCGAACTCGCGCTCCTCGCCCTTGGGCCAGGGGATCGTATCGGTGACCGTGTGACTCGTCAGATCGTAGCGCACAAGAGTGGGCTTGCCGATCTCGAAGCGATCGGGCTTCTTGGTATACGTTTTGATGAGGATTACGGCGAACTTCTCGTTAGGTTCCACGTTGAGGCCGCGGATGCGCACCTTGGTCGCGCCCGAAGAGAGAGTGAAGCGGTCGAGCGAGCGCTTGCTGGCGATATCGATGACCTCGACGTGCTCGAACGTCGGGTCGATGGCGTAGAAATGCTTGCGATTGTACGAGAGCAGGAGGCCTAACGGGATGCCTACCGACACTGGAATGGAGTCTCTGACGGCGAGTGTGCGCTCGTCGAGCACCAGGATATTCTTGGCGTAGGTGCCGACGTAGATCGTGCCGTCGCCCCCGCTCGTAGAAGGGGGCGCGGCGCTCTGGCCGGGGAGCAGCGCTGCCCAGGCGCCGGCCGCCACAACCGCGGCGGCGGCGAACCTAACGAGACTCATGGGAAGATGAGATCGATCTTGCGCCAGTCCTTCTGCGCGGCCGCGCACTTGCCCGTCCAGTCGGGGGCGTGGTTGTACAGATCCGGGACGTGCGCCGGCCAGAAACAGGTCACGTAACAGTCGAACAGATCGCGCTCGACAGGCTGGCACAGGCCGGCGGCGCTCCCCGTGCTGTCCGCCTCCCACCCCGGCGCGAACACGAAGGAGCAGCCGAGGGGGATGTGCGGGCTCGGGGGCCGCGGCTGCGCCTGCTGCAGCGCGACGACGTCCTGCTCGTCGTGCAGCGCCGCGACGGCGCGGGCCTTGCGATTGACAGCCTTGAGATGGCGCACGTCTATTCTCCGTTAGGCATCGAACTGCGCGAGATACTCGGGTTGCCGTTCCGCGATCGTGCCGTAGACCTCGAGGCACGTATTTGTCCAGCGCCGGATCCACTCGCAGTAATGCAGATTGGGCCGCTCCGTGGACCCATAGCGAGTGTGCGCCTCGTGGTAGCAGCCGCCGGCGCACAGCGGCCGGGCCCAGCATGTCGCACAATCCGTCTTGTTGGCGATGTGGTGCCTGACGAGATAGTCATCCTGCACCGACCGATCGATACCGTCGAACACAGTGCCGAGTTTGTGCGAATCGGAGCCGGCGAAGCGGTGACATAGAGCCACATCGCCGTCGGTCGCCACGCCTAACAAGCCGAGCCCGGCGCCGCAGGGGTACGCCTTGCTCATCCCTTTGTGGATCTCTTCCACAGTGTCGCGCACGTTGGAGAACCCGTGATGCTTGCGCGCCAAAGTGAACTCCAGGTACTCGCGCGCCAGTTGCTGGAATTGCTCGAGCATGTGCTCGAACCCCTCCTGCGCGATGGCGTAGTCGCGCTGCCAGGACGTCGTCACCGGAGCGAAGCCGACTTCCCAGAAGCCTAGTTCCTCGCGCAGGTGCCGGAAGATGCCGACTACGTCGAGGTTGTCTTTGGTGAGTGTGACGCGCGCGCCGACCGGGCGCCGGCGATGGCGTCGCAGCAGCTCTGCGATGCGCGGCCGGATGACGTCGTAGCTCCCTTTGCCGTTGTGGAAGACGCGGTGGCGGTCCTGACTCTCGCGATCGCCGTCGATGGAGATGGTGATCCCCACGTCGTTAGCCACGATCCAGTCGATGATCTCCTCGCGCAACAGGGTCGCGTTGCTCGTTAGGCTGACGTCCACTTCCTTCCCCAGCGCGGCGGCGCGTTCGCGGGCGTACGCCAGCGCAGACTGCAGCACCTTGAAGTTGAGCAGCGTCTCGCCGCCGAAGAATGTGAGATGCACCTTCTGCGACTCGCCCGCCTCGGCGAACATGAAGTCCACGCTCTGCCGTGCAGTGGCGTCGGTCATGAAGCGCGGCTTGGCGCCGGTCGGCGCCACACGATCCGCACCGTACTCGTAGCAATATGTGCACGCCAGGTTGCACTTGCTTGTGACGTTGAGCACGAGGGTGTTGAGTGGGATGCGCTTGCGCGGCGCCTGCGCAGTGAGCGGCGCCGGCGGGGCTGCCACGGAGCGCAGCGCGCGGGCGGCGAGCAGCTCGGCGATAGTCGCATGGACGTCAGCAGCAGTGAAGCGGTTGCCTAACGAGACTTCGATCGCCTCCGGCGAGGCGTCGCCCTGCTCCAGCGCCTGCAGCACGGCCTGCGCCGTGTCGTCCAGCCGGAAAACAGCGGCCGAGGGGACGAGATAGACATGCGGGACGCCGGCAGCCGCGAACGCGTGATAC
>JBQTJS010000255.1:0-2078 GCA_052386875.1 Gemmatimonadaceae bacterium
GCCAGCGCCTCACGAGTCACGATCCATGGCGAGATTGTGGTCGCAAAGTTCTTGGCGAGAAATGGGCCGAGCGGCTGGTATTCCCAGGCCTGGATGTCGCGCGCGGACCAATCGTTCAGCAAGCAGAGACCGAAGAGATGCTCACCAGCGTCCTGGACCCGGATAGGTGTTCCGATGTCATTGCCGGGGCCTACAAAAAGACCGATCTCCAGCTCGTAGTCGAGCCGCTCGGAGGGCAAAAACGTGGGTGCCTCGTCCGGCGTCTGCGCGTTCTGGCGTTGGCCGGCGGGACGCAGCACGGGCGTGCCGCTAACGACTATCGACGACGCTCTCCCGTGGTATCCGATCGGCACCCACTTGTAGTTAGGCAGCAGCGGATTGTCCGGCCGAAACATCGAACCGACGTTCGTTGCGTGCGCTAGCGACGCATAGAAGTCTGTGTAGTTAGCGACGCGCACGGGCACGCGCATGGCAACTTCAGACTGCGCAACGAGCAGCTCGCCGCGGTGCCGCATCGCGCGCTCCCCCGCTGCTGTCCCGGAGCGCAGCATGTCGCTTAGTTGCGCGCGCAAGGCGCGCCTGGGCGATGCTCCCAGGGCCATCAACCCGTTCAACATTTCGCCGCAGGCCTCAGCTGCCTGCGCGGCGCCGCCGCTGAAGAAACCGAGTCCGTGCGCCGCGGCCAGGTCCAGGATCTCCTCTCCGATGGCGACACCGGCGCGGACGTCCGCGCCGCGAGCAAAGACGCCGAAGGGAAGGTTTTGAACTGGAAACTCCGTGGCCGCATCGTTGGCGCTGGCGACCCACGAATGCAGCCCCGGATCGTGGGTCGCGTCGAGCATCACGCGGCCGCCAGCCCCGCGTCCGCGAGTTCTGCAATCGGCTCGCGAAACGAACACGAGCCGAAGCCGGCGATCGTATCCGCGCGCGCGGCACCCAATTCATCAACCGTTAGGCATACATCGCGCCAGCATAGCGCCGACTCGTCCGCGCGAAATGCGCTGCGCGACCGTTCCTCGAGAGCAGCGATCACCTGTGCGTGGGGCACACCGCGCCGTGCCAGCGCAGCGGCGCTGAGCACACCCAGATAGCCGAACATCGTCCCGCGCGCGCTGTCATGCCGGTACGTCAGCGGATACTCGCCGCGGATGAGGTGATGCAGGCCCGCGGTCGCCTTGAAAGCGACACCGGCCGCAACGCAGGCGCGCATGAACGCCGCCACGGCATCGCTCGATGGAAACGCATCGGGAGTGACCCCGCCGGTCCGTATCTTGGCGCGCGCTCCGATCGCACGGACGGCCGCAATGCAATCGTTCAGCCGCTCGTCAGGTGCCACCTCGACGTACAGTTCGTCTGCGGCGTCGAGCAGTGGGCGCAGACTCATGACGGCGGCCACGGACGGACCTTTCGCCTCTATGGCCGCCACGCGCAAGACGCCGGCATCCACAAGGGCGATGAGGTTCACGTCGCCGGCGACGTCTCCGGTACTGAGGACACTCACCGGCCAGGGGTCGCCTAACGTGGCGGCTTTGCGCCGCTCCGCGGCACAGGCCTGCAACTGCATCGCGTCGCACACAAAGCGGCCCAATGCCCACGCATCGTTACCTGAGCGCTGCGCGGCATACTCGCGCACGGCCTCGGCCAGATCGAGCGAAGCCGGCGGGAAGAGGCCCGCGTAGTCCACGGCATGCGCCAGCAGGGCGACCGTCGCAGCCGGCGGTGCGGCACGTGTAAGAGGCATCGTTAGGTTCGACGCCGGCGCCGCTGCCGCGCGGCATGACGCGACGCTGCATGGTGAACGCCAGGAAGACGCGCGGGCGGCGCTGTTAAGATCGTCCCGCGACAGCGACGCGCGCCGCAGCGGCAAGCGTACAGCGCTTCGTCCTCGTCCGTCGTCTCCCTATCTCGCTCATACGCGTAGTCGTAGCTCAGTTCTTCTCCCCGCCGGATGGCGCGCAGCGCTTCTATGAAAATGCGCCCGTTCTCGTCCACGGCCTCGCAATTCGGCTCGCAAGAGTGGTTGATGAAGCGCGCGTCATTTCCCGCGACAGCAGCATCGATCACCGTGCGCCGCGTCA
>JBQTJS010000256.1:0-1699 GCA_052386875.1 Gemmatimonadaceae bacterium
CGGACCGCGAAATCCGCCTAACGCGTCTGTTCGACGCGCCGCGCCACCTTGTGTTCGAAGCGCTGACTAAGCCTGAGCATGTCCAACGCTGGTGGGGCCAGCTCGGCGAGGGCTACTCCACCCAGGCAGAAGCCGACGTGCGCGTCGGCGGCAAGTGGCGCTACGTCAACCGCCACCCGAAGGGCGAAGTTGAATTCTACGGCGAGTATCGCGAGATCACGCCGCCGGAGCGTTTAGTCTTCACCGAGATCTACGCTCCGTTTCCCCCGATTAACCCCGAGGATGCTTCGGTTTGTACCGTCGTGCTGACGGAGGAGCAGGGGAAGACACGCTTCACGCTCACAGCGCTGTATGATTCGCGCGAGACGCGGGACATCGTGCTCAACAGCGGGATGGAAGCGGGCGCCGCGATCAGCTACGACCGGCTCGAAGAGGTCGCCAAGGAGCTACAGCGCTCGTGACGCTGCGCCGCTGTAACGCTGTCCAGTGAGAAGGAGCCGCCACACTCATGCAGTGCGGCGGCTCTTCGCGAAGCGTTGTTCCAGCGCTTCGAGCAACGACGGAATGAAACCCCCGAACGCTCCATTGCTCATCACGAGAACGAGATCGTTAGGGCGCGCTTCGTCTGACACACGACGCGTCATATCAGCCACGTTGCCCAAGGCTGTCGCCGGGATGCCGCGCGCACCGAGCTGCTGCACGATCGCGCCCACGTCCAGCCGCTGATCGGCCAGCACCTTGTCGTGCGGTTCCGGCAAGCGGATCGTCACGACATCCGCGCCGGCGAACGCGGCCGCATACTCCGCCTGATGGATGTTGCGGCGGCTGGTGTTGGAGCGCGGCTCGAAGACCGCCCAGAGCCGGCGCCCGGGATAGCGCTGCCTCATGCCTTCTATAGTCTCACGCACTGCCGTGGGGTGGTGCGCGAAATCGTCGATGACGAGGACGCCGCCGATCTCGCCGCGCGGTTCCTGGCGCCGCTTGACGCCGCGAAAACCGGCAATCCCTCGCGCTATCACGTTAGGCGTTATGCCGAGCGAGCTGGCTGCCGCGAAAACGCCAAGGGCGTTCTCGATGTTGTGGTATCCCGACATGGGCAGCAGGAGGTCCGCCGACGTATCCGGACCGGCTACGCGAAGGCGAGCGCCTGCCTCGCCGAAGCTCACATGGGCGGCGCGATAATCCGCCTCTCCTCTGGCCGCGTAGGTGACGACGCGCGCCTTGCTGTGGGCACGCGCGATCGCGAGCGCTCGGGGGTACGCTGCGCTCACGCCAAGCCAGCCGTGCGCAGGAAGCACGGCGCAGAAGCGTGCATACGCCGACTCGTAATGCGCCACGTCCGTGTAGATGTCCGCGTGATCGAACTCGATACTCGTGAGCAGCGCTGTGCGCGCGCGATAGTGTAGAAACTTCGCCCCTTTGTCGAAGTACGCGGTATCGTATTCGTCTCCCTCGATCACGACATGCGCGCCACGGCCTAGCCTGAAGTTGGCGCCGTAGTTCAGCGTGACGCCGCCGACGAGAAACGTCGGATCGAGCCCCGCCTCGACGAGCACGTGCGCCAGGAGCGCTGCCGTCGTCGTCTTCCCGTGCGTGCCCGCTACGACGATGCTGTGCCTGTTCCCCACGACGAGCGAGCCAAAGGCTGCCGGGAAGCTCATCTGCGGAGTTGCGCGACGGCGCACGGCGGCCGCCTCAG
>JBQTJS010000257.1:0-4909 GCA_052386875.1 Gemmatimonadaceae bacterium
GGTTCCACCTCAAAGACCATCATCATCCCGGTGCCGAGGTGCTCGGCGATATGGCAGTGCAGCATCCAGCGGCCGGGATTGGACATCTCTACTACGAGGTCCATGGTCTCGCCGGCCGGGAGGAGCGCAGTGTCTTTCCAGGCGAGGTTCTCGTTAGGCACGCCGTTGCGGGCAAGCACCACGAAGCGTTGTCCGTGTAAGTGGATGGGATGCGCCATTGCGTGGGCGACATCGAAGCGATTGACGATGCGCAGTTTAACCAGCGTCCCGCGCGGCACGCGCCAGACGATGTCCATATTCTCGCGGCCTCCCTCGTCCGCGATCGTCCAGGTCACCTCGCGTCCCGTGAGCGCCCAGTGCATCCGGGGCATGCCGTCATTCCAGTCCACTGGAACCGACATGCCGCTAAGCATGGCCAGCATTGCCGGCGCGACATCACCGAGCCGCAGGCCCAGGGTGAGCGTGCGGTCCGGCGGCTGTGCCTGCCGGAGGCGCAGCGGCGCAACTGAGCGGGTGACGGCGGGGTCACTGCGCAACGTGTTGAACGGCACGCTGAGGTCAGACGTTAGGCGCTCGGCTGATACATGCACGATGCCTAACGTATCCGCTACGTCGCGATAGGTGCCCAGCGCGTGGTCCAGCCATTGCACGTGATTGACGACAGCGTGCCGGCCCGGGGTATCGAACAGGACGTCCACGATGTAGCGCTCCGCCGGCGCGAGCGGTACGTGCGTCGTGAATGTCTCACGCTCGAAGTTCCCCATATCGCTTCCCACGAGCTTTGTCCGAGCGCCGCGGAAGGACACGTTGAAGAGCCGCGCGTTTGCCACGTTCGTCAGATAGAAGCGCACTACTTCGCCGCGGCGCACGCCTAACGTGTACAGCGGCTCGCCGTTCACCAGAGTGAGATTGCCGAAGCGGCCCATTAAAGCGTGCGTCGGCGCTTCGCGCCCGTGCGGCAGCGGATTCCCGGCGCTGTCCAGCGCCAGGTCGTCCAGGGCGAGCACCTCTTCGCGATGCGCTGCACGCCGGCGCTGAGGGCCGCGCACGACGATATTGCCGTAGAGGCCGAGGTCTTGCTGCATGTCCTCGCGCACGTGAGGGTGGTACCAGTACACGCCCGCGTCCGGGAAACGCACGCGATAGGTGAAGGAATCGCCGGGGGCGACAGGCTCCTGCGTCACGTGCGGCGTGCCGTCGAAGCGGTTCTCGAGACGCACGCCGTGCCAGTGGATTGTAGAAGGTTGTGCTATGGCGTTCACGAAGCGCACGACGATCTGCGCCCCCTGAGGGACGGAGATGAGCGGGCCGGGGATCTGCGCGTTATACCCGTACAGGACGAAGGTCTTGCCGCCGACGCGGCGCGCCACGCGCATGGCGGTCAGCGTCAGGGTGTCGCCGGACGACAACCTAACGAGAGTGCGCGCTCGGGCCGCAACCGCGCCCCCGGCCTCGGGCGTCTCGGGGGCGACGTTCGGAGCCATCGGGCCCATGCCGGGGGTCGGCGTAATGCGCGGATCTGCGGCCGGGACCGGCCAGGCCGGGCCGTGCGCGGCATGCTCCATCGCGCCGCCCGTCCCCGTCAGCAGCGGCGCCATCAGATCGCGGTGTGCCAGCAGGAGAGCGCTCGGGGATGTGGCACGCAGCAGGAGCTTGCCGCGCCGCGTTCGGGTATCCGCGTTAGGCTCCTCGCTCACGATCACACGAAACTGCGAGAACGGCAACTCCGGCAAGTCGTTGCGTCCGTTGCGCACTGCGCCGAGGCGCTGCTCCTCGTCCATCGTCAGCGTGTACGCCCAGGCGATGTAGGCACCGCGCGCCGGCGCGGCCAGCCCGTCGATAGTGAGTCGCGCACGCACACGCGGCCGCCCTGCCGCATCGACAGCCGCCCCCAGCGGCGATACGACGGGGACCAGCTGCATAACGCCGCGCACCGCCCGCATGCCCGGGACGGGTACCAGCTCGGAGCAGTAGGGTGAGCTGAACGGCGGCGTCGCCGGTGTGCACGCGGGATCGAAGCGCACTGGGTGTTGCGCCTGGCTCGTTAGGACCGCGGCGCAGCTCGCGATCAGCGCGCCGGCCATGGCGGCGCGTGCCGCCATGACACTCGCGCCGCCCTCCTGAGATTCCCCTCGGCGCACGTAACGGCCCGACGGACTAAACCTAAGGTACCACCCGCGGCCGACCGATCTGGTACTCCTTCGGCGGCTCCGCGCCTAACAAATGCCTGACGAAATAGTCCCAGCGCCGCCGCATCATATAGTTGTTGGCCGCACCGTAACCGTGCCGCGCGTTCGGGAACAACAGCAGGTCGAAGTCCTTCCCTGCCTTGATCAGCGCCTCGGCCACGAGCGTCGTGTTGTACGGGGGGACGTTGTCATCCATCCCGCCGTGCGCCAGGAGCAGCTTCCCCTGCAGCTTCGCGGCATGCGTCTGGTTGGCTTCGGCCGCATAGTTGTCGCTGTCGCCGTTCCTAACGAGTAGCCCTTGATAGCGCTCTCCCCAGTCGTCCTCGTAGCTCCGGTTGTCGTGGTTCCCGGACTGCGCCACTCCGACATCGAAGAAATCGGCGTGACGGAACATCGCGGCAGCCGCCGCAAAGCCGCCCCCTGAATGTCCCCAGATACCCACCTTCTCGATGTCGATGAACGGATAGCGCGTCGCCAGCTCCTTCATCCCCGCCACCTGGTCGGGGAGCGTGTTATCACCCATACGGCCGTAATAAGCGTCTGCAAAGGCTTTCGACCGGCCGGGGGTCCCCATGCCGTCGATCTGCACGACCACGAATCCAAGCTCGGTGAGCGCCTGATTGTCGCCGCGCGCCGCTGAGAAGCTGCGCGTTCCCACGCTCCCCGATTGCGGCCCCGGATAGATCTGGTTGACGATCGGGTACTTCTGCGTCGAATCGAGGTTCGACGGAGTGTACATCAGTCCGTAGATGTCCGTCTTTCCGTCGCGGCCTTTCATACGGATGGGCGTCGGCGGTTTCCAACCTGTCGCGAGCAGCCGCGAGATGTCGGCGCGTTCCAGAGTTTGAATGACCCGTCCTGTGATGTCCCGCAGAACTGTGATCGGCGGCGTGTCGGGAGTGGAATACGAGTCCACGAAGTACTTCCCCTCCGGCGACATCGAGACGGCGTGATTCGCGTTCTCGGGCGTGAGGAGACTCTGGCCGCTCCCGTCGAACGCGATCTTGTAAAGGTGCTGGAAGTAGGGATCACGGCCGGGTTCTTTGCCCGATGCCGTGAAGTAGATCGTGCGGCTCTGCTCGTCGACACGGACGATGTCATCCACATTCCCCTCACCGCTCGTTATGCGGTTCTTCAGGCGACCTGTGGTTAGATCGTACAGGTAGAGGTGCATCCAGTTGTCGCGCTGCGACCACCAGATCAGCTCATTGGATGCGGGGAGCACGCGCCAGAGGTTCTCGGTGAGGGCGGCGTCGCCGACCTGAGTCGCCATGCGCTCTTCGAACAGCGTGCGTACTGCTCCGGTCTGCACATCGGCGACGCGAAACCAGGCGCTCTTGTGGTCGCGTGAGCTGGAGATGAAGGCGAGGTGCGAGCCGTCGGGATACCATTGCACGTCGCAGACGCCGCTGGCGCAGGAGACGTGATCGGAAACCGTGGAACGATGCGGGTCGGGGGGGAGCTGAAGCCTAACGATACGCGGGTGCCCGTCGGGTCCCTGATTGATAATCACGCGGCTGATGCTGAAGATCACGCTGTCGCCGGGGAGCGGGTACTTCCACGACTCCAGCCGCGGCGTGCCGACGTTCGTCGCTACCAGATGCATGTCGCGCACGCCGCGCCCGTCGTGCTGGAACGTGGCTATCTGCCGTGAGTCGGGGGACCAAGTAACCACCGGACGATCGCTGTGGATCCACCCCGCGTTGTCCGTGGCGTAACCGAAGTCCGCGACGCCGTCGGCGGTGACCTGCAGCTCCTGGCCGCTCGTTAGGTCCTTCGCCCAGAGGTTGTAGTCCTTGATGTAGACCGCCCAGCGGCCATCGGGCGAAGTGCTCGAGTTCTCCGGAGCGCGGCGCGCCGTTGGCGTTGAATCCTCGGCCGCGCAGCTGTAGAGCTGTAAGTCGCACTTCCAGCGCCGGTTTTGCACCTCCACACTGATCGACCGGCCGTCCTTGGCGAGTTGGAAAGTCTGGAAGGGGAGCCGGTTCCCTTCTACCCTGCCCCCGGAAGCGGCGGCGAGCGCCGCGGCGAGCCGCGTCTGGTCGAAAACGGCCGTGCGCGTGCGGCGCACAGGGTCGACGACAAAGAATGCGCTCCCGTTAGGCACACTCGTGCGGTACCAGAAGCGGCCGTCGCCGAGCCAGGTTGGCCGCACGCCGGCACCGCTGACGAGCGGCGCGGTTGTCGCGCCGAGGAACCGCTCGGCGCGGGCATAGTCATCCGCTGTGAGGTGGCGAGGCTGTTGCGCGGCGAGCGGCGCCGCAAGCAGCAACGAGACTGCGTGATAATAGCGCATAAGACTGGACGACTTGTGTGGTCGGCAAGCTGGAAGTCGAGGCGAGCCGAGTGGCTCTCATACAACTTACGATCGCCGACCGACCTCGCGCAGCGGGGCACCGGTACGGCCGTAGCTTGCGCCGACCTACTCTGGCTGCTGGAACGACGGCCTCATCGCGCTCAACGTCGGCAACTGCATCAAGCGAGCGGCTCCTTTACTCTGCGTGGCGCCGGCCGATCCCGCTGCGACGCCCTCCGCTACCTGATCTTCATCGAGATCGTGAAGCGATGCGTTGTAACTCGGCCACCCTCGAACCGCAGCGCATCCGTGGGCGACGCGATGACGCCGCCGCCCCCCGCACCCGGGGGAGCCACGACAGATACGTCGTCGCCGCATCCGAATGCGCAGGGCGTGCATGCGTCACCTGCACCGCACGTTAGGG
>JBQTJS010000258.1:0-3837 GCA_052386875.1 Gemmatimonadaceae bacterium
GCGGACATCCGCAACCTCGCCACGCAACGCACGCGCGTCATCGACGCCGCGCGCATGACCGTCGTCCCCGGATTCATCGACTGCCACTGCCACCCGAGCGGCGTAAACGAGTTGTACGAGGCCAACGCGAACGTGCGCACTCTCGCCGAGCTGCAAGCGAACCTGCGCAAGAAGGCCGCCGAGTCTCCGCCAGGCCAGTGGGTCAACGCCTACATGTTCGACGACACAAAGCTCGACAAGACGCTGGATCGCCGCGACCTCGACGCGGTGAGCACGGTGCACCCGATCTCCGTCAACCATCGCGGCGGTCATACGAGCTGGTACAACTCGCACGCGCTGGAGCTGGCCGGGATCACGAAAGCGACTCCCGATCCCGAGCACGGACGCTTCTTCCGCGACGAAAACGGCGAGCTTACCGGTCGCGCGGCTGAAGCGGCGCGGAGTGTGTTCGGCCGCGTAGGAGCGCGCGCACGTTTCACGCCGGAACAGGAGCGCGAGCGTAACCGCAACGGGATGCGGCACATCTCCGAGCTGCTGACGGCGACGGGCCTAACGAGTGTGCACGACGCCGGCGCCGGCCCCGATCGCATCCGCGCCTATGAGGAGGCATATCATGCCGGCGAGCTGCGCCATCGCGCCTACATGATGGTCCGCGGCGCCTATCAGCAGTTGCGCAACGCCGGCGTGTACACCGGGTTCGGTGACGAGTGGGTCCGCGTCGGCGGCGTGAAATACGGCGCCGACGGCTCGGCGTCCGAACGCACCATGCGCATGAGCACCCCGTACGTCGGCACCAACGACTACGGCATCCTCACGATGACACAAAAGGAGATCGATGAGGCCGTCGAGGAGGCGCATCGCAACAACTGGCAGATCGGCATTCATGCCAATGGCGACGTCACGATCGACATGGTGCTCAAAGCATACGAGCACGCGCTCAAAGAATGGCCGCGCCCCGACCGGCGTCACCGCATCGAGCACTGCTCGCTGGTCAATCCGAGTCTCCTAACGAGGATCAGAGCGACGGGAACGATCCCCACGCCGTTTTGGACCTACGTGTACTACCATGGTGAGAAATGGTCCCAGTACGGTGACGAGAAGATGCGCTGGATGTTCGCGCACCGCTCTTTCCTCGACAACGGCATCCGCGTCGTCGGCGCGTCGGACTACGGACCGGGACCGTTCGAGCCGCTCATGGCCATTCAAAGCATGGTCACGCGGCGAGATTATCGCGGCCGCGAATGGGGGCCTAACCAGAAAGTGACTGTCGATGAAGCACTGCGCATCGCGACGATCAACGGCGCGTACGCTTCCTACGAAGAGAATACGAAAGGTTCGATCACTGCGGGGAAGCTGGCCGACTTCGTGATCCTGGAGAAGGATCCGCATGACGCCGATCCTGATGCGATCAAGGACATCCGCGTCGTGCGCACCGTTGTCGGCGGCAAGACGATGTATCCGAAAGCGGCCGGCTGACAACAGGCCGCGCCGTTCGGGCGTGTTCCGTCCGTTTACCGGCTGTAACGGCCGTTCACCGAAAAGTCGACACCACAGCGCGGCCGCCGCGTATGCTGCGGCATGCACAGCACGATTCTGCAAATATGGTCGGCGCGGATCTCGCTAGGCCTGGCGCTGCTAACAGCGGGTACGGCAATCTCGGCGCAGGAGCAGCACACGACAGTCCGCGGAGTCGTTAGGTCGCTCTCCGGGCCGGTGCGCGGCGCCAACGTCTTTGTGCTGGAGACTCTGGACGGCGTGCTCACTGACTCGGCGGGGACCTTTGCCGTGCGCACGGCGTATCCGTTCCCGCTCACGCTGCACGTCAAACGCATCGGATTCGCGGCGCACCAGCGCGTTGTCAGCGACTCGGCGTTTGTCACAATCACGCTGCAACGGACTGCAGCGCTGCTAGCACCGATCACTGTGCAGGCCGGGACGTACACGGCGGGCACAGAACGCGGCGCGACACTCACGCCGCTGGAAGTCGTGACGACCCCGGGGACTTCCGCCGACATCAATCGCGCGATTCAACTCCTCCCTGGAGTGCAGGCCGTCGATGACGGCACGGCGCTCTTCGTGCGCGGCGGCGATTATACCGAGACCAAGGCGTATCTCAACGAAGCACCGCTGCTGAACCCCGTGCAGCTGCTCACTCCCTCGGGAACATTCGTCGGCACTGTCGATCCTTTTCAGCTCGACGGCATCTTCTTCTCGTCAGGCGGTTTCGGCGCGCGGTATGGTGACGCGCTCTCCGCGGTTGTCGGCCTGCGCACACGCGGGGTCGCCGAGCGTGCGGCGGCCACGTTAGGCGCCGGCCTGGCGGCGTGGTCCGGCGACGTCGCGGTCCCTGTCTCGTCGGTCACAATACGCGTGGCCGGGAACCGCTTCGATCTGGAGCCGTTCTTCAGGGTGAACGGCCCTACGCGATCCTTCACGCCGCCGCCGCACGGTCACGACGTCAGCGGCAGCACTACGTGGGCGTATCGTCCCGGCTCCGAGGTCAAGTTGTTCGCGCTCGGGCAGACGAACGTCGTCGGCGTCGATCTGGACGAGCCGTCGTTCAGCGGCACTTTCGACAGCGACATCGCGGCGCGCCTGATTGTGCTGAACTGGCGCGACGTGTTCGGCGCGATCGCGCCTCTCGTGAGCGTATCGGAGAGCCGCCTAACGCGCCACGAGCGCTACGGCGCCTTCGCGCTCGATGCGCTGCAGCGCCAGCGGCAGCTGCACGCGCAGGCGGCCTGGGAAGCGACGGGCAAGCTCGTCATCCGCGGCGGCGGCGAGATCGTCCGCCTGACGTCCGATCTGGCAGGCTCGTTACCGCGCGCCGCTTACGATCCGGGAAACGACGCCCGCGTGAATCTGTTCGCCCTGGTTCAGTCGGGCTCACGGCACGGGGTCTTCCTGGAAGCTGACTGGCGCGCGCACGAAGCGCTGCGCCTAACGTCCGGTGTCAGAAGCGACCGCTCCAACCTTACGCATCGCACCACGCTCGACCCGCGCCTGAGCGTAGCCTGGCGCCTCGCCGGTTCGCTCACGCTCACCGGGGCCCTGGGCGTGTACCACCAGGTCCCCGATCCGATCTTCTTCGCCGACAGCAGCGCCGGCACAAACCTGTTGCCCATGCGCTCGCGCCAGGCCGTCGTCGGGCTGCAGGCCGGGGAAGGACCTGTGATGTTCCGGATCGAGGCGTATCACAAGCGCTATGACGAGCTGGTGCAGCAGACGCGCAACTATCAGGTGGTGCGCGGCGGCCGCGGGACTTCCCGCGGAGTGGACATCTTCTACAAAGGACGCCTCCCGATGGGCGGGCTGGAATTGCGCAGTATCGCGAGCTTCCTCGTGGCGCGTCGCAGCGATCCGGAGACCGGGCGCAGCGTCCGCGCGCCGTTCGACGTGAGCGCGACTCAGTCGGCAACCGTCGAGCGGGCTTTCGGGAACGGCGTTAGGCTCGCCGCCACGTATCGGTCCGCCACCGGGAAGCCGTTTACTCCGATACTTGGCGCCACGTACGATCCCACACGCGATATCTACGTTCCGCGCTACGGCGCAGCGATGAGTGAACGCTTCCCGGGGCTGCGGCGCGTGGACATTTCAGCGAGTCGCTTCCGCGCGTTGACGCGCTCGCTGGCAAGCGTGCTGTACTTGTCGCTGAGCAACGTCCTCGACCGCGAGAACGTGCAGTCGTGGCGCTATTCGCGCGATTATAGCGAGCGCGTCGCCGTGCGCTCGATCTTCAACCGTTCGCTGTACTTCGGTGCTTCTCTTATCTGGCAATAGGAGTCTCCCGTGTTGCGCACAGTTACAACGCTGCTACTCGCTGCAACGCTGCCGGCG
>JBQTJS010000259.1:0-5035 GCA_052386875.1 Gemmatimonadaceae bacterium
CGGCCCGGGAGCCGAGCCGGTCAAGGGCGTCGCCGCCAACGCCGGGGATCGACCCATGAAGCCAGGAATACCTCTCATCGCAGGCACTGTCGCTCTTGTACTGCTGGCGGCCTGGTTCGGGCGGACCTACCTAACGATGAGTCCGGTCGTGGCCCTGAGCGTCGTCGTGCTGGCAGCCTTGATCGGTGCGGCAACGGCTTACTTCCTCGGTCGCTCGGCCGATGCAAGGAGGCTTGGCGCCCTGGAAGGCAAATGGAAGGATCGGCTGGCCGCTTTGCAGGCAGAACTCGGTCATATTTCACTGCGTAGCGAATCTCTGACAGCCGATCTCAAGGCGCGCGAGACGCAAATAGCGGAGCGTGAAAGCGCGATAGTAACCTTGAGCGGCCAGGTCGCCAAGATCGAGTCGCTCCAGGCGATCCTGCGCGACAAGGACCGCCTCATCGCCGAGCTGGACGGCAAGGTCAGCGGCCTAACGAGTGCGCTGGAGGAACGCGAGGGAGCCCTGGCTCGGCGCGACGCCGAGCTGGCGGGCGCCGGCGATCGCCACACAACGCTGGAGCAGGAGATATCAGCGCTCAAGTCGGATCTGGCAGGGATGGTGCCGAAGAAGCAGATCGATCACGTAAGCGCCAAGCTCACCGAGGCGCAGAGCGCAAGCGCCGAAGAGGTCGCCAAACTCAAGCGCCAGCTCACGGCCCGGGATCAATCACTCAAAGATGCGGCGGCGAAGATCGCGGCGCTCGAATCCAGATCAGCTGATGCAGCCTCCGTACGGGAGCGTCTGGCTGATGCGGACGCCAGAGCAAGCGAGGTTGCGCAGCGCATCGAAGATCTCGAGCGCGAAGTGGCTGCGCGTGTTCCCGCGGCCGATTATCACGCGGCGAAGTCGGAGCTGGCGGAGTTGCGCGGAGCGCACAACAAATTCGTCGAGAACGAGGTCCGCCTGCGCAGCAGCGACGAACGAGCAAACGAGCTGGCTGCGCGAGTGCAGGAGCTGGAAGAGCGGCTGCGCGACAGCGTGCCGCGGGCGGAGTATGAGGCGCTGAGCGCGAATCTCCGGTCGCTTGTGGGGGGCGAGCCGACGCAGTCGCAATAAGAAGGAGCCACCACCATCTTGCGGCTGAGAGAGCATATGAAAACCGGCATCGTTGTGGCCATAACGCTTGCGGCAGCGGTTGACTTTGCCGGCGCCCAGGAAGTCGTGCTGCGGCCGAATAACGGCCCGGCCACGCTCCCGTTAGGCACTACGCAAGGGATCCGCCCAACCCGCCTGGTGATCCGCGGCGCAACTGTTCTCAGCGGCCGCGGGACGCCGGGCTCGAATCGCGCCATGCCGCCGGAAGGTCCGCTCGACATCGTCATCGAGAACGGCATCATCACAGATATCGTTCTCATGGACCCGGTAAACTCCGCGGGTTACGGGCGCAATTTCCAGCGCGCCACCGGCGACCGCGTGATCGACGCGGCGGGACAGTTTGTGACACCCGGACTCGTCGAGATGCACGCGCACCTGCCGAGTCCGACCGGCGAGTTCGGCGAGCGAGGCCTCGAGTACGCTTACAGGCTCTATCTGGGCCACGGAATCACTACCGTGCGGGATGCCGGGACAGGCGCAGGTCTCACGCGCATGGCCGAGCAGCGCTCTCAGAGCGCTGCCAACAGGCTCATCGCGCCGCGGCTAGTGCTGTGCCAGCGCTGGCCGCTGCCGCTACGCCGCTGGGACGTGGGGAATACGCCGGACAAGGCTCGCGCACTTGTTAGGCAATTCAAGGAACTCGGCGCCGACTGCGTGAAAGTCAGCAAGAGTCCGGGACACTACCCTGAGGTGCTGGCTGCGATCGCGGACGAGTCCAAGAAGTCAGGCATGTGGGTGATGACCGATCTCAAGGTCTCGGAGAGTGACGCCGTCGTGGCCTCCAACGCCGGGGTGCGATCCATCGAACATTGGTACGGTGTGCCTGACGCCGCGCTGAAAGGCTCGCAGAACTTCCCGACGGATTACAACTATTGGGACGAGCTGGATCGCTTCCGTTACGCTGGACTGCTCTGGTCGGAAGCGGACCGCGACACTGCTCGGCTGAGCGCAGTTCTCACCACGCTGATCAGGAACGGCACCAACTGGAATCCCACAATGTCGGTGTACGAGGATAATCGTGATGTATGGCGCAACGTGACGCTGCCTGTGAAGGAGACGCTCATGCACCCGAGCGAGGCGGCCGCGGGCCCCGATTCCACAGTGCACGGCGCATTCAAGCGCGAATGGAAGACGTCCGACGAGATCAACTGGAAGCGGAACTTCCTGATCTGGATGAAGTGGGTGCGCGAGTTTCATCAGCGCGGCGGCATCCTCACCGCAGGGAGCGATGAAGGGGGCATCGGCGGGATCGGAATGATCCGCGAACTCGAGCTTATGCAGGAAGCCGGTATTCATCCAATAGATGTGATCAAAGTAGCGACGACAAACGCCTATCAAACGTTAGGCTGGGAGCAGCACTGCGGGATCCGTGTCGGATGCGCCGCCGATCTGCTCGTCATCAACGGCAACCCGATCGACAACTTCAAAGTCATGTACGGCCGCGGATACGGTGTGTATGGTCTCGTACCGCGCGGCGATCAGTGGAAGCACGGCGGCGTGACGTGGACTATCAAGGACGGCGTGGTTTACGACGCCCAAGCGTTGCTGCGCGAAGTGGAGTGGTACGTGCAGCGGGAGAAGGAGCGCCTGGCGAGCAAGACCGCCACATCGTCGCCGGCAGACGCAGCGCTGCGCCGATGACAACGCGGCGCGAGTTGCTCCGCCGCGGCGCGGCCGCGCTGGTGCCGCTCGTGCTCGGTCGCGGAACCGTAGCAGCCGTTGTACCGGGGACGAAACGCGTGCCGCATCGCAGCGCGCCGCGCGTCGCTGTGGTCGGAGCCGGCGCCTTCGGTGGATGGACGGCGCTCAATCTCGCACAGCACGGCGCGAGCGTCACGCTCATCGATCCCTGGGGCGCGGGCAATGTGCGCTCCAGTTCGGGAGGAGAGACGCGCGTGATTCGTGCCGCCTACAACGGTCAGCGCGAATACATCGAGATGGCGCGTCGTGCGCTGGATCTGTGGCGGGAGCATGAAGCTGCGTGGCAGCGTCCCCTGCTTCGGCGTAGCGGCGTGTTGTGGATGTTCGAGAATGAAGATGATGCGTTTGTGCGCCGATCCGCGGACCTCATGCGCGCGCTGAATCTGACGGCGGAGGAGCTCTCGTTAGGCGACGTCGCTAAGCGCTTTCCACAGATCCGTGCTGCAGGACTCCAGCGGGTCTGGTGGGAGAGCGAGGCCGGCTACCTGCTGGCTCGGGAAGCATGCGACCTCGTTCGCGCGGCGTGTGAGCGAGCGGGCGTGGAGTACGTCACGGCTCACGCCAGGCCCGGAGCGATGGCGAACCAGCGCCTGTCGCACGTCGTGCTGAGCGACGCTGCCCGGCGCGAGGCCGACGTGTTCGTCTTTGCTTGCGGCCCATGGCTCGGCGCCCTCGTCCCCTACATCCTCGGCTGGCGCATCCGCGCCACGAGACAGTACGTGTTGTACTTCGGCACGCCGGCCGGCGACCGGAGGTTTGACGTGGGACCGATGCCCGCATGGGTAAACTTCGGAGAGCGCCTGATCTACGGCATTCCCGGGAACGAGCGACGCGGCTTCAAGATCGCCGACGACACGTCAGGCGCCGAAGTCGACCCAACGTCGTTCGAGCGCACTTTAGGGCCGCAAAGCGTTGTGATAGCTCGTGCATTACTCCGCCGGCGCTTTCCCGCGCTGGCGCGCTCTCCGCTGGTGCACGCCGAAGTCTGTCAGTACGAGTCGACGCCTGACGGTCACTACCTGATGGACTGGCATCCCGAGGCGCGCAATCTTCTCCTGCTCGGCGGTGGATCGGGCCACGGCTTCAAGATGGGGCCGGCGATCGGCGAGGTGGCCGCAAGGCTCGTGCTGGGTGAGGGGGAAGTAGTGCCGCTATTCGCCTATGAGAGACTCAAGCATATAAAACCGGCTACGCGGCCCGTCCGGCGGCGTACCTAACGAGTGCAGGCAATGCGAATCCTGCTCCTCTGCTGGTTGCAGGCAACCGCGGACTCCAACCCGGAAGCCCGTGCCCTGGCACTGCTCCTCAGCGAGGCGCAGACCTACAAGGTCGAGCGCAGCGTTCTCGCACGCCAACGTTACGGGCTGCCGATCGAGCATCTGCCGGACCTGTCGCTGCGCGCAGTCCAGCGTGATGCCGCACTTGCTCGCGCACTCAAGGCGCGACTGGGCCGGCTCGACGAGCACCGGCTCACAACGGAAGAGCGCTTGAGCGCCGCGGCATTGCGGTGGGAGCTAGATGCTACGATCGAAGGGACGCAGTACTTCTGGCATCGTTTCAGCGACATCACCCCCTACTCCACCCCGGTGCAACACGTGCAACGCGTGCTCGGCGCGTTTCGCTTTGCGGAGGCGCGCGACGCGGCGCGCTACTTACAGCTTGTGGGCGAGTTACCGGCGTGGCTCGACAGCATCCGTGCCGGCCTCGCCGCACGGTGGCGGCGCGGATTCATAGTACCCAAAGATGAACTCCTTCTCGTGCGCGCCGTCTTTAGCTCGTACCACGTAGCGCCGCAGGAGAGTCCGTTCCGTGTTGCTGATGATCGCTTGGCGGCACTGGCAGTCGCCGATCGTGTTCAATTCAACAGCGCTCTTGAGTCGTTGCTCGGCGACAGCGTGCGTCCGGCATTCGCCCGGCTCCTCGAGTATCTCGCCGGCGACTATGCACGCACTGCACCGGAACGCGTCGGCCAGTGGCAGTATCCGCGAGGCAAGGAGTACTACCGCTATTTGGTTCGTCTGCATACGACGTTGAACGTGACGCCCGAAGAAGTTCATCGGACGGGGATGCAGGAAGTCGCGCGCATCAACCGGGAGATGGCCGCTATCCGTGGCTCGTTAGGCTTCCACGGGACCAAAGCCGAGTTTCACGAGCGTCTGAAGCAGGACCGGCGCTTCTACGCCAAGGTCCCCGAAG
>JBQTJS010000260.1:0-1718 GCA_052386875.1 Gemmatimonadaceae bacterium
CGAGCGCCCGGGTCGCATGAATGCCTTCGTCACCAGTGAGTGCTGCTCGTTGATCCCGGGATACAGCTCCAGCGGCAGCTCGATGAACGCCTGCACGCTGCGGTGCCCGCAGAGATACTTCCCCACCAACCCCGATGAGTTGGCGACCCCGTCAGGGAAGCGCCTGCTCGTGGAGATAAGCAGCAGGTAGGGACTCCAGGCATAACCGCAGGCCACCACGAACGTGCGAGCGCGCACCTCCAGCGGCTCCGCCGGCCGCTCACGGGAAAGCGCCTGCGCAGCCACAATCACACGGTAGCGATCGTCCACAACGAGACGCCTAACGAGCGTCCGCGACAGCAGCCGCACGCGGCCGCTCGCCCGCAAGGCCCTCCAGGTGTGGTCCGGCGTGTACTTGGCGCCCACCGGACAGATCGGGAAGCACGTGTCGTTGCGACAGCACGCAGCGCGCCCTTCACGTGCCACCGACAGCTTGGCCGACGGCTGACTCCACATCGCAATCCCGGCTGCCGCCGCCCACTCCCGCAGCAGCGTCAGATTGTAGCTCAACGGCAGCGCAGGAAGCGGAAAGGGCCGGGCACGCGGGTCCAGAGCGGCAGGCCCCTGTTCTCCCGCGACACCCATGCGCTCTTCTGCTTCCTGGTAGAACGGATCCAATTGCTCGTACGTAAGCGCCCAGTCGCTCCCAACGCCGTACAACGTGCGCACGCGAAAATCTTCCGGAGAGAAGCGCGGCGTTACACCTCCCCAGTGCATAGCGAGCCCGCCGACTTGCATCGAACGCGACTGAATGCCCGGCACCTCCAGCCCGTCCAGGTGATCGCGCGGCCAGGGACTCTCGCCATAACGCAGGTAGCGTTCGCGCAGGGCATGCCAATCGCTCACGTTAGGCGCCTCGTCGCCGGCCTCGACTACCACGACATCCGCATTCCGCTCGGCGGTCAGCTTCCAGGCGACCATGGCGGCGCTGATCCCCGAGCCGACGATGCAGACATCAGTCTCGATTGTGCGCGTCATCGTTAGGGCTCCGTCGGCGATGTCGCAGCGGCAGCCAGCGGCAGCGGCTTGCGCGCACTATGAACAAGCGGCCGACATGTGCTCCGGCCGATCTGCGCACCGTAACACAGATCCGTCGCCTCCCTGGAGCCGTAGAAATGCGCGAGCAGCGCCAGCGCCACGTGCGGCGCCGCGGCCACACTCGGCAATCGCTCTCCCGAAATCGCGGCCGCAATCCGTGGTTCGGCCAACGCCTGCCGCACGAGCGCTTGCCGGTCGCTCGCGCTGATAGCTGCAAAGCCGCGCCTGTGGCGCCCGCGCGCGGCCCGATCGAGTGCCGTGAGCTGCGCCGACCACTGCGGCACCGGCGACGGACCGCTGTACGAGATGCGTGGCGATCCATATGGGTGGAGCAGCTCCGCACCCGCGCGATAGCCGGCCATCCAGCGCGAGAAAGCGTCGCCGGCGACTTCGATCCGGGCTTCTCCCAGTTCACCGGGGAGCACGGCGGCGCCTAACGCGCGCACCAGCTCGCGGGGCGGCATGCCTGCTTGCATGCTCGCCCCGCCGCTCGATCGCCGGATGCCCGCGCCGAGCAGGCGCGGCAACGCGACAAGCGCTGTCAGCCAACCGAGGAAGAGGCGGCGAGAGGCCACTCTCCTAACGTACCAGCCACCCTGGCACGCACAAGAAGTCGTCAGCACAATCCCCAGGCCCCCGGC
>JBQTJS010000261.1:0-3790 GCA_052386875.1 Gemmatimonadaceae bacterium
CGTGGGTCGGCGATTGCGTCCGTTGTCGTGTTACTCGGTGCAAACACGCTCGGTATCGGTGATACCACCAGCGCACGCGTCGAGGTACGCAACGGCGCGGGAGCGTTAGTCACGGATCGCTTCGTGATGTGGAATACGGCCAACTCCGAGGTTGCGTGGCCGACTTCACAGGGACACGTCACTGCCGTTAGGCCGGGCCTCACTGAAATCATCGCCACAGTCGACTCGGTCAGAGGGAGCGCACCGGTTTCCGTTGTCCGGACCACCGAGCTTCCGCCCCCCGACACGACGACAGCGCCGCCGGTAGACAGCGCACAATCGACAGTTTCGGCTCCGGCGCAGTTGCCGCGTGACTCGGTTGACATCTCATGGCGTGCGCCGACCGCGCGCAGCATAGTCGTGCGCGCAGGCGATAACCTGCAGCAGGCAATCAATTCGGCGCAGCGCGGCGACGAGATTGTGCTCGAGGCTGGCGCAACGTTCAAAGGGAACTTCGTGCTCCCCGCCAAGTCCGGGTCGCCGGCGAACGGATGGGTGCTGATGCGCACCGCGGCGCTATCAGCGCTACCGCCGCGTGGCACGCGCATCGACGCCGACCAGCACGCGCGCTACATGGCGAAGTTGCTCACGCCCAACCTGCGGGAGGCACTGCGAACAGCGCCGGGGGCAAGCGGCTGGCGCGTGGTAGGGATCGAGATGGGGGTCGTGCCGGGCGTCGGCCAGGCGCCGCAGATTCAACAAGGGATCGTCTTGTTAGGCGACGGCTCCGACGAGCAGAACCGGACGAACGAGATCCCCACTGACATCATCCTCGATCGCGTGTACGTGCACGGCGAGCCGACAACAAACACGAAACGTTGCGTTGCGCTCAACTCTGCGGCGACCGCGATCGTCGATTCCGAGCTGCTCGAGTGCCACGGCCGGGGCTTCGACAGCCAGGCGATCGCCGGATGGAACGGTCCGGGGCCGTACCTTATCGAGAACAACCGGCTGGAAGGAGCGGGTGAGGTGATCATCTTCGGCGGCGGTGACCCGCAAATCTCCCAACTCATTCCAAGCGACATCGTGGTACGCCGCAATCACATCTACCGGCCGATGAGCTGGCGAGGTGCTTGGACGGTCAAGGCTCTTTTCGAGCTGAAGAACGCGCAGCGCGTGCTGCTCGAAGGGAATGTGCTGGAGAACCACTGGGTCGATGCGCAGGCCGGGTCCGCGATCGTCCTGGGGTCGGTGAACCAGGACGGCCACTGCAGCTGGTGCGTCGTGCAGGATGTCAACGTTAGGTACAACCACATCCATAACGTCGCGGCAGTGTTCAACGTTTTCGCGCGCTGCGGGCTTGCCTCGCCCGGTGGCCCCTACGGATGCGACCAGGGTGCGCAGCCGACGCGGCGTGTAGCGATCCGCCACAATCTGTTTACAGGCGTCGGTGCGCCGGGGCTCGGGGCCGCCGGATCCATAGCGCGCGTCTTCTTGTTACAGTCTGATGTGCACGACCTATGGATCGAGCACAACACGGGATTCGCGCCGTATTCCTATCTCACGTTTTCGGGGGACGGTGCGCACGTCAAGCAGCGGTTTACGTTCCGCAACAATATCGGCGGAGCTTCTCAGTACGATTGGTTTTCGAGCCAGGGGCAGGGGAACGCGGCGACAACGAGCAGCCTGGCGCGTCCGTTTGTAGTGCAGAGCAACGGCTTCGTGGGAACAACCGCGGCAACCGCGCCGGGCGGGAGCCGGCTTGTCGCTACTGTAACGGATGTAGGGTTCCTAAACCCCACCTGGCCTGAGGGGAACTGGTCGTTGCGCGGGACGAGCCCGTTTGCCGGGATGGGCGTCGACTTCACCGCGTTGCAGGTGCGAATCCGTGGAGTGGCGCGTTAGGCGCGCTCACTTCTGAGCCAGCGCTCCAGCACGAGCAGGTGCCACAACATACGCCCCGCGCGCGCGTCACGGGCGGTCGCGGTCAAGCGGCGCACGGCGTCGGCGTCGATCCAGCCCTCGTCATGCAACGCAGAACTCTGGAAGGCGCGCACCACGCTGTCACGCCAGCGGCCCAGCACCCACGCTTCCACAGGGATCGTGAAGCCGCGTTTGGGCTCGTTGGCGACGAAATCTCCGATGCGCCGCCGCGCGATCTCGCGCAAGATCGCTTTGAGGCGTCCCCCTTGCAGGCGCGTCGCCACGGGGAGCTGCGCCGCGTACTCCCAAAGCGGGTGATCGAAGAACGGAGATCGCGCCTCGAGCGCGTAATGCATCGTGGCGCCGTCGACCTTCGTTAGGTATTCGCCGACGAACTGCATGCGCACGTCATACGCGAGATAGTCGCGCAGCACACGCCGCGCGCCCGCGACCGACCAAGCCATGCGCCGCGCCGGCACCGTGACCTCCGCCAGCTTGGGTCCGAGCAGCCCGAGAGAGCGCATCTCCGGGAGGCCGTCGTTCGCGCTGACGAACGCCCCCAGCCCACCGGCGACGTAATCGATGAGATGCTTGCCGCGCCGCAGCGGACCCACGTCGGGGACCAACTGGCGGACAGCGCGCCACGCCGCTGTCGCCGCCGGCGGCAGCACCGCCGCGGCGCGCTCCCCGCGCGCCAGCATGAGGTGCCGCGGATAACCGAGGAAGACGTCGTCACCGCCGTCGCCGGTCAGGAGGACCTTCACCTCAGCTTGCGCGACGGCACGCGATACGCGGAGCATGCCTAACGCGGACGGAACGGCGAACGGTTCCGCGTAGGCGCTTACAAGCTCGTCCAAGTCGGCCGGCTCCTCGTCGCTCAGCGCGAGCACGCGGTGCCGGATCCCCAGGCGCGCCGCGCAGCGCGCGGCCAGCCGCGACTCGTCCGCTGGCGAACCCGGGACGCCGACAGTGAATGCGGCGACCTCGCCGCCTGATGCTCGGATCGCCCAACACACGAGCGCCGAGTCCACGCCCCCGGACAGCAGCGCTCCCACAGGTACGTCGGCGTGCAGACGCCGCTCGGTAGCAGCCAGCAGGAGTCGCTCAGTATCCGCAACCGCGGCCTCGAATGCGATCCCTTCTTCCTTCTCGGACGGAGTGGGCGCCTTCCAGTACTCGCGCAGCGAGATGCCGCCGGAGTGCCACTCGAGGATCGTCGCCGGAGGGACTTTCCGCACAGCGGCGAAGATCGACCGCTGCTCGCTGACGAATCCGTATTCGAGGAACTCGCCGATAGCTTGGGCATCGAGATCACGCGCCAGCCCGGCTGCGCGCAGCGCTCGCGCTGTGCTGGCAAAAGCCAACGCACCGTCACGCACAGCATAGGTGAGGGGCTTCACGCCGAGCCGGTCGCGCACCAGGTAGCACGCCGAGCGCTGCTCGTCCCAGAGCGCGAAGGCAAACATCCCGTGACATCGCCTAACGAGATCGTCGATCCCCCACACGCGGTAGCCCTTGAGCAAGACCTCCGTGTCGGTGCGACTGGTGAACGAGATCCCCAGTGCCTCAAGCTCGCGCCGCAGCGCCCAGAAGTTGTAGATGGCGCCGTTGAAGGAGATGCCGACCTGAGCGTCGGCGTCGATCATTGGCTGGCGGCCCGCGCTGCTCAAATCGAAGATCGCGAGGCGGCGGTGGCCTAACGTCGCGGCGCTCCAGCAATGCAGGCCGTCCCCATCGGGACCACGCCGCGCGAGAGCCTGAACCATGCTCCTGACCGCTACCGATCCAAGCGCGGACGGGACGCCCACCATACCCGCGATGCCGCACATCTATCGGCGGTAACGCTGGGCTCTAAACGTACGGCGAGGCGCGCGCATCACCGATAAGA
>JBQTJS010000262.1:0-4680 GCA_052386875.1 Gemmatimonadaceae bacterium
ATCCGCGTTCTCGTAGCCAAACCGGGCCTCGACGGCCATGACCGCGGCGCCAAGGTAGTAGCCGCTGCCTTACGCGACGCCGGCATGGAGGTCATTTACACGGGCCTGCATCAAACTCCCGAGATGATCGCCACGGCCGCCGTCCAGGAAGACGTTGACGTTGTCGGCCTTTCCATCTTGAGCGGCGCGCACATGACACTCTTCCCGCGCGTCAAGAAGCTCCTGGACGAAGCAGGGAGAGATGACATCCTCCTCACGGGCGGTGGAATCATTCCGCGCGAGGACATGGAAGCGCTGCGCGCTCAGGGGATCGGCCAGCTCTTCGGGCCGGGAACGTCCACTACGGATCTCATCGCCTTCATCAAGCAGTGGTTCGAGGCGCGCGAGCGCCAGACGAAGTGACCTCGCGCCTGCGTGCGCTGAGCGACGACGTCCGCTCTCTCGAGACACAACTCCGCTTAGGCGGTGGCAAGGACAAAATCGCTCGCGAGCACAGCCGCGGAAAGCTCACGGCGCGCGAACGCATTGCGCGGCTGTGCGACCCCGGCGCACGCTTCCTCGAGATCGGCCTCCTCGTCGCATACGACGAATACGAGGGACACGCCCCGGCGGCCGGCGTGGTCACGGGCATCGGCCTCGTGCAGCGGCGCGAAGTCGTAATCGTCGCCAACGACGCGACAGTGAAGGCGGGCTCCTGGTGGCCCGAAACGATCAAGAAGATGTTACGCGCGCAAGAGATGGCCATGCGCTGCCGCGTGCCGATCATCTATCTCGTCGATTCGGCCGGCGTGAACCTCCCCTATCAGGGGGGAGTCTTTCCCGGACAGTACGGCGCGGCACGCATCTTCTACTACAACTCCATCATGCGGCGCTACCTGCGCATCCCGCAGATCGCCGCCGTGATGGGGCAATGCGTCGCCGGCGGCGCGTACCTCCCCGCTCTATCGGACGTCATACTGATGGTCGCCGGCACGTCCTTCATGGGCCTCGGCGGACCCAATCTCGTAAAGGGAGCCACCGGGCAGACTGTCGACGCAGAATCGTTAGGCGGCGCCTCGGCCCACACTCGCGTCAGCGGAGTCGCGCACTACGAGGTCCCCGACGAGCACGCCTGCGTCGCCAAGATCCGCGATCTCGTCGCACGCCTACCCGGCGCGCAGCGCGAGTCGCCGGCACACGTGGAACAGCCGGCATCCGAGCCGGAGTCGCTCTACGACATTCTGCCGAGCGATCACCGCATGTCCTACGACATGCACGACGTGCTGCGGACAATTCTGGACGGCGGCCGCTTGGACGAGTTCCAGCCCGAGCTGGCGCGCGAGATCATTTGCGGCGACGCCTGCATTGAGGGCATCCCGTTAGGCATCATCGCCAACCAGCGCGGACTCATCAAAGCCAAGCGCGGCGAGAAACCGCGCTTCGGCGGGATCATCTACACCGAAAGCGCGGAGAAAGTCGCCTACTACATCGAGCGCTGCGAGCGGCAGGGCCTGCCGATCCTCTTCGTGCAGGACGTCTCCGGCTTCATGGTGGGGCCCGAAGCCGAACATTCCGGGATCATCCGCGCCGGCGCGCAGTTCGTCGAGGCGATGGCGTGTGCCCGCGTTCCTAAAATCGTCCTAACCGTGAATCACGCTTCCGGCGCCGGCTATTACGCCATGGCGGGGCAGGGCTTCGATCCCGATTTCATCTTCAGCTGGCCGACCGGGCGCATGGGTGTCATGGAGGGCGATTCCGCCATTCAAGCCGTACACGGTCCGGCACTCGATGCCGCCAAGAAGGCCGGCACCGAGCCATCAGGGGGAGTGTTGCAGGCCGTCGAAGAGATGCGCCAGGATTACGAACACCAGCTCGATGCACGCTTCGCGGCAGCGCGTGGTTTCGTCGACGCCATCATATATCCCGAGGAGACTCGCGAGGTGCTGGCGATGGCGTTGCGCACAGCGCTGCACAATCCGGGTCCGCACATCGGCGCGTTCGTGCTGCCGCCGCAACCGGAGACAGTGCGCTGAAGTCCCGCGTTAGGGTAGCCGCCGGGCAAGGCTTTTGGGGCGATTGGCTCGAGGCACCGCGCCGTCAGGTCGAGGGTGGGCCGGTCGACTACCTCATGCTCGACTATCTCGCCGAAGTCACGATGTCCATCCTGCAGAAGCAGAAGGAGCGTGACCCCGAGCTTGGGTACGCGCGTGACTTCTTGGGAGCGGTGGACTCCGTGCTCCCCGCCGTGACCGAGCGCGGCGTGCGAGTGATCGCCAACGCCGGCGGGGTCAATCCGACAGCCTGTGCACGCGCCCTCCTGCGCCTCGCCGATGAGCGCGGTGTGCGCGGCAAACTCAGGCTCGGCGTTGTTACAGGCGATGACTTGTTAGGCAGGCTCGACGACCTGATCGCGGCGGGTCACACGCTCGCCAACATGGATACCGCAGAGCCTCTCACCGCCGTCCGTGAGCGGGTGGTCTCGGCCAACGCCTACCTCGGCTCGGCTCCGATCGTTGAAGCGTTAGGCCAGGGGGCGCAGATCGTCATAACGGGACGCAGCACCGATACGGCCCTGACTATGGCCCCCTTGCGCCACGAGTTCGGCTGGCGCCACGGCGACTGGCATCGCCTGGCGGCCGGCATCGTGGCCGGCCACATCATCGAGTGCGGCGCGCAGTGCTCCGGCGGAAACTGTCTCTATGAGTGGCAATCCATCCCCGACCTCGCCAGTATCGGCTACCCAATAGTCGAAGCCGAGCCCGACGGCAGTTTCGCTGTCCTGAAGCATCCCGGGACAGGCGGCCGCATCTCCGTGCAATCAGTCACTGAGCAGCTCGTTTATGAGATGGGCGATCCGCGCTCGTACATCACGCCCGATGTCATCGCCGATTTCACGAGCATACGCCTGGAGCAGGAAGGGCCTGACCGTGTCCGTGTGAGCGGCATCGAAGGCCGTCCCCCAACCGACAAGCTCAAGGTGTCCGTTGCTTATCGCGCGGGATATAAAGCTGTCGGTACGCTCGTATACTCCTGGCCGGATGCTCTGGCCAAGGCGCGTCTGGCAGACAGGGTGCTGCGCGAGAGGATCGATGGGCTCCGCCTAACGCTGGATGCTGTGGTGACGGAATTCGTAGGAGCTTCGGCCTGTCACGGCCCGCTCGTGTCGACGCACGCCGATCATCCCGAGGTGCAGCTGCGCATCGGCGTTAGGTCGCAGCATCAGCCTTCGGTGGATCGCTTCACGCGCGAGCTGGCGCCGCTTGTGCTCAACGGACCGCCCTCGGTGACCGGCTTCGCCGGAGGGCGCCCCAAGACGGAGGAGATAGTCGCCTACTGGCCCGCACTGATCGACAGGTCGCTCGTGACGCCCACAGTGCAGATCGTCACATGAAAGTGCCGCTCCTGCGCCTCGCCCACGCGCGCTCCGGCGACAAGGGTGATACGGCCAACGTCGGCGTCATCGCGCTGCGCACCGAGTGGTATCCGCTGCTTGCGCGCGAGCTGACAGCCAAACGCGTGGCGCAGCATTTCGAGGGGATGATCGAGGGGGCTGTGGAACGCTTTGAGCTGCCCAACCTGCACGCTCTCAACTTCCTGCTGCGCGGTGCTCTCGACGGCGGCGGGACGCTCTCGCTCAAGACCGACGCGCAAGGGAAAGTATACTCCACAGCCATGCTGCGCCTCGTACTGGACGTCTCCGATGACGAGGCTGCGAAACTCCAAATACCCGATCGTTGACGTACCCGCCGGCTCGCATCCTGCCACTCCGATGACGACGATCACAAAAGCAAAGCTCGCTCTGACCGGCGTCGCGGTCGTGGTCTTCGGAATAGGCGTTCGGCTGGATGATGCGCGCTATCGCTACGCCGCGATCGCGCTTGTCGCCATCGCTTGGGCACTGCGTTTTGTGCGAGCGAAACCGACGCCCGACGCGTAAGCCCGTGCCTAACGAGGCTCCCCGGAGTCTCGCCGGCCCGCCCGCAATACCACCCGGCGCTCTCACGGCCGCGCTGCAACGTGCCCGCGACTGCCGTTGCCCACCGTGCCATTGGGTGGCGATATTTGTCACGCGCGGATCACCCCGAGCTGCCGACCCTCGCGTCACCTCCGGCGGCTATCACAGTGTGACCCGCGCCACTGGACGCGCACCGCGCGCCGTGGAAGTCTTGCATTCAATACATGGACGACAGCCTCTATTTCACTGACCAGCACCTCGCCGTACGCGAGATGGTGCGCAGCTTCGCGCGCGACGAAGTGGCTCCCATTGCCGCCCGGTACGACGCATCCGCCGAGTTCCCCTGGGAGACAGTCAAGAAGATGGGAGGGCTTGGCCTCCTGGGCGTCCCCTGGCCGGAGGAGTACGGAGGTGCCGGGCTCGACCTGTTGAGTTATATGATTGTGATCCAGGAGCTGGCCAAGGTCGACGCGTCGCACGGACTCACAGTGTCGGCGCACACGACGCTGGGCACGCTGCCGATTTATCGTTTCGGTACCGAGGAACAGAAGCGCCGCTATGTGCCGCTCCTGGCAAGCGGTCGCGTGCTGGGCGGTTTCGGCCTCACCGAGGAGGGGGCAGGGAGCGACGCGGGAGGCACGAGGACGACCGCCGTTAGGCGCTCCGGCTGCTACGTGCTCAACGGCTCCAAGCGCTTCATCACGCACGGCGGTGTCGGTGAGATCTTTACGGTCACTGCCGTCACC
>JBQTJS010000263.1:0-2783 GCA_052386875.1 Gemmatimonadaceae bacterium
TCGGATCATAACGTGATTTACGTGGGGACGGGGGAGAAGGATCTGCGCGAAGATCTCACGTACGGGACCGGCGTGTACCGCTCGACCGACGGCGGCGGCACGTGGCAGGCGGTGGGACTGTCGGATACCCATCAGATCGCCGACATCGAGGTCGATCCGCGCACCGCAGACCGTGTGTTCGTCGCCGCCATGGGCCACGCATTCGGACCTAACGCGGAGCGCGGCGTTTTTCGAACAACCGACGGCGGCAAGTCTTGGAAGAAGGTGCTCTTTCTCGACGACAGCACCGGCGCCATCGATCTCGCAATGGACCCCACGAATCCGCGCATCCTCTTCGCGGCGCTGTGGAAGTTTCAGCGTACCCCCTGGAGCATGCTCGCCGGCGGAGGCAAGAGCGGCATCTGGAAGAGCACGGACGGCGGCGACACCTGGAAGGAGATCCCGCGCAGCGCGGGTCTGCCCAAGGTGCCGTTGGGCCGCATCGGCCTGGACATCTCCAGGACGAATCCGCGGCGGATCTACGCCAGCGTGGAAGCCAAAGACACGTTAGGCGGCATCTTCCGTTCCGACGACGGCGGTGAAACATGGCAGCACGTGAATGGCGAGCAGAAGTTCAACGTGCGCATGTGGTATTACTCCAAAGTCACGGCCGATCCCACCGACGAGAATACGCTCTACGTCCTGAACATCCGCATGTGGAAGTCGATCGATGCCGGCAAGACGTTCACTCGCGTGAATCTGCCGCACGGTGACACTCATGCTCTGTGGATCGATCCGCGAGACGGCAAGCGTATGATCAGCGGCAACGACGGCGGCGGCACCGTGAGCCTGGACGGCGGGACAACTTGGTCCAGCATCTACAATCAGCCTACCGCTCAGTTCTATCACGTAATCACGGACAATCAGTGGCCGTATCGCATATACGGCGCGCAACAGGACAATTCGACTGTCTCCATAGCGAGCCGATCCGACAACGGCGCGATCCAGGAGAGCGACTGGTGGCCCGTGGCCGGTTGCGAGAACGCGCACATCGCGATCGATCCGCGCGATCCTAACGTGACGTACGGCGGCTGTTACATGGGAGCGCTGAATCGCTACGACAAGCGCACCGGTAACAGCAAGGACATCTCGGTCTGGTTGCGCAACTACGACGGCTACGGCGCTGCCGATGTGCCGCAGCGCTTTCAGTGGACGTTTCCGGTGCTCATCTCGCCGCACGATCCGAGCACGTTATACGTGACATCACAGTACGTATGGCGCTCGCGTGACGAGGGCCAGAGCTGGGAACGGATCTCCCCGGACCTGACCGTGAACGATCCGGCCACGTTAGGCAGAACCGGAGGGCTCAACGGCGAAATGACGGGCGCGGAGTGGTACGCCACGATCTACGCATTCGCCGAGTCGCCGCTGCGCAAGGGCGTCCTGTGGGCCGGTTCCGACGACGGGCGCGTCCACGTCTCGCAGGATGGCGGGCAGGTGTGGCAGGAGGTTACGCCGCCGAATTTCGGCAAGTTCACGCGTGTAAGTCACATCGACGCGGGCCGCCACGATCCCGCCGTCGCGTATATAGCCGCCAATCGCTACCAGCAGGATGACTTCAGGCCCTACCTCTGGAAGACCGCCGATTACGGGAAGTCGTGGAAGCTCATCGTGAGCGGCATACCGGCCGGCGCCTACACGCGCTCGCTGCGCGAGGACCTCGTTAGGCGCGGCTTGCTGTTCGCCGGAACCGAGACCGGCGTGTACGTCTCCTTCGACGACGGCGGCCGCTGGCGCCCGCTGCAGCTCAACCTGCCGCGCGTGAGCGTGCGCGATCTCGCCGTAAAGGACAACGACCTCGTGGCTGCCACCCACGGGCGCTCTTTCTGGATGCTGGACGACATCAACGTCCTGCGCGCCTGGGCGGATACAGTCACCGCCGGATCGGCCTACCTGTTCAAGCCTAACAAAGCTGTCCGGTTCGGTGCCGGCGGCTTCGCGACTGATCGCGCCGGCGAGAACCCTCCCTGTTGCGCCGTAATCGACTACTACTTTCGCGAGAAGCCGTCCGGAGCCGTCAAGCTCGAGATCCTCGACGCGCGCGGCGGCCTCGTGCGCTCCTTCAGCACGCCGGACAAACCAGCAACAGATTCGACCAATCCGCCGCTTTCCCCCAGCGACTCCGCAGCGAGCGAGGCCGCCCGCGACAGCAGCGCATATTATCCCGCCGATTCGTTGCTCCACGCGCGCGCCGGGGCAAATCGCTTCGTCTGGAACCTGCGTTATCCGCCGGCGACCCGCATCAAGAACATGGTGATCGACGAGGGACATACGCGGGGCGCCGTGGCGCCGCCGGGCGAATATCGCGTTAGGCTCATAACGGGACGCGATACTCTCACTCAGCCTCTCAGCGTCATACCCGACCCGCGGCTCAAGATCACACAGGCCGACTACGCTGCGCAGCACACGCTGGCAATGCGCGTCGTCGAGCGCATCAGTGAGATCGCCGAGTCCGTCGGCCGCATCGAGGACCTGCAGGAGCAACTCGACAAGCGCGTGCAGCAGTCCAGGGGGACGGGGACGGGGGCGGCGACCGGCCCGGAGGCGGGGGCAGTGGCGGGGGCGGGGGCGGGTGAAGGGCCCGCCAAGCGCATCAAGGGCGCCGCCACAGACGTGCGCAACAAACTGGAAGGAGTCCGCCGCGAGATTGCCGAAGTGTATTCGCACAGCGACCAGATCACGCTGCACTATCCGGTCAAGCTCTACAACTGGTTCATTACGCTCAATTCGCAGGTGCAGGAGGG
>JBQTJS010000264.1:0-1805 GCA_052386875.1 Gemmatimonadaceae bacterium
TCTTCGCCCCACATCGCGCCAAGTCCTTCACCCCCCTGGGCGAGTGATACGGTCATGCAGTGCATGCACGAAACTGTGTAGAGGAAGGTGCCGATTGGATGGTCGATATCCTTCTCGACGTGGCTCGTGCCGTTGACGTCCTGCATCAAGTAAACGCCGTCGGGCCGTAGAGCGCGGTGGATGCCCGTGAGCACATTGAGCGGACGCGCCTGATCATGTATCGAGTCGAAAGTCGTGATGAGGTCAAAAGCGTTAGGTTCAGCCGTCTGGTCGAAGTCACTTAGATCGACCGCGACAAACTCGGTGTTGCTGAGTCCTTTCGCCGCGCTGTCAGCGCGCGCGAACCGGATCGCGTCGTCCGAGAGATCCAGTCCTACGAAGCTGCTCTTGGGGTACAGCTCGGCGAGCCGATTGATCACGCGTCCGCGGCCGCAGCCCGCGTCCAGTACTCGGATTCCTGAGGTGAGCCGCTGGGTGAGTCCCGGCACGAGCGCGAGGATGTGCGACTCGAGCGATGACATGACCGACTGGCCGCTATCCTCGGCCATGACTTCATGGAAACGCGGGAACTGTTCGTAAGGGACGCCGCCACCTTTTCTGAAGCATTCGACTATCGCATCTTCGACTACTCCGAGCACGGCGATGTACTGCGCGAAGACGGCCATGTTGTCGGCGCCGGCCGCTCGGGTGACGAAAGCTGCATGCTCCGCGGGGAGCGTATAACTGCCGGTCAGCGCGTCGACGTCGATAACGCGGCCTGTCACCATCGCGCCTAACCATTCTCTCACGTAACGCTCGTGTAAGCCGGCCCGGGCGGCAATCTCTTGAGAGGTCGCCGGCGCCGAGTTGTGCATGACGTCGAACAGGCCGGTGCGGTGTCCGATCGAGATCATCAGACAGAGCGCACCGTCGTTAAGCGTCGTTAGGAGACGTCCTGCAAAGGCTTCGGCCTTGGCCGAGTCGTAGCTGCTTGGAACGGTTGTTACAGCCATATGTCACCCCGATGACTTCTAGATCTGACGTTGCGCCGTGATCACTACGCTGTGCGCCCCGAACCCGGCCGCGACTTTTCTCGTGGATTCGCTGGAGCTTCCCGCGAAATAGTCCAGGCGCCGCAGCACTTCGAGGTCGCGCAGACCGGCTGCGGCGAACTCCTCCAAATAGATGCCGGCCTGTGTCGCCCCGACCACGCACTCCGCCCAAAGCTCGGGCTGCGCGCGGCAAGCGTCGGATGGAAGCGTGTCGACGACGATATCCGCTAACTGCAGGCGGCCGCCGGCCCGCAACACGCGGGCGATCTCGCGCACGGCCGCGGCCTTGTCAGGAACCAGATTCAACACTCCGTTGGACGTGACGACGTCGACGCTCGCGTTAGGCAGGGGGATCGCTTCGGCATTCCCTTCCAGTATCTCGACGTTGCCTGCCCGCGCCAGTTCCGCGTTCGCGCGCAGCTTCGAGCGCATGGCGTCGGTCATATCCAGCGCAATCACGCGGCCGGCCGGTCCCACCAGTCGGCTCGCTATGAGGACGTCCGTGCCGGATCCTGAGCCGATGTCGAGCACCACGTCACCCGCCCGGATCACCTGTGCGGCGAAGGGATATCCGACACCGGCGAACGACTCCACGGCGGACGCCGGGATGGCATCCAGCTCCTCTTGCGGATAGCCGACGAACTCACACGCCCAGCGTCCGGTGGGGAAGTGGTATCCTCGCTCAGGCTCCGTTGCCACATCGGTGTACATGCGTCGCACGGCGTCCAAGATGACTTCGCGCTGGTTCGATAGTATGGCGACCATCATTCCTCC
>JBQTJS010000265.1:0-10729 GCA_052386875.1 Gemmatimonadaceae bacterium
CGCCTCGACCCGCGCACCGGAGACTTCAAGCGCTTCGAGCTGGAGCCTAACACCGGGCCGCACAATCTGATCGTGGATCGAGACGGATTCGTGTGGTACGCGGGGAACAGGAACGCGCACGTCGGCCGCCTCGACCCGAAGGACGGGAGCATAACGAAGTTTCCCATGCCAGATCCGGCCGCGCGCGACCCGCATACACTTATCTTCGACCGCAACGGCGATATCTGGTTCACGGCGCAACAGAGCAATTTCGTCGGGCGCCTAACGGTGAAGACGGGCAAGGTCGACCTCGTGAAGGTGCCGACGGAGAACTCGCGTCCCTACGGCATCATGCTCGACTCCAGAGGGCGTGCCTGGTTCAACGAGTTCAATACGAACAAGATCGCCATGGTCGACCCGGCGACGTTGGCGGTTAAGGAGTACGCGACGCCTCACGAGCGCACCCGCGGACGGCGCATCGCTGTCACCTCCGACGACAAGGTATGGCAGGTCGACTACTCGCGCGGATTCGTCGGCCGCCTCGACCCCGGCACGGGGACCTACGACGAATGGCCCAGCCCGAGCGGCACAGCGGCACTCCCCTATGGCATGACCGTCGATGACCGCGACCGAATATGGTACGTCGAGTCCGGAGTCCGGCCTAACAAGCTGGTCGGCTTCGACACGAAGACTCGCACGTTCCTCCCTTCTACCACGATCCCGAGCGGCGGCGGCACCGTGCGCTACATCTACTTCCACAAGCCGACAAACTCACTCTGGTTCGGCACCGACGCGAACACGATCGGCCGCGCTACTCTTCCGTAAACCGCCCCACCCGCTCTCCTCGCATCTCGCATCTCATTGAGGAGCATCCTTACAGCCTTCGGTGCGTCGGGTGTCCGCCAGCGTGGTGATCTTCCAACCGTCTGCCAGCTTCATGAACATGAACGCGTCCACACCGCAGTGGCTGAACTTGGGACCGAGGAAGAACGAATAGTCCATCCACGCCACGGCCAGGGCGCCATCCACGAACACCCTTTCGTTCCACACGCGTTCATCCCACACTTCGGCGTGCGGTGTGCCGACGGCTCGAAGGAAGACAGCGATGCTGTCCTTGCGAAGCGTCACCTGACCGTCGCGCTGTAAGGGCCGCAGCAGCATCGCCTCCGGATGAAACACGGCGCGCGCCATTGCACTGTCACCTTGGCGCATCGCATCGAACAGCTGCCTAACGACTTTCAGCACGTCTTGCTCGGCGGTTTGCGCCCGTGCGGCGCGAGCCGGGAGCAGCATGACGCAGCCAAGTAAGAGAGAAACCAGGAAGCGTGTCATCGCGAGGACCATAGGTGTCGTTGTAAACCGGAAGCACCGGAGGCCGCCGGCTGCGGCCGCCGCGGCGGCGTCTCCTGACCTGGGACTTGTAGTCAAGCGTCCCCCCCACCGGGCGTGAGAAACTAGCGGCACTCTTTGCCTCCCGCCACACGATTAACGCAGCGACGCACGCGCCGTCTCATGAAGTGAACGCGCCAGTGACTGGCGCCACAACTGAGAACGAACCGGAGAGAGCAAATGTCTACGACTCTGTTCCTCTCGCTCGGCACCGCCCTCACGATCTCCTGGGTGAGCCTGCCGATCGAGGCCCAAGCCACCAGACACAAGGTGCGCGACCGCATAGAGGATGTGCGCGATCGGCGCGAGGATGTGCGCGACCGCCGTGAGGATCTGCGCGATCGACTCGAGGATGTGCGCGACAAGCGGGAAGACATCCGCGACGCGAGGCACAATCGTGGTCTCAAGGACAGGCTCGAGGATATCCGCGACAAACGGGAAGACATACGGGACCGGCGCGAAGACATCCGTGACAAGCGCGAAGACATCCGTGACCGGCGCGAAGACATCCGTGACCGGCGCGAAGACATACGGGACAGGCGCGAGAACCGGCGGGCGCGGCGGGCGAACTAAGAGCGAGAAGCAAGGGTCAGGGGCGGGTGACGGCCGGCACTGGCGTTAGGCCCTGCTGTCGGAGCCTAACTACCCCAGCCTCTGGACCCCTGCTTTAGCCGTCTCTTCGCTTCCTTCTCCGTCTCTCCCTGATAGCGCACTTTGATCGACACCTCGCTCGCGATCACGTTGCCGTGCACGTATACAGCGGGAGCCTCCGCCCCCGGCTGCGGGAAGTCGCTCGCTTCGGATTTCATCTCGCCCATCAGCGCGCTGTCCTGTGCGTCGACGCGGATTCCGGGCGGCACGATGATCTCCACTGACGAGAACAACGCGAACACCTCGATGTCGTTACGGCCGGCCGCGATGCGGACCTCACGCAGATCGAGTTTTGCTTCAGCCATGAACGCCGCGATCCGGAAACGGCGCGCGAGGGTCCAGACGCCCCGCCGTTTGACGCTCGCAAAAAACGCCAGCGCCCCGCGATGCGGCTCCACGTCCGCCGCCGGTACGACTGTAAATGACGGCGTCACCGCGAAACGCTCTGGACCGTCGTTAGGCTGAAGCGGGAAGTCGCTCATCTCGGCGGAAATGTAGCTCCGCAGCCCCGCTTGCGCCTCTCACAGCTTCCTCTCCGGTCGCTCGAGCACGTGAGCTACCCGCTCGCCCTCGTCGACAACGTCCACAACCGCCGTGCCGGCCAACGTACCGTGGTCGCACGGCTGGCCACCCGAAGTAGGGTAGAAGGCCGTTTGATCGAGATATACACGCCGGCCGTCGGCACTCGTCGCGCTGAGACGCGCCGCGAAGCGCGTTAGGTAGGAGTCCCAATAGTACAGCCGCTCGGTCACTTGACGCGTGGTGCCGGTATCGGCTGGCCAGCCCGGCAGCGCACACAGCGTATGGATGCCCCGAGGGCGATGGCGAGCCGCCGAGCAAGCGAGCCATGCAAGTGTGTCGTGCAGAGTATGCGCCGGCACGTGTCACAGACCCCGCCTGACGAGATTGCAAAGGGCCGTCCGCACTCGTCGCATTCGGTCTGCATCATTGCCTTGCGAAAGATCGGCATAGCGGACACTCGTTATGCTGAGGTCTCCCTCGCTCGCCCATGCGCACAGGCGCTCTTGCGCCGCGTGGGCCGCGTGGGCCGCGTGGGCCGCGTGGGCCGCGTGCAACGACAACATACGCGCTGCTGCCGCCGCTCGCTTCTATAGCATCCGGACGAACCAGGCGCGAGCGCCGGCGAAGTCGAGAATCAGCACGTCCCCCGGCCCGATCTCGAACCGCGTTGCCGTCGCGTGTGGCGCCGAGGGGTTGTCCGTGCGCAACATGTCGCCCTCCACGCGGTAGATGAGCGACACGACCGTGGTCCCTTGCTCCAACGGAATGGTGTAGTTCAGCTGTCCGCCGGCGAGGAATTCCATACACGCGCCGGCTGCGAACGCGAGCTCGGTATCTGCACGCAGCAAGCGCCAGCGTCCGAGCAAGGCATCGGCTGACATAGCATGGCGCCGCGCGCAGTTACGCGGGCGCTCTCGAGCACACGGCGTTTGGCGCGAGCGGCTCCTCCTCCCCAGCCGCCCTCCCCCTCCCCCTCCCCCTCCCCCTCCACGCCGCCACGTTATGCGCAGGCCCGCTGCATCTGGGGCGCAGCGGGCCTGCCGCTGAGACGCGCGCTACTTGGAAACTTTCTTCAGCCAGCTCTGTGCAGCCTTGAGCGCCTTGGCCTTGCCGCCGTACGAGGCGTCGCCGAAGAACGCGCGGTGCTTGGGCCGCCACGAGCCGTCGCGCGTGCGGTGGTAGCCGACGCGCACGAAGAAGCCGTGCGTGCGGGTCGACGCCTGATCGATTCGGCTGATCCCCGCCGTACCGGTCGCGTTCCTCGCGCGCCGCTTCGTCTTTGCTCGCTTGGCGCGCTTGGCGCCCGCCCGCTTTCCTTTGCGCATTGCCATGGTCTGGGTTCCTGTTAGGGTCTCCGCCGTCTGTACGAGACGTTTGGGATTGGGATGCTGCGCCGGACGTTAGGTTGGACGCTCGGCCGGTGCGAGCGCTGATCAACTACGGCTGCCACACAATTTCGTTGCCCTGCGGGATTTGTCCAGAGTCGAGCGCCGGATCCCCGCCCCCGCCCCGTTAGGGTCCCGGCGGGGCTGCCATCCCCCCGTTAGGGTCCCGTAGTACTGCCACGAGTTTACTGCCTAACCTCGCGTGAGGCAATCGTCAGGCCGACAGCCGCCGTGACCTAACCAGTACTGCTGAAGCGCTACGGAGACGACGCGGCCGGTGGAGCCGTCACAGCTTCCCCGCTGTCCGCGTCAGGCAGGCAGCCGGGCGGGGGCAGCCGCATGCCCGTCCCGCATACGCGTACACGAGCCCGGAGACGGGGCTCCGTTTGCCCGTCCTACAGTGAATGCCTTACGATCCCGAACAGCAGCGTGCCGGTGGAGGATACCATAACGTGGGCTAGAGCCGGAACGCCGCGGCCGGCGCAGTCGCGCGGCTCCCCTGGGCGAGTACGCGAGCGGCCAAGGCAGACGCCGCCGGGATGTGCCGTGCACCCGTCATCCCGCGGAGCGGCGCAGCTCGCCGATGCGGCGCTCCACCAGCGCTACAAGCTGCGCCATCCCCTCGCCATCGAATACGAGCCGCGCGCCGGCCGTCCGATAAATCTCGGGGAGCGAGCGGGTCCCGCCTAACGAAAGAGCGCGCTTGTACCGCTGCAGCGTCTCCGCCGGCTCGCGCAGGTTGTCGCGCCAGAGCTGCAAGGCCCCGATCTGTGCGATGCCGTATTCGATGTAATAGAGAGGATACTCGAAGATGTGCAGCTGCCGATACCACCGGCTCACTCGCTCACGCTCCAATCCGCTCCAGTCTACGACTCGCTCGAAGCGGTCCCGGATCGCGAGCCACTCACGGTCGCGCGCTCCGGCGTCAGCCCCCCACCCGCTGGTGTACAGCCAAAGCTGAAAGGCATCCACACTCGCGATGTGCGTCAGGCTCAGGAGGAGGTCCTCTAGCTGCTCGATCTCGACAGCATCGCGATCGGCGCGCGAGTAGTAGCCCGTGGGTGCCGCCAGGTGCGCCATGCCGAACAGCTCCATCGACATCGACGCCAACTCCGCAGCCTCGTGCCCCGTCGTACGCTGCCAGATGAACGGCTGCCGCTGCGCCGCGAAATCGTGGAAACAGTGACCCGCTTCATGAAGCAGCGTGTTGACATCCTCCGGCACGCCGACCGCATTCATGAAGATGAAAGGCACGCCGCGGTGACTCAGCTTGGCACAATAGCCCCCCGGCGCTTTCCCTTCGCGACTCTCGAGGTCGAGAAGACGCTCACGCGTCATCAGGTCGAACTGCGCACCCAGCTCGCTGTCGATCGCATGGAAGACCCGTCGTGCCGGCTCCACGAGACCCGTGATGTCACGAAACGGCACCGGCGCCGCGGCGGTTTCGAGCACTACGGACGTGTCCCAGGGACGCAGCGACTGCACGCCTAACCGCTCGCGCCGGTAGGCCATTAGTCGCGCGACCGCCGGTGCCACGGCCTCCTCGACGGCACGGTGAAATGCCCGGCAGTCTTCGGGCGAATAGTCGAAGCGGTGTTTTGCCGCGAAGGAATAGTCCACGAAATTCGCAAAGCCGGCATTACGCGCGACTTGATCGCGTAAGGCAAACATCCGATCGAAGATCGCACTCAACTCGTCACGTTTCGCGGAATACGTGTCAGCGCCAAGTCTGAACGCGCGCTCGCGTACTGGTCGCTCGGGCGACTTGAGGAAGGGCTGCAGCTGCGGGATGGTCTTGCGCTCGCCGTCCCAATCCACCAGCAACCCGCCTGCAATCTTCTGGTACGCCGATACCAACTCCTCGATTTCCGCGAAGAGCGGGACGTTCTCTTCCCGGAAGATCTCGATGTCGGTGCGCATCCCCCGAAGCACATGCTCGAGGTCCGGTCGCGTGAAGCCAAGCGAGATCAGACGCTTCGCCAGCGCGACCTGGCGCTCCGCGGCTTGCGGATAGATCTCAGCCGACCAGCGTAGGTTATCGCGCTCTTTCGCCGGATCCGCAGTATCCGACGTGTACGCGATCAGGGCGGTTGTGCCGGCCTCCTCGACAACTTCCTCGAGATGCGACCACGTTGTGAGCCACTCTTCCGCGTTATGCAGGCCCAACGGTGCGGCCTCGACGGCAGAGTACAGCCCCTCGATTTCAGGCCAGGCCGCGTCCTTCAGCTCGGCGGCAGAGCGCGGAAGGTCTATTGCCAGAGACAAAGGTTTGTGGGTTAGGGGTTAGGGACATTAGTCCGTTCGCCCCCAACTCCCAAGCCCTTGCTCGTTCATTCGTAGCGCAGGGCTGTAATCGGATCCAGCCTGGCCGCCCGCGACGCCGGGAACATTCCGAAGAGGATCCCCGTGACGGTGCTGGCCAGCAGCGCTACGAGCGCCGCGATCGGCGGCACACTGGCGGGGATGGGTGAGGCCGACTTGACAATGAGCGCAACGAGCCAGCCGACGACGAATCCCAGGGCTGCGCCGATCGCGGTGAGCGTCGCTGCCTCGATGAGGAATTGCCACAAGATGATGCCGCGAGTGGCGCCTAACGCCTTACGCACCCCTATCTCTCGTGTCCGTTCGGTGACGGAGATCATCATGATCGCGACGACACCGACGCCGCCGACGATGAGCCCCACTCCGGACAGCACGATCATCACGAGAAAGAAGACCCCTGTCATCGTGTTCCACGTCTCGAAGAGCTTGTCCTGCGTGATGATCGCAAAGTCGTTTTGCTGACTTGGCCGCAGGCCGCGTTCAGCACGCATCACGGCTACGACTTCGTCGATTGCATCGTCCCGGTCGACCTTCACTTGGGGTCGGATCGCCGCTTCTATCCAATCCGTCCAGATCCTCATGTAGCGCAGGCCTGTCCCCAGCGGAGCGTAACCACGCGGCCGGTCCCCTTCACCGAGAAATTCCGCGGCTTCTTTATATACGCCGATGACTGTGAAAGGCACTCCATCCACGGCGACTTCCTTGCCAAGCGGATCGCTGTCGACGAACAGGCGCTCCACCATCTTCTCGTTGATCACGATGACCGGCCGGCCGTTCGCATCCTCGGCCGGCGTCCAATTACGGCCCGCGATTATGTCCCCTCCGCCGATCGCCAGCCAGTTGGGGCTATACACCTGGATGCTCACCCGCGGTAACTCGCGATTGAAGTACTTGACCCGCGCCGACGTACCGGTGCGGTGCACCACCTGGTCCAGGCTGCTCAGTCGTTCTATCGCGGCTAGCTCGTTAGGCCTGATGGGGGGATTGTTACGCCATGGGCATGTGTCGTCAGAGTCGTCGCACGCCTCCAGCGAGATGGGATATCGATTCAGGAAGAACGTCGTGGGGCCTAACGACTCGAACTCCGCGGCGATGCTCGTATTGATTCCATGGATGGCGGCTGACATGACGACCACGACGAACACGCCGATCGCGATGCCGAGGATCGTAAGCGCGGCGCGGACGCGATTGGCGCTCAAGGACTGCAGCGCGATCACCACCCCCTCGAAGAGAGAAGCCAGGCGCGGACCGAGTCTCATCGCCTACTCCTGCCGCAGCGCGGCCACCGGATCGAGCCGAGCTGCTCGGGAGGCTGGATACACGCCCGAGACGATCCCGACCCCGGCACCAACAATCACAGCCACCACTATCGACCAGAGCGCGACGGAGGAGGGGAGCGGCGACGCCGCAGCAACGATGCGCGCAACAGCGATCCCGGCCAGAATACCGAGACACGCTCCCACGACACTGAGCGTCGTCGACTCGACAAGGAACTGGCCGAGTATGTCCCGGCGACGCGCGCCTAACGCCTTGCGCAGACCGATCTCGCGCGTACGCTCGGCGACCGCCACAAGCATGATATTCATGATCACGATGGCGCCTACGATGAGACCGATGGCGGGAAGCGCGATGCCGGCGATCACGAGAATCCCTTCGATCTTGTTCCAGAATTCCAGCGCCGACTCCGAGGTCTGCATCGCGAAGTCGTCGGGCTGGCCGGGGCGCAGCTTGTGACGCGAGCGCATGACAGTGCGCGTCGCCTCCATGTTTGCCGACATCACCTGCTCGTTAGGCGAATGCACAATCAGCGCATCGATCACCTTGAAGCGGTTCACCAGCCGGTGCGCCGGCGATGCGTACGGCACTACGGCGAAGCGGTCCATCGAGATACCCATGAAGCTCCCCTGCGACTCGGCAACGCCCACCACTGTGTAAGGCAGCCCGCCGATCGTGAGCACGCGCCCCAGTGGGTTGAGACCCGGGAAGAATCGCTTCTTCACATCTTCGCCGATAACAATCACCGGCGTCCCCATGCGATACTCCTGCGGCGCAATCACACGTCCTTCAGTCACATCCATGTTCTTGATCGCGAACCACTGCTCCGTGACCGCCGTCAACTCCACGCTGCGCGGCCGCGAGTAGCGCGATTCAAGCCTCACCTGAGCGCCGCTCGTTATGGCCCAGCGGCTCCCCGGCTCCAATGCCTCGACAACAGGCTCCACATCGTCCTCAACGATGCGCTTGCGCTGCGACCACGATCGCCACGTGGCCTCATCGATATCGCCCATCGTGATATTGGGACGGCGACGCAGCTCGAAGCTCCCCTTGGCGATGATCTTCCCGACAAGGTCCTCCTCCATCACCCGCCCCATCCCGTTCACGATCGACACGACAGCGATGAGGAACATCACCCCGATCGTCACGCCCAAAAGAGTGAAGAAGCTTTTCAGCTTCTGCACACGCAGCTGGCTCAGCGCAAGTCGGATGGCTTCAAGGAGCGGCATGCAACATCGGCAGGGTCAGGCACATACGGGCATCCCGCATCCCCGGTTTCTCGGAATACGGCTGCCTTTAGTCCCTCGCTCAGGGAATCCGTCGGCACCGTGTTGCTTGCGCACGTTCCTGAAGGAGCCTCGGACGATGCCCGGCTCTGCAATCGCCTAACGGTAGATGCGATCCAAAGCACTCAGTCGCTCAAACGCCGCCGCTTCGCGCTGCAGCACCGGAAGGAGCGCCTCTATCCCTCCCTCGCGCTCCACCGCGCCACGCAAGCGATCGCTCCCTGCCAGCCGGTCGATCGAACCGCTGCGCCACTGCCAGTGCTCGGAGTGCCGCCTGTACATCGCCCTCAGAAGATGCATCCCCACTGCCACCGGCTGTACGGCATCACGCTGAGTCACTGTGACATGAATCATGGGAATTGTCTGGCCCCCCCACTTATAGCCGGCCTCGATGGCCCGCGACGTTGAGTCGAAGTGCACTCCGGCTAGCCTGAGTCCGTTCAGCTCGCGGGCGATGAGACCGGCATCGTTTAGCCATCCCGCGCCGATGAGCTGAAACGGCGCGTCGGTGCCGCGCCCCTCGCTCAGGTTCGTCCCCTCGAAGAAGACAGTCCCTGTGTATAACAGCGCCGCATCGAGCGAGCGGATGTTCGGCGACGGGTTGACCCACACGAGCCCTGTTTCATCCCACCACTGAGCACGCGTGTAGTTCTGCATCGGGATGACGTGCACCGCTGCGTCGAGCTGCTGCGTTCGCACTAGGTGTCGCGCCAGCTCACCGATCGTTAGGCCGTAACGCAGCGCCACCGGATAGGCGCCGACGAAGGACCGAAACTTGGGGTCCAGCACTCCCCCTTCGACACGATCGGCACGGACCGGATCAGGACGGTCCAGCACCACGAACGGCTTCCCCGCTTTTGACGCCGCCTCGGCGGCCAGCGCCATTGTCCAGGGGTACGTGTAAACCCGCGCTCCCACGTCCTGGATGTCATACACGAGCACGTCCACGTCCTGCAGCATCGCGGCGGTCGGCGCTCTCGTTTCACCGTACAGGGAATGGATGGGGACACCGGTAGCGGAATCGACGCCGGATGCGACGTGCTCGCCGGCTTTGGCGAGGCCGCGCAGTCCATGCTCCGGACCGTAGAGAGCGGTGAGCCTAACGCCTGACGTGCGCGCCAAGCGGTCGATCGTGCTGACCCCTTCAGCGTCGCGCCCCGTGTGGTTGGTGATGAGCCCGACGCGCTTCCCCCGGATCACATGCAGAGAGTCGCTCAGCAGGACGTCGACGCCAAGTCGAACGCGCGGCCGCTGCGCACCGTGAGCGGCGGCAACCGTCAGGCAGCCTCCGGCCAGCAGCGGCAGCGCCGCTGCGCGCAAATAAGGCGGGATCACGCGCTGTCTTATCATCCTCTTCAATGGTATCGGTTTCGCTGGATTCAAGCGATCGCGGCAAAACGATCGAATTCGGAGCCGGCGCCATATTGGCCGCGGGTGGATGCTTCCTCTTGGTCTCCGCCTCTCGAGATCTCCCTTCTAGGCTCCGTGTGACTCCGCGCGCGCACTCTGCCGTGAACCGGGGAGCTTCTGGAGATGGATCGTTACTCCTACAGCGATCGCGAGGAGCGTCAAGCGCACGGCAAGATTCGGATAAGTCAGTACCGCATAGCCGATCGTGATCCACATCATGACAAGTGCCGCTACCTTCACACGCGGCGGTATCACGCGCGAATCCCGATAGCGCTGCAGGTAGGGACCGACGACGCGAGCCGTCAGCAGCTTGTCATAAAGCCGCGGCGAGCTGCGCGCGTAGCACCAGGCGGCGAGCAAGAGGAAGCACGTAGTCGGCAATAGCGGAACAAAGACTCCAATCAGCCCCAAGCCAAGCGACAGGGTCCCACAGATCAGCAACGCGTATCGGCGCGGCGCAGCCGCGCTCACCGCCGGCAGCGCTAGACTCTGCGCTGCCACCGTTCTCGC
>JBQTJS010000266.1:0-30619 GCA_052386875.1 Gemmatimonadaceae bacterium
AATCGAGCGCGAGCTAGTCAGAGCGTTGTTGCGCTCGCCGCACCTGGCCGCCGATGTACGCGCACGGCTTCCGGGGAGCGGTCTGCGCGATGAACGCTATAGCGAGATATTTGAGCACCTGGTGCGAGTGGGGACGGGAGTGACGCCCGATGAGGCAATCACGGCGCTTGGTGAGAGTGCGGCGCGGGCGTATCAGGAGCTTATGGCGGTTCCCGAGGCGATACAGGATGCGGAGCGGACGATCGAGGATGCGCTGGCCCGCCTGCGTGTTCGCGTACTGGAAGACGAGGCTGCAGCTATCGATGGGCAGATGAAACTCGCTTTGGAGCAGGAGAAGGATGCGTTGATGCGGCGCAAGGTGGCGATCCGCGATGAGATCAAGTCGTTAGGCGGAACTGGTGCGCGGCGCTACGGTGCACGGCGCGGTGCGCGTTGACACTAGCGGAGGCAATGTGACCCCGGAAGTTCAACAGTTGCTGGATCTGCAGCAGGCAGACGATGCGGTAGCGCGACTGGAGCGCGAGTTGGAGGCACTCGCGCCGCGGCGCCGGGCGCTGGATCAGGCTCGCTTGGCTGCCGTGGACGAGCTGGGCGCGGCAGAGCAGGGGATCACAGTCGACGACCGGCGGCGTCGTGAGCTGGAAGAGCGGCTGACGGACCATCGCGCGAAGCAGGAGCGCAATCTGGCACAGCTGGATCACGTCAAGCGCATGCGCGAAGCGACAGCCGCAATGGCACAGGTCGAGGCGGGCCGGCGCGTCCTCATCGAGGAGGAACAGGAGCTTGACACGCTCGTTAGGCGAATCGCCAACGCGCGTGACTACGCCGTGAAGCAACGCCGCGCCATCGAGGCGCTCGATGCCGCCCAGGCGGAAGAACGCGCCGCTCTCGACACAGAGGCAAACCGCATCGCCGGCGAGCTGGAAGCGGCGAACACGGCACGCAGCACCCAAGCTGCCGCGATCGCGCGCTCCCTCCTATCGCGCTACGACCGCATCCGGGCGCGCCGCCAGGGACATGCAGTTTTCGCGCTCGCGTCCGGCGCTTGCGGCTGTTGCGACACCGCCATACCGATACATCGCCGGAGTGCCATGGCTGCAGCCGGGTCGGTCGATGTGTGCGAGACCTGCGGCGTGCTGCTCTACGCGGAGAAATGATGCTTGTTGCGTCACTCGCGAGTTTCTAGCTTGCGCCTGTGACGCTCGCGACAGCTCCGACGCCGGTGCGCATGCGCAGTGCGGCACGATGGACAATCGTGCCGAGCCCCGACGCAGGCGTTGTGCGCGTTCTCGAAGGTGAGCTGCGCTTACCGGCCGCCGTATGCGCGTTGCTGGCGGCGCGAGGTTATCACGCCCCTGATGCAGCGAAGCGTTTCCTGCGTCCGCGCCTGGTACACCTGCACGACCCCGTCTTGCTTGCGGGGATGAGCGCGGCTGTGGAACGCATAACGGGGGCGCTGGACCGCGGCGAGCGCATACTCGTGCACGGCGATTACGACGTCGACGGGATGACTGCCACAACCATCCTGACGCGCACGCTGCGCCTGCTGGGCGGCGACGTAGTCCCTTTCGTACCGCAGCGGCTGACCGACGGCTACGACCTAACGAGTGCCGGGGTGCGCGCCGCTCGATCGCACGGTGCCGCGCTGCTGATCACGGCGGACTGCGGCACCAGCGCTGTGCAACCCGTCGCCGAGCTTAAGGCGCAGGGGATCGACGCCATCGTGTGCGATCATCACCTCCCCGGCGGTCCGCTGCCTGATTGCGTGGCGCTGCTGAACCCGCGCGCCCCCGGTTGCCCGTATCCGGACAAGGATCTCTGTGCGGCGGCGGTCGTTTTCAAGCTGGCTCAGGCTCTGCTGCGTGCTCGCGGGGTGAGCGAAAACGCCGTGCTGGGGATGCTGGACCTCGTTGCGCTCGCGACTGTCGCCGACGTGGCACCGCTGCGCGGTGAGAACCGCGTGCTCGTTAGGTACGGGCTGCGTCTCATGCAAGAGACGCGCAACGTCGGGCTCCGCGCGCTGATCCGTGCGGCGGGCCTCGAGGGGAAAGACATTACGGCGGGCCGCGTGGCCTTCGTGCTGGCTCCACGGCTCAATGCAGCGGGCCGCGTGGGGCACGCGCTTCGCGGCGTGGAGCTGCTGCTGGAAGAGGATGAGGGGGCAGCGCTGGCCAGCGCGCGCCAGCTGGAGGAATGGAACCTCGAGCGCCAGGCGCTGGATCGTCGCACACTGCACGAGGCTCTGGAACTCGCGGAGCGACTGGATCTGGAGTCGACGCGCGGCATCGTGCTGGCGTCGCCAACCTGGCATCCCGGCGTCATCGGAATCGTGGCGTCACGCCTGGTGGAAGAGTTCACCCGTCCGGTCGTGCTTGTCGCGATCGAGGGGGACATCGGTAAGGGCTCGGGCCGCTCGACGGGCGCCTTCGACTTGCATGGCGGGATCGGCGCCTGCCGGCACTTGCTGCTGCGTTTCGGCGGGCACCGTGTGGCAGCCGGCCTGACGATCGCAGCCGATCGCATAGACGACTTCGCGAAGGCCTTTAATGCCGTTGCCAGTGAACGCCTAACGCCGGACGATCTCATCCCCGAGCTGCGTCTCGACTGCGAGCTTGCGCTGGACACGCCGCTCTCGCAGATGCAATCGGTTATGCGGCACTTCGAGCCCTTCGGCGTGGGCAACCCCGCGCCGACGTTCCTCTCCAAGAGAGTCGCGTTCGAGGGTGCGCCACGCGCGGTCGGCGCCGACGGCCTCAAGCTGCACTTGCAGACGCCGCATGGGCCTCTGGAAGCGATAGGTTGGGGCGCCTGCGTTGCCAATCTCCCCGAGCTACTGGGGTCGGGGAATCCATTGGACCTGGCGTATAGACTGGAGCGGGACGTGTACCGCGGCGAGGAGCGTCTGATCGCCAGGATCGCGGCGGTGCGCGCCTAACGCGTGCGCATCATCGCCGGCGAGTGGCGTGGACGCGCCCTCCGGGCGCCCAAAGACGAGCGCGTGCGGCCCACCGGCGACAGGGCGCGCGAAGCATGGATGAGCATCGTGCACGCGCAGCTCCCTGAGGCGCGCGTGGTCGACCTGTATGCCGGGTCCGGTGCGCTCGGACTGGAAGCGCTATCGCGCGGCGCCGCCAACGCGGACTTCGTGGAGATCAACCCTCCGAGCCTGCAGGCCCTGCGCGCCAACATAGCCGCACTGGGGGCGCAGTCCCGCTCGCACATCTTCCGCGCCGACGCCCTGCGGTTCGCGCGCAAACTGGCGCGCAACGCCTACACAATCGCGTTCGCCGACCCGCCGTACAATCGCGGCATCGCTCCACGGTTGACGTCGCTCTGGCTGCAGAGTCCGTTCGCCGCGATACTAGGAGTGGAGCACGACGTTCATGAAGCGCTTCCCGACGGCGGTGAAACGCGCAGGTACGGCGGCACCGCAATCACCCTATTCCGCGCCTAACGACGCATGCCGACAATCGGCGTCTACGCCGGCAGCTTCGACCCCATCACGCGCGGCCACGAAGATCTCGTGCGCCGCGCACTCGCTTTTGTCGACCGGCTCATCGTTGCAGTCACCACGAACGTCAACAAGACGCCCCTCTTCACTGTCGAGGAGCGCATGCGGCTCATCGGCGTAGCCCTCGGCGCCGACGCGCGCATCGAGGTCTCCCCGTTCGACGGGCTGCTGGTCGACTTCGCTCGCTCGCGCGGCGCCACGTTGCTGATCCGCGGCCTGCGCGCTGTGGCGGATTTCGAGTACGAGTTCCAAATGGCGCTCATGAACCGCCACCTCGCGCCGTCGCTCGAAACCGTATTCATGGTCCCGTCTCTGGAGACCTCGTACGTCTCCTCCAGCCTGGTGCGTGAGGTTGCGCGCTTCGGCGGCTCCCTCGAATCGCTCGTGCATCCGGGCGTAGCCGAGGCGCTCGTCGGGCACATGCATTCGAACCGCTAGACGCATGCATCCGTTCCTGGCCGCCGTGCGCCGGAGAGCGTCAGCGCGGCGGACGCGGATCGTCTTCGCGGAGTCCTGGGACGGACGCGTGCTGCAAGCGGCTACGGCCCTGGCTCGCGCGCGTGTGCTGGAGCCTGTCTTGCTGCTCGCCGCCGACAGGCCGCAATCGCACGCGGCGGCTGCGGCGAGCGGGCTCGAGACGGTCGCCCCTTTGGATGCCGCGGCCGCCGACGAGCTAGCCGGGCATCTGCTGGCGCGCGGCGAGCAGCGTGGCCTAACGAGTGAGCAAGCAGCGCGCCTGGCGCGCCATCCGCTCTATGCCGCAGACGACCTTGTGCGCCGCGGTGTCGTCGCCGGCTGTGTCGCGGGCTGTGTGTACAGCACTGCCGATGTCTTGCGGGCGGCCTTGCGGGTGATCGGCCCGGCCCACGGCTGCGAGACAGTTTCCAGCGCGTTTTATATGGCGCTGGACCAAACGCGCGCGGCAGCGGCGGTTCTAACGTTTGCCGACTGCGCCGTGATCCCGGAGCCTTCCGCGGAACAACTGGCAGACATCGCGCTTTCCGCCGCGCACGACCGCGTGCGCATCGTGGGTGATGAACCGGTTGTCGCGTTCCTCTCGTTCAGCACCCACGGCAGTGCGACGAGCGCTTCGGTGGAGCGGGTGCGTCGCGCGGTCGCAATAACTCGGGGACGTGAGCCGGCGTTACGCCTCGATGGCGAGCTGCAGGTTGACGCTGCACTCGTGCGCGAGGTTGCCGAGCGCAAGGCGCCGGCGAGCTCGGCCGCTGGGAGCGCGAATGTGCTGGTCTTTCCCTCGCTCGACGCCGGCAACATCGGCTACAAGCTGACGGAGCGACTCGCGCAAGCGGAGGCGATCGGCCCGATCGTGCAGGGGTTGGCGCTCCCCTGCAGCGATCTGTCGCGCGGAGCGTCGCCTGATGACATTATGCATGTGGCAGCGATCACCGCTTTGCAGTCGCATGCCATCGATAATTGAATCGGCGCTCGTTCCGGAGAACGCGATGAGTTTTACGATCCACAGAGAAGGGGATATCTGCGTGGTTGGAGTTGAAGGGCAGTTGATCGTCGGGAATCGGCAGGAGTTGAAGCAGAAGGTGTTGGACGAGATCGAGCATGGCGAGCGCAAGTTTTTGGTCGATTTCAGCCAGACCGGCTACATCGACAGCTCGGGGCTCGGTGTGCTCGTGTCGCTTTCCAAGAAGATCCGCGAGCACGGCGGGGAGCTGCGCCTGACGAACCTCAATGAGGATCTGAAGACGCTCTTCGAGTTGACGAAGCTGGACACGCTTTTTCAGATCGCCGATACGCGCGAGCGCGCCCTGGAAAGTTTCTAGCGCGCCAGGGTTGCGGCGGCGGCGGCGCGCCGGAGCGATCGCCTAACGCGACGCATGGGTTCTCCACCTTTACAGCCGGGGGTCGCGCATAACTGGCCGCCGCTGCCCATCGACGTCCGCTTCCCGAGTGACATCCGCTTTGTGGAGCGGGCGGTGGAGCTGGTTGTGAATCGCTGCAAGGCGGCCGGCGTCTCGCCGCGCGCGCTAGCCATGCGCGTGCCGGTTGCGCTCACCGAGGCTGTATCCAACGCGATACTGTCCGGCAACAGGACGATCCCGGGAGCGGCCGTGCGCGTCACCGCCGCGCTCAGCGATGCCTCGCTGCTGCTCGAGGTTTACGATCAGGGGGCCGGCTTCGACCTGGAAGCGAGCACTGTCGATCCGACGCGGGCCGAGAATCTGTTGCGCGAGGACGGCCGCGGGCTCTTCCTGATGCGGCGGCTGATGGACGACGTGCAGCAGGAGGCCGACGGCACGAATGTCGTGCGCCTAACGCTAAAAGGGCCGTGAAGGAGCTGGCCAGTATCCTGGAGCGCTTCACCGAGGCTCTGCAGGTCCCGGCGGTCGTCTGGCAGCAAGCCGAGCCCGGATCGCCGCTGGTCAGGGAAGTGGGCGAGCCCGTCGGGACGATTCCGCCGAGTCTGGTGGCCTGGCCGGTGGGGCACACTGCCGCGGAGGTTTTCACGGACGACGGCATGTATGTGATCGCCGCCATTCCGGGACCGACGCGCGCGTTTCTCTCGTTAGGTCCGTCGTCGGCGACGAGCGGCCAGTTGCGGGCTTACACGGCGTTCCTGGCGCCGGTGATCGCACACTTCTTTCAATCCACCCTGGAGGTGGAGCGCGCCGCGTTCGAGCTGGCCGATCGCTACGAGGAGATCAACCTATTGTATGCGACGAGCGAGATGCTGGGCCGCACAGTCTCGCTGGAAGAAGCGGCGTCGCGCATCCTCAGCGAGATTTGCGAGACAGTCGGTGCGCGGCGCGCCTCGATCCTGGTGCACGACCGCGTGACCGATACTCTGCAAGTAGTCACCGCGCTCGGCTTCGCGGCCGAGGATGCGATCCCGATCGCGGCGAGCGACGACTGCGCCGTTTCGGCGAAGGTCTTTCGCGAACAGCGCGCCCTGCTGGTTGACGAAGGAGAGATGCCGTGCGAGGCGGAGCGGCCATTCCGCCGCGGCATCCTCCTCTCCGTCCCGATCCTCTGGACGGATCCGCGCACTTCCGGCGGGCAGCCGTTAGGCGTGGTCAACCTTTCGGAGCGCAAGAGCGGGCGCACGTTCAGCGCGGGCGACGAGAAGCTCGTCTTTTCCATCGCTACGCAGATCGGCACGGCCATCCAGAACGCGCGGCTGGTGCGCGCTTCCGTGGCGCAGCAGCGGTTGCTGCAGGAGATGCAGCTCGCGCACGATCTCCAGATGAAGCTACTCCCCGATGTGCGCAGCGTCGCTCCTGAGGCGACGGTTGCCGCGCGTGTCATCCCGGCCGACAGCGTCGGCGGCGACTTCTACCACCTCTTCAGGCTAGGGAACGGACGCACAGGCGTTCTCATCGGCGACGTGTCGAGTCACGGTTATCGCGCCGCGCTCATCATGGCCCTCGCGATGAGCGCCGCCGCAATCCACGCGCAGGTGACGGACGATCCGGCGGAGCTGCTCGACCGCATGCGCTCGTCGCTGCAAGAAGAGCTGTCGACCACGGAGATGTTCATCTCGATGTTCTACGCGGTTATCGACCCGACGGCCGGCCGTGTGCGCTACGCCAATAGCGGCCACCCGCACGCTTTCATCGTGCGCAGGGACGGCAGGGCCGAGCGATTGGCGGCGCTGGACCCCCCGTTAGGCATGCAGGCCGAGCAGCCGTCGCGCGCCGAGCATACCTGGCGCGCCGGCGAGGATCTTCTGGTCCTGTTCACGGACGGCCTCAGCGACGCGCGCGACCGCTTCGACAGGAAGTTGGGTGAACAGCGCCTGCTCGACATCGCGCGCGAGGCGCGGCGCGACGCACCGACGGTCCTGGTCGAGCGCATCTTCACACTGGTGCAGGGGCACACGGTCGGCACGTTGCGGCGCGATGACCTGACGCTGGTCATCGCGCGCAGCTGAACGCTGCGCATGCGCCGCCAGGCCGCGGGCGAGCGGCGCCCGCGCAAACGTCTGGGGCAGCATTTCCTGCGCGACCGGCGCATACTGCGCCGGGTGGTCGAGACGCTGGCGCCGCAACCTGACGAGACTGTCGTCGAGATCGGGCCGGGCCACGGGACGCTCACGGACCTGCTGCTTCCACGCGCCGCCCGGATTGTCGCGATCGAGCTGGACGGCGCCCTCGCAGCATCGCTGCGCGCGCGCTTGAGCGACGTGGCCGCTCTGGAGGTGCTCCAGGCGGACGTGCTGGATGTGCCGCTCGCCAGCCTGGTGCAAGGCACACCCTGGAGCGTGGTGGGGAACATCCCCTATTACATCACCACGCCGATCGTTTTTCACGCGCTCGCGGCACCGCGGCCGCGCGTTATCGTGCTGCTGATCCAGCGCGAGGTGGCCGATCGGCTGGTGGCCGCCGCGGGAACGCGCGCCTACGGCGCCCTGTCGGTGACCGCGCAGGCCGTCGCCGAGGTACGGCGGCATTTCCGTGTAGCCCCCGGTGCATTCTCGCCGGCGCCGTCGGTGGAATCGGCAGTCGTGAGCCTAACGCCGCGCCACCAGCCCCTGGTGACAGCCGCGGAGGAGCCCGCGTTCAAGGCGCTGGTGCAGGGAACTTTCTCACTGCGCCGCAAGCAGATGCTTAGGGTCACGCGCACGCTGTTGGGCTGCGATGCCGCTACCGCGGGAGCGCTCCTGGACGAGAGCGGCGTTATGCACGACGACCGTCCTGAAGTTCTCCAGCCGGAGTCATTCGTGCGCCTCTTGCGAGCTATAAGGCGCGCGGGGCTGCGCGTGCCTGCACCGGGAGCGCCTGCCTAACGCACGCGGCGGTTCGAGAGGGCGAAGCTCAATCCCTCGAGTTCCATGGCCATGTTCACGCTGCGCAACGCCACGTCGTTGGCAACCTGAATCTGCACCGGGGCGAAGTTCAGGATGGCGCGGATGCCGGCGAGCACCAGCCGGTCTACTGTAGCCTGCGCGTCCTCGCCGGGCACGGTGACGACTGCGATGTCGGGGGCACTCCCCGCTGTGTCGCGCTCCAGTTGCGCGATGTCGCGGATAACATGCCCGTCCAGCGCAGTGCCGATCTTTGCCGCGTCACGGTCGTACACGGCCACGACATTGAACCCGCGCCGCCGAAATCCCTCATAGTGCGCCAGAGCGCTGCCGATCTTTCCGGCACCCACGATGATCACGCTCCATTCGCGGCGGAGCCCGAGTATGTCACGCAGTGAAGTTGTCAGCTCGTCGACCGAATAACCGAGGCCGCGCTTCCCGAACGAGCCGAAGAACGACAGGTCCTTGCGGACTTGCGCAGACGTTGTCCCGCCGCGCCTGGCAAGCTGATCGCTCGAGATTGTGGAGACACCCCTGCGCCCCGACTCCTCGAGGAACCGGAGGTACGCCGAGAGGCGTCGGACGGTGCTATCGGCAATTCGCTTCACGATAGAGCGGCTTGTGAATCGTTTCACAAGTTAGCGAACCTGCGGCACGCGTACCAGTTACGCACCTTCGCGTCGCTCTAACGGCGCGGTGCCTAGCGACGCCGGCAGACCCGAAAGGAGAGCGCGGAGAGCCGTTATCTTTGGCCATGCCTGTCAGCGTTCCCTCCGAGATCGGCCGGCTGCGCACCGTGCTCGTGCACACTCCGGGCGACGAATTGCTGGCTGTCACGCCGTCGACCGTCGCCGACTATCTCTACGTCGACATCATCGACGTCGAGGGAGCGAACCGCGAGCATCGCAGGTTCGCCGCGGTGTTGGATCGTTTCGCAACGGTGCATCAAGTGAGCGATCTGCTGCGCCACGTGCTCGATGACCCTGCGGCCAGGGAGCGTTTGGTGGGCGACACGCTGGACGTTTATCCGTCGGAACCGTTGGCACGCGAGCTGGCCGAGGTCGACTCCGAAACATTGGCTAGGTGGCTGGTCGCGGGTCGGCGTGATATGCCCGGCGCGTTAGGCAAGGCGCTGAACGAGACGGGATACGCCCTGCCGCCGCTGCCTAACTTGTATTTCACGCGCGATACGGCTATGGCCGTCAACGAACATGTCTTGATCGGCGCGATGCGGCACGGAGTACGCTGGTCGGAGGAGTTGATCATGAAGGCTCTCTTCCAGCAGCATCCGGCGCTGGCCAATCGCGGCGTCCTGTACGACGGTTCATCGGAGCGCCGCGTGTCGTACTCGCTGGAAGGGGGTGACGTGCACCCCCTGCGCGCCGATACTGTGATGCTAGGCTTCAGCGACCGCTCGAGCCCGGCCGGGATCGATCAGATTGCGCGTTTGCTCTTCGAGCAGACGGCTGTAGAGAACCTCATCGTCGTGGTGATGCCCAAGGAGAACGTCGCGATCCACCTGGACATGATTTTCACGCAGGTCGACCGCGAGTTGTGCGTCGTGTATCCGCCGCACTTCCTCGGCCCGGAGCGCTTGTCCGTGTTGCTCTGGCGCAAGGGAGAGGCGCAGTTGCGGGAGGTGCCTAACGTTTTCGTGGCGCTTGCGGAATGCGGCATGCCCCTGGAGCCGATATTCTGCGGCGGGGACAAGCGCAACATGCAGGAGCGTGAGCAGTGGTCGTCGGGTTGTAATTTCGTCGCACTGCGGCCCGGACTCGTGCTGTCGTATGCCAGGAACGAAGCCACTTTGCGTGAGATGGAGAAGATGGGTTTCGAGATCGTCTCGTCGGTCGCGTTCCTCACCGGACGGCGCATCGACGAGGCGGCGCGGGCCGTGATTACGTTCGAGGGGAGCGAGTTGGTGCGCGGCGGCGGCGGGCCGCGCTGCATGACCTGTCCGGTGGAGCGAGACGATCCGTGGAGTTGAACGGCAGGGAGGGCGCTCCGGAGCGCTTCGGTTCGCGGCAATTGGAGGAGATCCCGTTTGCAGTCGTGGACGTCGAGACGACGGGGACAAGCGTGTGGGGTGGCGACCGCATCACCGAGATCGCTGTCGTGCATCTGTGCCGCGGTGACATTGTCGGGTACTGGGATACGCTGGTGTATCCCGAGCGCCCGATACCGCGCTGGATCACTGGGCTCACGGGCATCAGCGATGCCATGGTATACAAGGCGCCGCCCTTTCGCGATGTCGCCGATCGTGTGAATCGCTCGTTAGGCGCACATGTTTTCGTCGGGCACAACGCCGGCTTCGACTGGCGCTTCGTCAGCGCGGAGTTGGAGCGGGCGTGGGGCGACACACTGGCTGGGCGCCGCCTCTGCACTGTGCGTCTGGCGCGCGTGTTCCTGCAGCGCCTGCCGAGCTTCTGCGACCCCGGTTACATCGCGTGACCGCGTTAGGCCCGCTGCTGCAGACGCGCATCGTGGCCGGCTGGCGCGTGCACGCCATTCAAGCCGGCGGCCAGAAGCTTGATGGCGGCGCAATGTTCGGGGTCGTTCCCAAGCCGCTGTGGGAACGGCGCATGGCGGCCGATGCAAGGAACCGCATCCAGTTGGGGATGCGCTGCTTGCTGATCGAGCATCCGGACGGATTGGTGCTGATCGATACGGGGGCTGGGAACAAGGAGAACTCCAAGTTCCAGGAGATCTACGGTCTGGAGAATGCGGGGGCGCGGGGGCGCACTGCGCTGGAGGACGGTGTGCGCGAGGCAGGGTATACGCCGGACGACGTCGCGTGGGTAATCAACACGCATTTCCATTTCGATCACGCCGGCGGGAATACGTACCTGGACGAGGAAGGCGTGGTGCGCCCGTCGTTTCCGCGCGCGACGTATGTGGTGCAGAAGGGGGAGTATGACTTTGCAATGCGCCCTAACGAGCGAACGTCGGCGAGCTACTTCCCGCGCAACTGGGAGTGCATCCGCGAGGCGGGGAAGTTGCGGCTGATCGACGGGGAGCCGGAGATCCTCCCGGGGGTGCGGCTATTGCGGACGCCGGGGCACACTCCGCATCACCAGTCGATCGTTCTGTCACAGAACGGCGAGACCGCTATGTATCTCGGCGATGTGGTCCCCACCACAGCGCATCTCCCGCTGCCGTGGATAATGGGCTACGACGTGGAGCCGCTGGTGACTCTGGAATCCAAGCGCACGCTGTTAGCGAGGGCCGAGGCGCAAGGCTGGCTGCTGCTGTTCGAGCACGACCCGAACGTGGCGTGGGGGCGTGTGGCGCATGACGGAAAAGCATTCGTCCTCTCGGCCGAGTGAACACGTCGGGCACTGTTCCCTGGAGTGGTATACAAGTACCAGAAGTAGGTGGTGGCTCAACTAAGCCATTCACCAGTAGCAGCGCGGGCTTGCATATGCCGTCAGGTTGGCTAACTTCAACCGCTACAATTTGTTAAGCAGAGCGATCGCGCTCTCACCCTCTGGCCGCCGGCTCTCGGCCGGCGTGCTGCAGGAGTTCACGGATCGGCGCTCCCGCGCATTAATGCGTGGCTCGCCGCAGGACGCGGACTCTCGGTGGGTCCGCGTTCGTTTTTTCACGAGGGTCGTTCGTTAGGCGGACACCCCAACGCCGGGAGGTATTGCGACGATACAAGACACAGCAAAACAGCCGCGCATCCGCGTCAACCGACAGATCCGGATCAGCCCGGTGCGCGTCATCGGCGCTGACGGGAGTCAGCTCGGGATCATGGAAGTCGAGCGCGCCCTCGCGCTCGCGGAGGAGGCGGGACTCGATCTAGTCGAAGTAGCACCACTGGCGCGTCCGGTTGTGGTCCGCGTCATGGACTTCGGCAAGTTCAAGTTCGAGCAGGCGAAACAGGCGCGGCTCGCGCGCAAGAAGCAGCACGTGATCGAGCTAAAAGAGGTGAAGTTCCGTCCGGGGATCGACAACCACGATTTCGCGACCAAGACGCGGCATGCAAGACGTTTCCTGAACGAGGGGAACAAGGTCAAGGTGACGCTGATGTTTCGGGGGCGTCAGATCGCGCATCCCGAGCTGGGCGAAGCCGTGGTCAATCGCGTGTCGACGGAGTTGGCAGATGTCGCCAAGGTGGAGACAGCGGCCCGGATGGAAGGGAAGACGTTGACGATGATTCTGGCACCGAAATGAACGAGAGTCTGTTATGCCGAAGATGAAAACCCACAAGGGCGCCAAAAAGCGCTTCTCCGTGACGGGGAAGGGAAAGCTGCGGCGCTTGCGCGCGAATAAGAGCCACATCCTCACGAAGAAGGACGCCAAGCGGAAGCGCCGCTTGCGCCGGCCGACTCAGATCGGGACCCCGGGTGAGGCGAAAGTCTTGAAGCGCCTGATCCAGGCCTAGGAGGAGTGCGATGCCTCGCGTCAAATCGAATGTCGTTAGGCTGAAGCGTAAGAAGCAGGTCATGAAGGCGGCGCGCGGCTACTACGGCGCGCGCAGCAAGCTGTGGGGGCCCGCCAAGGAGTCCGTCGAGCGCGCCTGGCGCTATGCCTACCGCGACCGGCGCAACCGTAAGCGCGAGTTCCGCCGCCTGTGGATCGTGCGTATCAACGCCGCTGCTCGGCAGCACGACCTTTCCTACGCGACGTTCATGAGCGGACTGCGCAAGGCGGGCGTCGAGATCGATCGCAAAGTCCTGGCCGATCTCGCTGTGCGCGACACGTCGGCGTTTGAAGCGCTGGCCGACAAGGCGCGCGCCGCGCTCGCCTAACGAGGCCGCCGGCGCGGCTGCGTCGTGACGCTCGCCGAAATCCTTGCTGCGTGCGACGCACTTCGCTCGGAGACGGCAAGCCGCGTCCCCGCGGCGGCGTCCCTGGAGGCGTGGACGCAGGTGCGCACCGAGCTGGCCGGCCGCAAGCACGGCCGGCTCAGCCAACTCATGGCGGCTCTCCCCGCCCTCGCGGCGCAGGAACGCCGTACGGCCGGCCAGGCGATCAACGCCCTCAAGGCCGAGGTGGAGGCGCAACTCGAGGCACGCTACCACCTGCTCCGCTCGCAACAGGACGGCAGCGCTCCGCGCGATCTCACGCTCCCGGCGCGCCGCGTCTGGAAGGGGGCCCGGCACCCCACGTCAATCGTTCTGGATGACATAGTCGGGATCTTCCGGACCCTCGGATTCACTGTCGCGTTAGGCCCCGAGGCCGAGTGGGAATGGTACAACTTCGGCGCTCTGAACTTCCCGCCGGATCATCCGGCGATGGATATGCACGATACGCTTTACCTGACGCGCGACACGCTGCTGCGCACGCACACGTCGCCCGTGCAGGTGCGCACGCTGCAGCAGTACCAGCCGCCCATCCGCATCCTCGCGCCGGGAAACGTTTATCGCCGCGATTTCTTCGACGCCACGCACGCACCGGCCTTCGCGCAGCTCGAAGGGATGGTCGTCGATGAAGGAGTTTCGTTCGCCGACCTGAAGGCCACGCTCACGTACTTCGCGAAACACCTCTTCGGTGAGGCGACGCGCACGCGCTTCGTTCCGTCTTACTTCCCCTTCACGGAGCCCTCGGCGCAGGTAGAAGTCGCAGTGGATTTCGCTGACGCTCGCGGAGAGCGCTGGATCGAGATCATGGGGTGCGGGCTCATGCACCCTGCGGTGCTGGAGTCCGCCGGGCTCGACAGCGAGCGCTATACAGGCTGGGCCTTCGGTATGGGGCCGGGGAGGATCGCGATGGCGCGCTACAACATCGCCGACATCCGGCTGTTGTACGACTCCGACGTGCGCTTCCTGGCGCAGTTCGCCTGATGCTGTACTCGCACGAGTGGCTGAAGGCGTTCGTCGCGCACGAGCATAACGCGGAGGCGACGCGCGAGCTGATTACGGCGCACGTGGCCACAGTGGATCGCGTGGTACGTCTGGGCGACGAGCTACGCGACATTGTGGTCGCGCGCGTAGTGGAGGCGGCGCGTCATCCTAACGCGGACCGGCTGTGGATCACGCGGGTCGACGACGGCTCGGGGACGCTGTTGGACGTTGTGTGCGGCGCGCCTAACGTGGAAGTCGGAGCGCTGTACCCCTTCGCGCGCACGGGAACAACACTGCCGACCGGCACCACTATCGAGAAACGAACGATCCGCGGCCTTATGTCGAACGGCATGCTGTGCTCGGCGCGGGAGCTGACGCTGGGCGAGGATCAGGACGGGATCCTCGCATTGGACGTCGCGGCCGAGCCTGGAACTGCGTTGCTCGACGCCTTGCCGTTAGGCGATGTCCAGTTCGACGTCGATGTGCTACCCAACCGTCCCGACCTCCTGTCGCACGTGGGGATGGCGCGGGAACTAGCTGCACTCACCGGCGCCGCCCTGCAACTCCCCGCTGAAGTGCGCGGCCACGCCAGTGCAGGAGCGGTGCTGGCGGGAGCCAGCGAGGCAAGCAGCGCCGGCGTGCGCGTCGCCGTCGCGGACCCTACAGGCTGTCCGCGCTACATGGGCCTGGTGCTGCGCGGCGTGCGCGTGGGAGCGAGTCCGGACTGGCTGGTGAGGCGTCTTGCAGCGATCGGCCTGCGCTCGATCTGCAACGTCGTCGACATCACAAACTACGTGCTGCACGGATTCGGCCAACCGACGCATGCGTTCGACCTGGCGCGCTTACGGGGGCCCAGCGTGATCATCCGGCGCGCGCGCGACGGTGAGACCATCGTAACGCTCGACGGTGTGTCGCGCACTCTCGGCGACAACATGACCGTGATTGCCGACGCCGAGCGCGCGATCGCAGTCGCCGGCGTCATGGGCGGCAACGACAGCGAAGTAAATGCAGCGACGACGGACGTCTTCCTGGAAGTGGCGTATTTCGACCCGGCGCGCGTCCGGCGCACTCGTAAGGCGTTAGGCCTCTCCACGGACGCGAGCTATCGTTTCGAGCGCGGCATCGACCCGGCCATCACGCCGCTCGCGCTCGATATCGCTGCAGGGCTCCTCGTCCGCGTGGCGGGAGGACGTATTGATGGGTCACCCGTCGACATCGGTAAGGTGGCCGCGGCACCGGCCGCCGTCGCGCTGCGTCCGAGGCGCATCGAGGAATTGTTAGGCGATGCGATTCCAGCCGCCGAGACTGAGCGGCTCCTCCGTTCGGTGGGGTTCACAGTGCAGCCTGCCGCAGGCGGCAGCTTGCTCGTCACCCCTCCGAGCTGGCGCGGCGACGTCGCGCGCGAGTGCGACCTGGCGGAAGAAGTCGCCCGGCTGCGCGGATACGACGCCCTCCCCGATGTCCTGCGTCCCGGACGGCCGAGCAGCGTCCCCGATCATCCGTTGTACGGCGTTGCGGGACGCGTGCGCGACCGGCTCGTCTCGTTGGGCTATCTCGAAGCCGCACCCATGCCGTTCGTGGCAGGCGACGACACGACCCACGTGCGCGTCGCCAACCCGCTCGCGGAGAACGAGCCGCACCTGCGTACGGCGATACTGGAAACGCTCGCAAAGCGCGCGGAATACAACCTTACGCGGCTGCAGCGCAGTGTCCGTCTGTTCGAGATCGGTGCTGTCTTCGCGCCGCGCAGCGGCGCGCTCCCTCTGGAGGAGATCCGCGTCGGCGTCGTTGCGCTCGGCGCGCGTCAACCGACACACTTCTCGATGCCTAACGCGACGGACTTCGACGCCTGGGATGCCAAGGCGCTGGCGTTGGAGATCGCCGAAGCGGCCTGGCCGGGGTCGTCGGCGAACACAGTCCCCGCGTCCGCCGGCGACAACGCCGTACTGTGGCAGGTGCAAGCCGGCGGAGGGCCCCAGCCAGCGGGCAGCGTGCGGCTCATGGCGCTGGACCTTCCGGCCTGGGCGGCGCAGCCCTACGGCGTGGAAATCTCGTTAGGCACGATGCCCAGCGCGATCGTGGCCCCCCCCGGCCAACATGCGCCCAGCGCAGCCGCCTCCGCGACAGGAGCAGCCCAGCGCGCCAGCAGCCCGATCCCGGAAACCCCTCCCGCCGAATTCGATCTGGCGCTCGTCGTCCCGCACGACCTCCCCGCTGCCAGAATCGAGGAAGTGATCGCCCGCGCTGCCGGAGACCTCCTCGAGCGCCTCGACCTGTTCGACGTGTACGAAGGGCCGGGCCTCCCCGCAGCACATCGCAGCATCGCATGGCGGTTGACCTTGCGCGACCCGACTCGCACACTTCGCGACAAGGAAATCGAAGGCCGGCGTCAACGCATCCTCCGTTCCCTCGACCAGGAGCTTGGTGTCAAACCCAGAACCAGTGATTCCTGACGGGATTCACAGCTCCGCGCTTTATGAGCTGGAAGGGCTCGTGCACACGCTCGGCGAAGAACTGTCAGCGTTTCGCAGGCGTGCTCAGCACGCGGAGTCTCGCGTCAAGACACTCGAGTCAGCCGCCCAAGGGGGAGACCTCTTCGGTGAGCAGCGAGTGCGCGTTCTCGAAGATGAGAACGCCGCACTGCGTGCCAAGGCGGTGCAGGCTACCGAGCGGATCCGGGTGCTCCTCGCCCAGCTGCGCTTCCTCCGGCAGCAACGTGAACAGGCAGTGCAGGCTATGGCGGTCGCCGAGAAGTGAGCGACAAGCGCAACGTCGTTAAGGTCCGTATAACGGGCGAGGAGTATACGATCCGCTCGGACGAGGCTCCCGAGCACGTGATCGCCGTTGCCGCCCATGTCGACCAGGCGATAAAGCGCGTCGTCGACTCAGGGGCGATGTTGGAGCCGCACCGAGCCGCCATACTCGCCGCGCTTCAGATCACCGATGAGCTATTTAAGGCGAGAGAGGATGCCAAGGGCAGCGACGCTGCGATTAGAGCGCTCAGTCACGAGATCCGTCGCTGGCTGCCGCCGGCTAAACGCGGGCGCGATACGCCAGTGGGCGAGGATGTTGCGCGCGTTCTGAGCGACTGAGTTCCGCCGGCCGACCGACCTGCTCGCTCGTTGCCTTTTGCGGAGCCCGCGGATAGCTTCTGGCTCAGCCGCGGTCGCGTAGGTCAAAGCGGCAACGGGAGTTAGCGCTTCGAGTCACCCGGCTCGCGCCCTATGTCGGTGCCACCCCGGTGATGCGACCCGTTGTCACGACCTTGTGACGCACGGCACATCCCCGCCTCGCGGTCGACGGCCGCGGTGGAGCCATAGATATGATTGCCAGTCTCGGGTTGACTGAGGTTGCCCTTGGCATAGTCGCGGTTCTGCTAGCCGGCGCGACCTTTTTCTTTTTGGGCATTGTGCGCGGCCGTGCGAAAGAGCGGAACGCTCAGCGCGCCGCCGAAATGACTGCCGAGGAGACGTCGAAGCGGGTACTAGCCGACGCCCAGCGCGAGGCGGAGTCGCTCCGGAAGAATGCGCTAATCGCGGGGAAGGAAGAGGTGATCCGGCAACGCGAGACCTGGGAAGGCGAGCAGCGGCGGCGTCGCGAAGAGATCGAGCGGGAGGGGCGCCGCGTCGACGAGCGTGAGGCGCAGCTGGACAAGAAGTTCGAGATCCTGGATCAACGAGATAAGGAAATCGGCCGCCGCGCTAGCGACCTGGGGCGGCGTGAGAAGTTCGTCGCCGAGCGTGAAACGGATCTGGAGCGGCAGCTGAATGAGGAGCGCCGCCGCTTGGAAGCATTGGCCGGCATGACCGCTCAGGAGGCGAAGCAACAGTTGATGCAGAGCCTGGAGCAGGAGGCAGAGGCAGCGGCCGCGAATCGGCTGCGCGAGATCAGGGAGACGGCGAAACGCAACGGCGAGCGGGAAGCGAAGAAGATCGTGGCGCTGGCCGTGCAGCGCATTGCGGCGGACTATACGTCGGAGATCTCGGTATCGTCGGTGGCGTTGCCTAACGACGAGATGAAAGGACGTATCATCGGGCGCGAGGGGCGCAACATCCGGGCTTTCGAGCTGGCGACCGGCGTCGACGTAATCATCGACGACACGCCGGACACAGTTGTCGTTTCCTGCTTCGATCCGATCCGCCGCGAAGTGGCGCGCCTGGCGCTCGAGCGGCTGGTGGCCGACGGGCGCATACATCCCGGCCGCATCGAGGAGGTAGTAGCGAAAGCGCGCAAGGAGGTGGATCAAACGATCGTCGAGTCCGGCGAGCAGGCCGCCTACGACTCAGGTGTGCACGGGCTGCATCCCGAGATGATCAAGCTGATCGGGCGTATGCGGTATCGCACGAGTTACGGGCAGAACATTCTGGCGCACTCGAAGGAAGTAGCGCATCTCGCCGGCATCATGGCTACCGAGCTGGGCCTCGATGCGGCTATGGCTCGCCGCGGCGCGCTGCTGCACGACGTAGGCAAGGTGCTCACACACGAGCACGAAGGGACGCACGTGCAGTTAGGCGTGGAGATGGCCACCAAGTACGGCGAGCATCCGCTCGTGGTGAACTGTATCGCGGCACATCATGATGACGTTCCGCACGAGAGCGAGGTGTCGGTGCTGGTGCAGGCCGCTGACGCGATTTCGGGCTCGCGCCCGGGCGCGCGACGCGAGGCGTTCGAGACTTATGTCAAGCGTCTCGAGGGGCTGGAGAAGATCGCGTCGACCTACCGCGGCGTGGACAAAGTGTACGCCATCCAGGCGGGGCGTGAGGTGCGGGTGATCGTGCATCCCGAGCAGATCAACGACGATCAGATGACGGCGCTTGCCGATGAGGTGGCCCGCCGCATCGAAGGCGAGCTGCAGTATCCGGGACAGATCAAGGTGGTGATGATCCGCGAGACGCGCGCTGTAGATGTGGCGCGCTGACGCTGAGACACTACATATGCACACTGTGAAGGCGGCCGATGCGCAATTGATAGACGGCAGGGCGATCGCCAAGGCCGTGCGGGCCGACGTGGCGCGTGAAGTAGCGCTGCTGCACGCGCGCGGCGTAACGCCGGGCCTAACGGTAGTGCTGGTCGGCGACAACCCCGCCAGCTCCGTCTATGTGCGCTCCAAGGAGCACGCCAGTGTGGAAGCGGGGATGGCGGGGCAGACGATCCGCTTGCCTGCATCCAGCACGCAGGCCGAGCTGCTTGCCGTCGTAGACCGCTTGAACGCGGATCCGCGCGTGCACGGCATCCTGGTGCAGATGCCGCTCCCCAAGCAGATCGATCCTAACGCGATCATCCGGCGCGTCACTCCGGCCAAAGATGTGGACGGCTTCCATCCGGTGAACGTGGGTAAGCTCCTGATCGGGGAGCGCGACGGCTTCGCGCCGTGCACACCGGCGGGCGTGCAGGAGCTTCTCGTTAGGTCAGGGGTGGAAACCAGGGGTGCTCATGCAGTGATCGTCGGCCGCAGCAACATCGTCGGCAAGCCGATGGCTGCGCTGCTGGTGCAGGACGGTCCCGGCGGCAACTGCACAGTGACGATCTGCCACAGCCGCACGCACGACCTTGCCGGGCATCTCCGGCGTGCGGACATCGTCATCGTTGCGTTAGGCAGACCGGCGACGATCCGCGGGGAGATGCTGCGTTCCGGGGCCGTCGTCATCGACGTTGGCATCAATCGTATCGACGACCCGGCCGCCGCTAAAGGGTACCGGCTCGTGGGCGACGTGGACTTCGAGAGCGCACGCCGTGTGGCGTCGCACATCACTCCCGTGCCCGGCGGCGTCGGTCCCATGACGATCGCGATGTTGCTCAGGAATACAGTCCAGGCGGCCCGGCAGCTGGAGAACATACAGGGCTTGCCCGCGCTCGCGGGGACTGGTCCGTGACAGCGCGCGATCGCTCGCGGGCCGCGCCGCGGCAGGAAGCGATGCCGCAGGCGGAACTGGGGTTGGACATGCAGCCGCGGGCGGCAGCAGCGCCGCCTAACGCGAACCGGAATGCCGGTCGGCCGCCTGCTCCCCAGGGTTCAGAGCGAGACGTGATTCCGGGCGGCTCCCGTGAGAGCGCGATCGCTGTTTCTACGCTCACAGCGATCATGCGGGACGTGCTGGAGGGGGCGTTTCCGGCGCTGTGGATCCGCGGCGAGGTGATCGGTTTGAAGAAGCACCAGCGCGGCCACTGGTACTTTCAGCTGAAAGACAAGGAATCGTCGGTGCGCTGCGTGGTGTGGGCGACCGACGTGCGCCAGATCCCGGCGCCGCCTGACGAGGGGATGGCGGTCCTGCTGCTCGGACGGGTGAGCATGTACGCCGCACGTGGTGAAGCACAGCTGCGCGTGTTGCGGCTGGAGGGTGTCGGTGACGGGCTGTGGCGCAAAGCGTTCGAGCAGACACGCAGCCGCCTGGATGCCGACGGACTGCTTGCGCCGCAGCGCAAGCGCACGCTTCCAAGCCATCCGCGGCGAGTCGCGATCATCACGAGCGCGGACGGCGCCGCCCTGCGCGACATCGTGGCTGTCGTGCGCAAGCGCTGCCCCATCGTGCAGCTGGTGCTCATCCCCGCGGCTGTGCAGGGAGAGGGGGCGCCGGCCGCGCTGCGCGCCGCACTGCGTCGCCTAACGAAATGGGGAGATGCGGACGTGCTCATCTTCGGACGCGGCGGCGGATCCCGCGAGGACCTCGCCGCCTTCAACGACGAACGCGTGGCACGGGCACTCGCGGCCTGCCCCATCCCGACTATTTCGGCCGTGGGACACGAAGTGGACTTCACGATCTGCGATCTTGTCGCTGACAGCAGGGCGGCGACGCCCTCGGCGGCGGCAGAGCTGGCGGTTCCTGAGCTGCACGAGCTTAAACTGCAGGTCGCCGATCGTGCGCGCGGGTTGCGCCGCGGTCTTATGCGATTGCGCTCGTTAGGAGGCCAGCGGCTGAACGCGCTCGAGCAGGCGCTGACGCTGCACGCGCGTCGCAGCATCCAGGCGCGTCACCTCCGCATCGAATCGCTCGGCGGCCGGCTGCACGCGCTCAGCCCGCTCGCCACGTTAGGCCGCGGTTATGCACTGGTTGCGCGCCCATCCGGCGAGCCCATCCTCGATGCGAAGACAGTGCGAGTCGGCGACGCCGTGCATGTGCGCCTGCGCGACGGTACCTTCGGAGCCAGCGTGAATTCGTTACCCGACACGCATCCGTCCAGATGACGTTCGAAGTTGCCTTGAGCCGACTCGAAGCCATTGTGCGCGAGTTGGAGCGCGACGACGTCCCCCTCGATCGCGCGCTCGAGCTGTTCGAGGAAGGAGTATCCCAGCTCAAGGCGGCGGCCGGTGAGCTGAACCGTGCGGACACGGTGCTCAAGACGCTGGTCCAACGCGCCGACGGCACCCTCGAGACGCTGGACGTCGATGGCTGAGGTCGTGCGTGACCTAACGCGGCTCGTGCAGAATCGCGAGCGCGTTGACAGCGCACTCCGGCAACTTGCCGATCAGGAGCTTGGCGACCTCCGAGGCGAAGTTGCCGAGGCGATGCGCTACGCGCTGGCGGGTTCCGGCAAGCGGTTGCGTGGCGCGCTCCTCCTCGCTGTATATGAGGCCTGTGGCGGCACGCAGGACGCGAGTCACCTCGCCGCCTGCGTCGAGGTCGTGCACGCTTACTCGCTCGTGCACGACGACTTGCCCTCCATGGACAACGCTGTAATCCGGCGCGGCCGGGCCGCCGTGCACGCCGCGCACGGCGCGGCGACGGCAACGCGAGCCGGCGTCGCGCTCGTGCCGATAGCTGCTCGCTCTGCCTATCGAGCCGCGCGCGGCCTCGACCTCACTTCGGCAGAAGCGTTAGCGATCGTGCGCGAGCTGATGGCAGCTTCCGGCGCGACCGGTATGGTGGGCGGCCAGTGGCTCGATCTCGAGGCGGAGGGGAGAACACTGCACATCGTCGATCTGGAGCGCGTGCATCGCATGAAGACCGGGGCGCTGCTCCGCGCCTGCGCACGTATTGGCGCTATGGCGGCGCGGGCAGGTTCGGAAACGGTCAGCGCGTTCGATCGGTTCGGTAGCGAACTGGGCTTGGCGTTTCAGATAGCCGATGACGTGCTCGATGCCACGCAGCGGAGCGACGTGCTAGGAAAAAGTTCGGGGAGTGACGCCGTGCGCGGCAAATCGACGTACGTGGGACTGCTCGGGGTGGCCGCGAGTCGGGCTCGCGCCCGGTCGCACGCCGACGCGGCGCTCGCGGCTGTGGATGCGGCACCGGGCGCCGGCGCGCGCGAGACGCTGACGGCACTGGCCCGCTACGCTGTGGAACGCCATACCTAACGTGACGCGGAGCAGATTGCCACGATGACGTTGCTCGACACGATCCACTCACCCGACGACTTGCGCCGCGTACCGCGCGAGCAGCTCCCCGCGCTTGCCGACGAGCTACGCGCGCGCCTCATCGATGTCTGCTCGCGGACCGGCGGCCATATCGGCGCGGGACTCGGCGTTGTCGAGCTGACGATCGCGCTGCACTACGCGTTCGATACGCCGCGCGATCAGCTGATCTGGGATGTGGGCCATCAGGGATACCCGCACAAGGTGCTCACGGGGCGTAACGCGCGCCTGGAAACGCTGCGGCAGGAGAGCGGCCTCTCGGGCTTCCTCAAGCGCAGCGAGAGTCCCTATGATGTCTTCGGAGCGGGGCATGCTGGGACGGCCATGTCTGCCGCGTTAGGCATAGCGGCCGGCCGCGATCTCTGCGGCGACAGCTACAAGGTCGTGGCTGTCGTCGGGGATGGGGCGCTGACCTGCGGGCTGGCGTACGAGGGATTGAACAATGCCGGGGCCAGCGAGCGCGATCTCGTGGTCGTGGTCAACGACAACGAGATGTCGATTGCACCGAACGTCGGCGCCATCTCGCGCTACCTGACGCAGGTACAGCGCAACCCGCTGTACAATCGCGTGCGCGCCAAGATCGGCGAGTTTATCGGGCACGCGCCGACGATCAATGCGCTCGTGCGACGCTGGGAGGAGTCCATGAAGTCCTTCCTCACGCCGGGCGTGTTGTTCGAAGAGCTTGGCTTCCGCTATTTCGGTCCGATAGACGGCCACGACATCGGCGCGATGATCGACACCTTTGCCGCGATCCGGCCGCACAGCGGTCCGCGACTGGTGCACGTCATTACGCAGAAGGGGAAGGGGTTCCCCGCCGGTGAGCACGGCGAGAAATGGCATGCCCTTCCTCCCGGCCACGATCCGGCAACGGGCAAGCTCGTAAAGTCCTCGTCAGGCAACACTGCATACACGGCTCTCTTCGGTCAGGGACTTGTGGACCTGATGAGCGAGCGGCACGATGTCGTGGCGATCACCGCGGCAATGCCGAGCGGCACGGGCACGGCCGCGGTCGCGAAGGCGCACCCCAAACGCTTCTTCGACGTAGGCATCGCGGAGGGACATGCTGTCACATATGCGGCCGGTCTCGCTACGCGCGGCATAAGGCCGGTGTGCGCCATATACTCGACGTTCCTGCAGCGGGCCTACGACAACATCATTCACGACGTGGTCGTGCAGTCGCTTCCTGTTGTCTTCGCGATGGATCGCGCCGGACTCGTGGGCGAAGACGGCGAGACGCACATGGGGCTGTACGACATCGCCTACATGCTGGCGCTACCGGGGATGGTAGTCACGGCCCCGAAGAACGCGCTCGAGATGCTCGCTCTGCTGAAGACCGGCGTTATGCATAACGAGGGGCCCTTCTCCCTGCGCTACCCGCGTGACGCCGCACCCGACACCCTGCCGCTTCCCCAGCTGGCCGCCATCGAGCCGCTGCCGATAGCGTCCTGGGAAGTGCTGCGCAGCGGCGGCGGCGAGCTGGCCATCCTCGCTGTCGGGACGATGGTGGGACCGTCGTTGACCGCGGCCGCCACGCTGTCGCAAGAAGGGTTCGATGTCACTGTCGTGAACTGCCGCTTCCTCAAGCCGCACGACGATGTCGCGCTGGCAGCCTTGCTCGCGGACCATCGGACTTTTCTCGTCGTGGAAGAAGGGACCGTTGTGAACGGCTTCGGCGCTTACATCGCCGGCGTCGTGCAACGCATCGATCCCGGCGTTCGCGTGACAGCGCACGGCGTCCCTGACCGCATCGTGTCGGCCGCGCCGCGTGCGCGCCAGCTCGCGTTATGCGGGTTGGATGCCGACGGCATCGCGGCGCGAGTGCGCGCGCTCCACGCGAGCGAAGCGATGGCTGAGTGATGCGTGTCGGCGTGGTGGGCCACCTCGGCTACGCCGACCTGCAGAATGTCCTGGGCCAGTTGGCCGCTGCGGCGCCGGCGCGCGGCATCGAGCTGGTCTTCGAACCCGAGCTGCAGTCGCTGCGCGGCGAACACGCGACGCCTTTCGAGAGCGCCCAGCTGGACGCGATGGTGACGTTAGGCGGTGACGGAACTCTGCTCCGCGCTGCGCGCCTCCTGGGCGGGCGCGAGATCCCCGTACTGGGCATCAACTTCGGTCAGCTGGGTTTCCTCACGGCGTGCGGTCGCGACGGCCTCGATCAGGCTATGCAGCGGCTGGTTCAGGGCAACTACACTGCCGAGCCGCGTATGGTGCTCGAAGCATGGGTAACGGGCGGACAGCGTGCCAGCGAGCACTGGTACGGGCTCAACGACGTCGTCCTGCACATCGCGGGGAAGGCGCGTATGATGCGCTTGAAAGTCGCAGCCGACGGGGAACTGGTGGGTTCGTTCGCCGCCGACGGTCTCATCGTGTCTACTCCTACCGGGTCGACGGCGTACTCGTTAAGCGCCGGCGGACCGGTTGTCGACCCGGCGCTCGACTCAATAGTCGTGACGGCCGTGTCGGCGCACACGCTTGCAATCCGGCCGTTGCTCATTGCGCCGACCAGGACACTTGCAGTGTCGACGACAAGCGAAGCGGGCGATCGCCGCCTAACGATCGACGGTCAGGTGGGCCGCTCGCTGGCGGAGAACGAGGAGATAGTCGTCCGCCGGGCGGCGCATCGCGTCCACCTCGTGCGCTTCCCCGATACAAGTTTCTTCCGGCGCTTGCGCGAGAAGCTCGCGTGGACAATTGCCGGGAGCGTGCGCGACGGCGCATGCTGACCGAGCTGCGCATCCGGGACTTCGCGATCATCCAGGACGTACAGCTGATCCTGGAAGCAGGTCTCAATGTGCTGACGGGAGAGACGGGAGCAGGGAAATCCATAGTCGTCGGCGCGCTGGGGCTCTTGTTAGGCGAGCGCGCCTCGGCCGACAGCGTCCGCACAGGCGCCAAACGCGCCCGCGTGGAGGCTCTCTTCGAAGTCGCCGGCGGCCGCGCACTGCTCGACGAGCTGGACGGTCGCGGAATCGATGCCGCGGACGGCGTTGTGATCCTCGCCCGCGAAGTTCTGGCCGGCGGCCGCTCGCGCGCCTGGATCAACGGGACGCCGGTCACAGCGGCGACGCTAGCGCGGATCGCGCGCGATCTCGTCAACGTGCACGGGCAACATGAGTCACAGACCTTGCTGCAACCGGACGCTCAACGCGACATCCTCGACGTATTCGGCGAGGCGACTCTCGAGTGCACACGCGTGGCCAAGGCACACGATGCGCTGGCGCAGGTGCGGCGCGAGTGGGCGACGCTGGCCGAACAGCGCAGGGACGTCGAGCGGCGCGCCGACTATTTGCAGCACGTCGCCGCCGAGATCGCCGCCGCTGCCCTGCGGCCGGGTGAAGACACGGCGCTGGCCGAGGAAGCGCAGCGACTGACGCACGTCGCCGAGCTGCGCGCGCACGTCGAGCGGCTGCGAGATGCCTTGGACGGCTCGGACGCGGCGTTAGGGCGCATAGCGCTCGCGCGCCGCGAGCTAACGGCAGCCGAGCGAATTGATGCGTCGTTAGGGCGTCATGGCGAGCAGCTGGATGCGGCGTATTATGCCCTGGACGAGTTGCGCCGGGAGCTGGAGCACTACGCAGGGAACCTCGCCGCCGACCCCGAACGGCTGCGTGAGGTTGAGGACCGCCGCGACACGATCTTCCGGCTGTCGCGCAAATACGGCGCATCGATCGAAGAGATCCTGCAAACGGCGGACGCGGCGCGTCACGACTTGACGTTGCTCGACAGTGCCTCGCTCGACCTCGCCGCTCTCGAGGAACGGGCCGCGCGGCTGACAGGCGAGTTGAGCGAAGCTGCTACGGCGCTGAGCGGCAAGCGTCAGATGAGCGCCGAGCGGTTGAGCAGCGCTGTGGACGCGATCCTGCCGGAGCTGGGCATGGCCGGGGGGAGCTTCGAGGTAGCCTTCGTTAGGCTGCCGCAGATCGGACCCCACGGCGCCGAGGATGTCGAATTCCGCGTGACCCTGAACGTGGGCCACGAGTCGCGACCGTTGGCGCGAGTCGCGTCGGGCGGCGAACTTTCACGACTCATGCTTGCGGTTACCACGTTGCTGGCGCGCTTAGGCGGCGTGCCGACGCTTGTGTTCGACGAAGTAGACAGCGGCATCGGCGGTCGGGTCGCGCTGCAGGTGGGCGCCGCACTGCATCGCTTGGCGGCGCAGCGGCAGGTTTTGGTCATCACGCACCTGCCGCAGATTGCCGCGCGCGCGCATCGGCACATCGTAGTCGAGAAAGCGGCGCGTGGCGGTACGACTACAGCGGACGTGCACGCCGTGGATGAGGAGCGGCGAGTGCGCGAGTTGGCACGCATGCTCGGCGGCGACGCCGAGCGCGCAGTCAGCAGGGCCCACGCCAGGGAACTGCTGGCGCGCGACGACGTAAAGCCGAGCGATGGCTCGCCGGCCCCGGCAGCATCGTCGCGCCGGCTGCGCGCCTAACGGCGCATGTTGTTGGCGCCGATGATCTTGTGATACCAGCGCGCCGTCAGACTAACGCGCTCGGACCTCGCAACCCCGGCGCCTGAGAGAGCCTGCGCGAACGCGAGCGTCAGCTCCAACGGCGCTCCCGAACGGCGGCGCGCATACGCCGAGACAGTGGAATAGGTCAGCGCAACGGCTACGCGCTGCTCTTCAATACCGCTGGACGCGCCTAACGTGGCGGCGTCGACAGTCCGCGTGTTCCCCGCCGGATCGGTCACGCTGAATACGCCGCGGTACTCGTCGTCTGCGGCGCGGCGGAAGCGATAGTTCGCAGCCACAGCGAAGAAGTCGTTGAGCACCAGCCGAGGACTCCACTCGGCGTCCAGGTAACTCCCCGACCTCCGCTCGACGCGCTGCTCGCGAAAGCGCCCGGGGAAGACGGCCCCGGTCCCGTCCGCATCGGGGATGCGCACCAACGGCTTGTCGGGCCGCGGCATGCCGTAGCGCACGACAGCACTCTGCCAGAAGCGGTCGCCGACCATAATATCCACGTATCCTCTGAGCTCGACGTCCGGCACCCCGTCGCCGGTGCCGATGTCCGTAAATGCGTTAGGCGCGACCGTCAGTCCGTTGGCCAATCGATAAGCGGCGCCGACCGCGACACGCGCCCGCAATCCGGCGCCGGGCTCCAGGCGTCGTAACGTGCTCCCGCCGAAGCCGTCGAACAGGAGGAGCTTCCCGGCCAGCTCGATATCGCCCAGGTGGCCGTGCTCCACGGACTCGAAAGGTGCGCCCAGGATCCCCACAGCCGAGTCGGCAAAGATGGCGGCCGCGTCGAGCGTCGTTAGGCGTGCCGCTCCCGTCGGTCGCGCCGCGATCGGAACGGAGTCCGCCGGCAACCCCAGAAAAGTGCGATACTGGCTGCTGAAGCCTCCCAAACGCGCGAAGATGGCTTGTTCCAATGCCGAGCCGGAGAGCGGCGCGAAGCGCGAGCCCGCGGCCGTGCCGTTTCCATAGACCCCCGACAACGCGACAGCCGCAGCTTCGGACTGCAGCACCAGGTTGAGAGCTGCCTGACGATTAGCGTTGAGCGCGCTACAACCCGCAGCGCCGGGGTCCGCCTGGCACGTCGCCAAGCGCCCGCGCAGGCGCGTCGCCGCCGCAGCGATCTCGGAGAGGACAGCGGCATTGCGAATACGCGCAGCGGCAATCGTGAGAGCGGGATTCAGTCCGACGTTCCCTCCCGTGCCGGGGAGCACAGCCACGTCGTTGCGTGCAAAGACGTACGGAATCACAGCGCCCACCATCAGCCGGCTCGTTAGGCCCCCTTCCACGATGAAGGGAACTGTCCGCACGTCCTGATCGATCGCGACGGAGAGTCCGCCCAGCGATGGGCTGAGAGTGCCGAGGCCGCTCAAATCGCGCAGCGGCTGCACCAGCGGCTTCAGCGCTTCGATCGCCGACGGCCCCAGCGCAGCGAACGCCATCCCGCCAAGCGGCTCGATCTCACCGCGAGCCAAGCCCCCGACACGGCCGCTGGCGTATCGCTCGTCGGCGCGCGAGAACGAGATCCCAGCCGACACTCGCAACGTCCCGCGCGGCGCAACGGTCGCGTCTTCCAGCGCTCCCAAAACGCGCTGCGCTCCGGCCGGAATCGGCAGGGCCCACAACACCAGCGCGAGCAACTGCTGCAGAGCGCTCGCACGTTCGCGGCAGCGCGCCGCTGAATGTCGGCAGGTCACGCGATAAGAATAGTCGGCCGCTGCGGACCAGGCTGAGGGCTAGTTAGGTTATGCCTGCCCATAGAAGGTGTCAACGTAGTGAACGAGCACGAGTTTAGCGCGCTTCCTCCCGTCCCCATCCCTTCGGTCCCATGGCAGATCACCGGGAACCACTGGCTTGCCGTGCCGTGCATACATCCGGCGGACGGAGCGATCTACGCCATCGGCATGCTGCATCGCGCGTCGCGCTCGGCCATCGAATTCGCCGGCTCGAGCGAGTTCGTCTTCGGGACTGGACCGCCACTCGCGTACCCCACGATCATCGTAGGTTCCGAGCAAGTCGTCTTGCGCGACGCCGCGATGGCATGGGAGCGGGGGCTGGGATGGTTGCCCACGTTCACGTGCACAGTTCGCGACGTTGTGGTGCGCGCGACAATCTTCGCGCCCTTCGGCCGTGATAGCGATACAGCCGGCATAGTCTACGCCTTCGCGATCGAGAATCGCTCCGATTCAGCGACCACGGTTACTGTCGCTCTGTCCGGCACACTGGGGCACCGACAGTTGCGCGTGCGGCAAGCGCGGCCCTTCGAGGACGCGCACTCGGTGCTGGCGCGTGATGACGGCACTGTCATACTGAGCGGCCGTGCTTTGCCCGGGCTCGCCGCACTGGCGATCCGCAGCGACGGGGAAGCGCTCGTTAGGGTAAGCGAGGGCGCAGCGGCGCCGTCATACAGCATCGAGCGCCGGCTGGAGCTTCCCGGCAACGGCGCGGGTCGTGTGGAAACAGCTTTCTACATCGCCGCGGGACCGGAGGCCGACGGCGCGCATGCCACAGTTCAGGTTATGCGGCGGCGCACGTGGCGTGACCTGCTCAAGGCCACACGCGACGCATTGCGCGGCCTGGAGCAGACCTCGGGTCACGAAGCGATCGATCGGCTGCTCAATCACAACCTGTTGATGGCTTACTTCTACTCGGTCGGCAGGGCTCTGGACGATGCCCATTACTACGTAGTGCGCACGCGGGTGCCGTGGCATTCCTGTGGCCTAACGGTGCGCGAATGGGAAGCGCTCACATGGACCTTGCCGGCCGTACAGCTCGCCGATCACGGATTGGCGCGCGAGCTGTTGCTGCGCCTCTGCGAGTTGCACGGCTATGCCCCGGGCATGGGTGTGCGTTACCTCGACGGCACGCTGTTCGAGCCGGGATTCAGCCTCGAGGGTGCCGCCGGGTACGCGCTTGCCACCGATCGTTACATCCGCGACACAGGAGATGAGCACGTCGTGGACGATGCCGTGATTGCCGACACGCTGTACCTTGTCTCGGAGGATGTGGCCGCGCGGCGCCACGAGCAGTGGCCGCTCTACGCGACAGACGTCACTCCATCCGGTGCGCCGGCCGCATTGCCGTTCACTCTTCACGGGAATGCAGTCGTGTCGCAAGCCCTCGATGTTCTGCGGCGGACGTTGGACGAAGAGACCGCGCGTGGGGTGCAGGATCCCGAGGCCGCGCGCGCAGCTCTGCGCCGGCAGTTCGTGCGTGATGGAACCTCGCAAGGCGTTTTTGCTGCCGCGACGGATCTCCGGGGCTCGTATGCGGACGGCGACGATCCCAGTGCGTCAGCGCTGTGGCTGCCGATGTACGACGTTGTCGCGCGCGACGATTCCACGTACAGGCGCACGGCCCGGAGTATCGCCGGCCCGCCGCGCTCTCTCGCACAGCAGATCGCGCGACTTTTGGGGCCGACGGGGGGTGAAGTGCTGGAGTGGCTGCGCCGGGCGCCGCTGGATCATGGACGCGCGGCGGCGATCGTGGATGCGTCAGGGAAGGCCGTTGCCGACGGCGGGGACGCTGCGTTAGGCGGTCTCCTCGCGTCCACGCTGTGGTACGCGATTCACGCGGCGGGGGTCAAGCCGTAGCCGGCCGCTCGATTCAGGCACGAGGCCGTGCGCACTCGTCAGCGCGCGGTCGTGACGGGCCTATGAGAACCGCGGCCGGACGCCGTCGGGACGCCCGCTAGCGGCCGGCGCAGTCATATTCCACTTCGCTTGTAGCC
>JBQTJS010000267.1:0-2435 GCA_052386875.1 Gemmatimonadaceae bacterium
TTCGGGTTTCCAGCAGAGTAGTCCGGGGCGGCCCAAAGCCGCCCCGCTTTTTTGCGGATCGGGGACAGCCGGCGCAGTCTTTGTACATCGCAGTGTCGGATTCTCGGCGTGCGTACCATCCGAGGCGTGCGCTCGAGTCAATCAGTCCAATCACTTCGACGCGGCCTGTGGATCATCTTCTCTCATTCTCGGCTTGCCGCTCTGTCGTTCAGTCCGATCACTTCGACGCGGCCTGGAGCATCATCTTGTTCCATTCTAGGCGTCCCCTCGCGCCGATCGGTCAGCCAGTTCATCCTTGGCCGACGCTTCCCGCGTATTCGCTAGGCTATCGATGACGACGGATTCCAGCCTGTTACGACCTCCGCTGACCCACTTCTCGGAAGACGAGCGACTCTTCCGCGATGCAGTAGCCGCGTTCGCGGAGGAGCAGGTGCGTCCGCGCGTCGCCGATATGGAGCGGGTCTGCAGGATCGACCCGGCGCTCGTAGCCGCGGCGTTCGAGCTTGGGCTGATGGGGATCGAGGTCCCCGAGGAGTACGGCGGGGCCGGCGGGACTCTGATGCTGGTGACTCTCGCCGTGGAGGAGTTGAGCAAGATCGACGCAGCGAGCGCCATCGTCGTGGATGTGCAGAACACACTCGTGAACTATCCCATTGTGCGCTACGGGACGGCGGATCAGAAGAGCCGTTACCTAACGCGGCTCACGTCCGGTGCGGTAGGTGCCTATGCGCTTTCGGAGTCGGGGTCGGGGTCTGACGCCTTCGGCCTAACGACAAAGGCGATCGCGCGCGGCGGCACGTATGTGCTGAACGGCCGCAAGATGTGGATTACCAACGGCGCCGAGGCCGAGCTATACGTTGTGTTCGCGACGACGGATCCGGCGGCAGGGCACAAGGGCGTGACGGCGTTCATAGTGGAGCGGCGCTTCCCCGGCTTCAGCGTCGGCAAGAAGGAAGACAAGCTCGGCATCCGGGCGTCGAGCACAGTGGAGCTGATCCTGGATGAGTGCGAGGTGCCGGCGGAGAACGTGCTCGGCGCTTGCGGCGAGGGCTACAAGGTCGCGATCGAGACGCTGAACGGAGGGCGCATAGGCATCGGTGCGCAGATGCTTGGGGTGGCCGGCGGCGCGTTAGGCGCCGCGCTGGCCTACATCAAGGAGCGCCGCCAGTTCGCTCGGGCGATCGCTGAATTCCAGGGTGTGCAGTTTCAGGTAGCGCAGGCCGCCACGGAACTCGAGGCGGCGCGGCTCATGGTCTACAACGCAGCGCGCCTCAAGGACGCCGGCCACGACATCGCGCGGGAAGGGGCGATGGCGAAACTCTTCGCCTCGCAGGTCGCCGAGCGGGTGACCTCGTTATGTGTCGAACTTTTCGGCGGATACGGCTACACGAAAGACTTTCCTGTGGAGAAGTTCTACCGCGACGCGAAGATCGGGACGATCTACGAAGGCACCTCGAACATGCAGCTTCAGACGATCGCCAGAGCGCTGGGTATGAGATCCAAGCACTAACCCTCGCAGCTGGTGCCTCGCACCTTGCAGCTCGCTCCCACCCGCAAGTGCTCACCGTCAACGCCGTCCTGTACACAGTTTCGTTCGTCCTCATCGCACTCGGCGTCAGAAGCATTTGGCGTCCGGCGCCGCTGGCGCAGCGCGTTCACGCAGTCGCGGTGCTACTCAACTCGCTCACGTTCATCGCCGGCGCATGGTCGCGAAACGCCCCTTTCTTCGAGGGGCGTAGCCCCCGCCTCGTCGGCTGGAGCATTGGCCTCAGTATCACGCTCGTGGCAGTCGCGCTGGTCGCGCATTTCCAACGTTCAGCAGCGCGCTGGTACCAGCCCCGCCGTTCGGCCATCCTGGCAGCGATCCCACTGGCGGCGCTCGCGACGCTAGTCCTCTCGCTCGCCTGGTGAGTTTCGCGCCGGCTCTGCTGCCTCTGTCGCAACACGCGGCGCCGCTCGCGCCTGCCCCTCGCCGTGCGCACCACGCCCTCGCCCTGCCACGTTGCTTTGCAGCTCGCGCCTCGCTAGTTGCCCAGCCGCTTGCGCTTGGCTGTCGCAACTATCCTAGCCGACCGCCGCTCGGCCCTCGCGCGCTCGGGATCAGCGTGACGCGTAAACGAACGTCCGTCCGCCGCGATAGAAGCCAATGACGTCGTAGTGGTCAGCTCGGCGTCCCGGGACTTCCATCCCAGGCGAACCGACCGGCATGCCAGCCACTGCCAGACCCGCCATCCCACCTCGCGGGCGGTCGATGTATGCGGTGATGACGTCCACGGGGACGTGCCCCTCGATGGCGAAGCGGCCGACAACTCCCGTATGGCACGACTGCAGCGCCGGCGGGACACCGTAGCGCTTCTTGATCTCAGTCAAGTCGTCCAGGTCGCGCACTTCGACCACGAAGCCGCCCCCCTTCACGTGATCCACCCACTTCGTGC
>JBQTJS010000268.1:0-3240 GCA_052386875.1 Gemmatimonadaceae bacterium
CCGAACCACCCGGTGAAGTCCAGCGAGTCGCGCTGTAAAAGTGCACGGTATTCGTCGCATGCAGCGACGTATTCACTGCGTGACATAGCAAGCAGCGCGCGGGCTCGGCTGCTGTCCCGCGGCGACAGCCCCCGCTGCGCTCGCAATGCCCGTCCCGCCGCTTGACCCCACTGCATGGCGTCGGGGTCGCGGATCCAGGCAGCCGATTGCGCCTGCCACAGGTGCGCCAGTCCATTGTCGGAATCCAGCGTCGCCGCCATGGCAAACGCGCTACTCGCGTCCGTGAGGTTCCAGCGATCGAGCGCGCGGTGGCCGCGTACGTACGCGCGCAGCGACTCGAGGTCGCGGGTCGCGGGAAGGCGCCGCTCGCCCACAGCGCCGATGCTCTGCGTCAGCAGGGAATCGGCCAGCGCCGCGAACGTGCCGAGCACGTCGCCTTCGGGTTCCAGCGTGGCGCGGGCAGCGGCCTTCTGTTCGCGGCCCCGCACATCGTACAGCTGCAGCCGCACCGTCGTCCCCAGCTCTACGCCGGACGCGGGCTCCACCACGCCCCATACAGCGAGGCCCGCACCTAACGCAGCTGCGGTCCGCAGCGCTTCGTCCAAGCTCTCCGGTGCCCTGCCGAGCCGGCGCCGTACGTCGCGCACGCGCATGTCATCCACCAGCCTAACGCCGCGCCACTCAGCGATTGCGTCGCGCAGCAGGTGCGAACAGTCGTCGCCGTTGAATGCGCTGTCGACCAGAGGGCTCCCGTGCACGAACGGCAGAACGACGAGCAGTTCCGGATCGATGGCGGCGCGGGATGGCGTCAGGGCACGCCAAACCAGCACTGCCAAGGCGGCCGCGACGGCTACAGCAACCGCGCTGCGCCGCACTTTCCGGCGCGTTGCACGCGCCAAGGTACCGGCAGTAAGTGTGCTCGTGGCCTCGCCTAACGCATGATCGAACGCGGTCATGTCAGGCCAGCGAGCCGCCGGATCGGTCTCCAGCGCTCGCAGAACCGCACGATCCAGCGCGACCGGTACATCCGAGCGTGTCTTGCGGACCGAGGCGACAGGCGTTGCGGCACGCCGCGCGGCCATTTGCATCGCGTTATGTGCCGTGTGCGGCGGCTCGCCGACGAGCATTTCGTACAACACACATCCCAAGCTGTACTGATCGCTGCGGCCGTCGATCGCCGCGTCGTCAGCCAGTCCTTGCTCGGGACTCATATACGCAGTGGTCCCCACCGCGAGCCCCGTGGCGGTTACCCTGTCGTGCGTCGCGTGCCACAACGCACGCGCAATGCCGAAATCCGCCAGAAGCGCATGCCCGTCGTCGAGGAGGACGTTCTCAGGCTTAACATCGCGGTGGATGAAACCACGTGTGTGTGCATAGCCGAGTGCGTCGCAGAGCTGTCGCGCGATGCGCACGGCGTCGTTGATCTCGAGCCGGTGTTGCGCCTCGAGCCGCGCGCGCAGGGTTCCTCCAGCAACGAACGGCATGACGAAGAACGGCAGGTCGTCGATCTCACCGGAGTCGAATAGCGCGAGTATGTGCGGGTGTTGCAGGCCGGCCTCGACCTGGATCTCACGCAGAAAACGTTCTTTACCGACCGATGCGGCCAGTTCCGGCTTGAGGACCTTGAGGGCGACACGGCGGGCGTGCCTAACGTCACGCGCCGCGAATACCCATGCCGACCCTCCGTGACCGATATCGGCTTCGATCTCGTAGCGCCCGGCGAACGCGGCTCGCAGCTCTTCCAGCGTCGACATCCCCTAGCCGCCTGTGGCTCTGTGCCTGATACAATACGGCTGCATAGCCGGTCGGGACCAGAGGCCATCCCCCTCGACTGCGTCACCTTCGGCGGCGTCCCCCCCCTCCCCCAACCCCCCTCCCTCTGCCCCAGCCGGCGTTGCGCCTCGCCGCGCACGTGGGGAGACTACTGCCATGCGTGGCCTCTTTACTGCCCTCGGCGCGCTTGTCTTTGGCGCCTGTAGCCAGGAGCCTAGCGTCCCGAAGCTCCGGGATGACATGATCCTCCGCCTAACGGCCTCCAAGTCGGCCATCCGCATGGGTGAGTCCGACACGATTACAGTGTCGGCCACAAATAACTTCGGCGAGCGGGTTTCGATCCGCTTTGCGAACTCCTGCCACGTCTTCGCGTATATCCGCACGCCGCGCGGTGCGATCGTGACTCCAGGCCGCGGCTGGGTCTGTCTACCCGTCGTCTCGGTCCTCAACTTCGCCGTCGACGAGACCCGACTTTTCAGGTTCATCTGGACGGGTCTCTCCGAATTCAGCGGCGGTCTGCAGCCGTCGGCATTGCCGCCCGGAGAGTACTTCGCCACGGCGACTATGCAGGCTGGGGATTTTGCCGTTCATGCGCCGCCGGTGCGCATCACACTGCTCCCCTGAACGCCATACCTAACGAATCATGTACATCCGGTTACTGACGCTGCTGCTCCTCCCGGCGCTGGCGAGCGCGCAGGGCGATCCACACCTGGCCGTGGCGCAGCGCGTCCTCCGCGCCGTCCCTCTCGTCGACGGCCACAACGATCTCCCCTGGGCAATACGCAACGCCCGGGCTGCGCCGCGTGACGTGGAGGCATACGATCTCCGCAAGACGACCCCCGGCCATACCGACCTCGCCCGGCTGCGCCGCGGCATGGTGGGGGCGCAGTTCTGGAGCATCTATATCCCCGGCGACTACAAGGACTCGGGTTATGCGCGCGTGCAGTTGGAGCAGTTCGACATCGCACGCCGTGTGATCGCCAGATACCCGGAGTCGCTCGAGTGGACCCTTACAGCGGCCGCGATAAGGCGCGCACACCAGCGTGGGCGCATCGGGTCGCTGCTCGGTCTCGAGGGAGGACATGCCATCGAGAATTCGTTAGGCGCTCTGCGTGTGTACTACGATCTCGGCGCGCGCTACATGACGCTCACCCATAATGTCACGCTCGACTGGGCCGACGCAGCCAACGATCAGCCGCGTCACGGCGGCCTAACGAGATTTGGCGAAGAAGTCATCCATGAGATGAACCGGCTGGGGATGCTCGTCGATCTCTCGCACGTCTCGCCGGCGAGCATGAGCGACGCGCTCAACGTCACGCAGGCCCCTGTCATCTTCTCGCACTCTTCGGCGCGCGGACTCACCGACGTCCCGCGTAACGTCCCGGACTCCATACTCCGGCGTCTGCCGCAAAACGGCGGCGTTGTCATGGTGACGTTCGTCCCGAGCTTCATATCGCAAAAGGTCGC
>JBQTJS010000269.1:0-2512 GCA_052386875.1 Gemmatimonadaceae bacterium
GTCGTCGGCATGGGAGCGGACGTACGCGTGGAACGACGCGGGCGAGTCGTGCGTTTCACCGGTTCCGGCTACACCGGTGCGCTGCCGAGCCCTCGCGCGGAAGTCAGGCGCGAGGTCGCCGGGTGACAGCGCGCGGACGCGCGCGCCGGCGCCGGACAGCCCCTGGGCTAATCTCGTTAGGCGCTCTCTTCCTGGCGGCGTCGGGTCTCGCCGCGCAGAGCCGGCCCGTTCCCGACGCGGTCGCGCGCGCTGTGAGCGATGCGCGCGATGAGGCGCTGAGCCGCCTGATCGACGTGCGTCTGCACGACGTGCCGCTCGAGGACGCGCTGCGCACAATCGCTGGCGCGGGACGCCTGCGACTGTCGTACTCGAGTGACCTCCTCCCTCCCGGGCGCCGCGTTACGATCGAGCGCACCCGGGTCAGCGTGGCAGACGTGCTGCGCGAGGTGCTGCACGGTACTGCATTCGAGCCCGTGACGACACCGAGCGGTTACGTAGTGCTTGTGCGCCCGCCTGCGCTCCTGGCGACGGAGCTGAAAGAGCGCAGTGACAGCGTCCCTGTGCCTAACGAGGGTACTTCCGCGCTCAGCCCGCGCCAGGGGCCGCGCGCCCAGATCATGGACCGCGTGCTTGTGACAGGGACTCCGGTGGCCGGCGCTTCGGGCCGCGGCCTGGCGCATGCAGTCAGCGTGCTCTCGGGCGAGGAGATCGAGCGACTCGGCCCGCGTTCCATGCAAGAGCTGCTGCGCACCGCGATCCCGGGCATCGTTTCGTGGGACCTCGGCGTGTCGGGCCCCCTGGCCCAGCTCGGCTCCGTGCGCGGGTCCAGCTCGTTTACGTCGACTTCTCTCAAGACGTACATCGACGGCGTGGAGCTGGCCAGCCCGTACCTCCTCTTCGCCATCGACCCTTCCAGCGTCGAGCGCATCGAGGTCATCCGCGGCCCGCAGGGCTCGGCGCTATACGGGTCCGACGCGATCAGCGGCGTCGTTCAGGTGATCACGCGCAAGGGACGCACAGGGAGCGGCTGGATACCGGTCTTCGAAGGGATGCTGTCCGGCGGGTTGCAGGAGAGCCGGTACGCGGAGGGAGCGGGACTCACACACCGCACGGCCGCGCGATTGAGCCTGGGCCAACCGCTCTCCTCGTTAGGCTTCGGCGGCTCGGTGCATTCCGCCGACGGCGTCATCCCGGACGGTTCGTCCGAGTATCGCAGCACATTCGCCGGCGGCCGCCGCTTTTTCGGACCGCTGCGTGTCGATGCCATGGCGCGGTATGCGGACGTCCGTTTCACGGCAGCGAGCAATCCGCTGCTGCGGCCGCAAGCGGGCAACGAGGCGCTGCGTCCGCTGCTCAGCGATCAGCGCATCGAGCACGAAACCTACGGAGTGACGCTGGATCATCAGATCCATGAACGTTGGCGCCACTCACTGGTTGTCGGCGTGGACCGCAACGCAGGCGCCATCCCCGCGCAACGCGAGCCGGCCACAGTGGCGGACGCCTTGTTAGGCGCGACCCAGGAGCGCGTGAGCCGGGCGTCCGCGCGCTACAGCACGTCGCTGCACGCGGGCAGCGCGCTCAGCAACGCCACGTTCACGTTGGGGTTCGAGCGCAACCACCTCGAGCGCGAGCGCTTCGGCTTCACGCAGTCGGTCTCAGGGATCGGCAGCGGCCAGACAGCGCTGTACTTCGATCGCGTGCTCAACAGCGGTTCCTTCGCGCAGCTCAAGTTCGCGCCGCAGCCGGCGTGGCATCTCACTGCCGGTCTGCGCGGCGAGCGTAACTCGTCATTCGGCTCGGGTGTAGGGACTGCCTGGTCTCCGATGTTAGGCGTGGCGCACACGCGCGATCTCGCAGGAAGCTCGCTCAAGCTGCGCGCCGCGTACGGCAAGGGGATCCGGCCGCCGCCGCCCAGTGCGCGGCGACGCATAACGACAGTGAACTTCCGCCAGATCGAGAACGATCAGCTCAAGCCCGAGCAGCAGAGCGGCATCGAGTACGGGGCTGAACTGTATATGAGTGACCGCTTGTCGTTATCCGTCACCGCTTATCGCCAGAGCGCTGACGAGCTGATTCAGCAGGTGGTGGCTTCGCCGCGCCTGGAAATGCGCGCGGTCCAGTATCAGAATGTCGGCCGCATCGCCAATGACGGCGTCGAGGTCGAGGGGACCACACGCTGGCGCGCGCTGCGCGCGACCGGCACGATGTCGTGGACGGACAGCCGTGTGCGGCGCTTGTCCCGCACTTACACGGGCGACCTGCGGGTCGGCGACCGGGTCCCCGAAGTACCGACATCGGCAGGACAAGCCTGGCTTTCGTACGACATCAAGAGCAGCGGCCTAACGTTCGGCGCGACATACGTCGGCCCGTGGACCGGCTACGATTGGCTGGAATACTACAGCGGAGCCGCGGGCGTCAGCACACTGCGCCCCGAGCTGCGCAATTACTGGGTGCGCTATCCCGGGCTCATCAAGCCGTTCGCAATGCTCGAGGGGCGCGTGGCACGCGAGGC
>JBQTJS010000270.1:0-13664 GCA_052386875.1 Gemmatimonadaceae bacterium
GTGCAACGCCACAGTGTTGGAGAAGCTCATCGCGAATCGCCAGCTCATCCGCCAGGGAATGGCGGAGCAGGATGAGCGCCCCGAGTTGTGCCTGGTGTTGTGCGAGGAGAAGAAGCAGGCATACGAGCGCTTCGTGAGCTATGCGCGCGATCTTGTCAGACGTGAAGGGACAGATCCGCACGTGGACGTGCGCACAGCGGCTTCCATGCTGTTCAGCGCCGTCTTTCAGCAGGCGATGTCGCGGGACATCACACCGGAAACTTTTCCGCCGCCGGAGCAGGCCGCGCAGCGTTATGCGCGTGTCTTCCTGCGCGCGATCGGCGTTCCCGCGAAGGGCAAAGAGCCCAAACGGCGCGCGCGGCGTCGGCGCGCGCACGCGCCGGCCAAAACCTAACGATTGAGACTTACTCGGGTGTCGCTATGCGAATCATAAACCAGGCAGTTGTGCTCGCTCTCGCTGCCGTCGGCGCGGCTCCGTTCGCCGTGTCGGCGCAGCAAGCGCGATCTCTTTCCCTGGACGAGGCGCTGCGTGTGGCAGAAGCACAGAGCGACGCGATCCGCATCGCGCGCGCCGGCGTGACACGTGCCCGCGGCCAGCAGCTACAGGCCTCCTCGGCGTATCTCCCACAGATCGCGGCGTCGCTGCAGTACACGCGTACGCTGGCGTCGCAGTTCGATGCGTTCAGCAGCAGCGGGCCGGGTGAGCCGCCGCCGGGTACTCCCCCGGCGCCGCCTGACGACACTACGAGCTACTTCGCTCCCTGCACACGCTACCTCGCACCGCCGGGCGCCACGGACGCGCAACGAGTGCGTGCGCTCGAGACGGCGGCGCGCTGCGCCGCGGCAGGGGGCGGCGGCTTCGGCGATATCGACTTCGAGAGCGTCGGCTTCGGTGCACGCAATCAGTACACGTTAGGCCTGCAAGGGTCACTCGAACTCTTCAGCGGCGGCAGAACGCAAGCCCAGAATCAAGCCGCCGCAGCCGGCAAGCGATCCGCCGACATCGAGCTGACCAGTCAGCGGGCGCAGCTCGCCCTGCAGGTGACGGAAGCGTATTTCGACGCCACATTAGCGGATCGTCTCGTTGCCATAGCCGAGTCCTCGCTAGCGTGGACCGAACGAGCTTTCCGTCACACCACGCTCGCGCGCCAGGTCGGCAACTCTTCGGAGTTCGATCTGCTGCGCGCGCAGGTCACGCGAGACAACCAGCGGCCCGCGCTTATCCAGCGGCGCTGGCAGCGCGATCTCGCGTACCTCCGCCTCAAGCAACTGCTCAGCCTTCCATATGAAGAGCCTGTGATGCTCACGACGCGTATCGAAGACGACGACCGCTCGCTCAACATTGTACGCGCCGCCGCAGCTGTCACTGGCGGCCGACCAGGCGGGCCGCCGGATACTTCCTCGTTAGGTCGCGCGCCGGTCCGGCAAGTGGCGGAGGCACTGCGTGCTCAGGAGGCACAGCTGTCGATTGCGAAGTCGCAGCGCTGGCCCACGCTGAATGTCACTACGCAATACGCGCGGCTGGCTTTCGCCCGCGGCGCGCCGAAGTTCGACAACCTACTCACGAACTGGAACGTCACTGTCGGTGCGTCCGTCCCGCTCTTCACGGGCGGGCGTATCCGCGGCGAAGAGATGGCCGCGCGGGCCGCCGTCGCGGAGAGCGAAGCTCGGCTGGATCAGATGCGCAAGCTCGCCGCACTCGACACGCGGCAGAGCCTCGCACAATTGGAGCAAGCGGAATCCGAGATCGCCGCCAGCCAGGGGACGGCGGAGCAGGCGCTCAAGGCCTACCGTATCGCCGAGGTCCGTTTCTCCGAAGGGATCTCCACGCAGCTGGAGCTTTCCGAGTCGCGCCTGCTGCTGGAACAAGCACAGGCGAATCGCGCCCTTGCCGCGCGCAATCTGCACGTGGCGCGCGTACGACTGGCGCTGATCCGTGACCTGCCGCTGGGCGCGGCCGGGAGCGCGTTAGGCGCGCCTCTTCCCGCCGCTCCCGCAGCCGGCGGCGCCGGCGCTGTCACCCCCGGGGGGCCGGCTCCTGGACAGCCGGGAACCGCCAGGCCGCCGCGTACGGCCGCAACGTCCGTAGGACCAGCTCAATAATCGAAAATCGACAAGCCAACCATGACCAACCTAACGAAAGTCCTGATCCTTGCCCTGAGTCCCGCCGCTCTAACGTTGGCGGCATGCGGTGGTGAGACCAACAATGCGCAGGCCGAGGCGACGCCGACTCCGGTAACGATCGGTCCGGAAGGGATCGCCATCGTGGAGCGCGCGCGCATCGCTTCCGGCCCGGCGGTCTCCGGCACGCTGCGCGCCGAGCGCGAGGCCAACGTGCGGGCTGAGCTGGGCGGAACTGTCCTATCCACGCACGCCGACCAGGGGACGCGCGTCGCTCCAGGGAGCATGCTTGCGCGCATCGACGACCGCACCGTGCAGGACCAATTCCTCTCCGCGCGATCGGCGCACACGGTCGCCAAGAACGCGGCCGATCTCGCAGCGCGCGAGTTGACGCGCTTCGAGCGGCTGGCGGCCGAGGGGGCGGTGGCGCAGCGCGACCTGGATCAGGTGCGCCAGAACAACGAGGCGGCGCAGGCCGTGCTGGCGGACGCGCGCGCCCGCCTAACGTTTGCCCAGGAACAGCTCAACGACGCACGCGTGCGTTCGCCCATCGCGGGTATCGTCAGCGAGAGGAGTGTATCCGCCGGCGACGTCGTGGCTCCCGGTGCCGCCCTGTTCACTGTCGTCGATCCGCGCTCGATGCGCTACGAGGCGAGCGTACCCGCGAGCCAGTTGAGCGCGATCCGCGTTGGAGCGCACGTCTCGTTCACAGCTTCGGGATATCCCGGGCGCTCCTTCGAGGGGCGCATCACTCGGGTCAACCCCACTGCCGATCCGGCGACGGGCCAGGTGCGCATCGTCGTGTCGGTACCTAACGCGGGAAGCGCGCTGGTCGCAGGTCTCTTCGCCGACGGTCGCGTCGCCGCCGAGTCGCACGATGGGCTGGTCGTCCCGAGCAATGCCGTGGATCAGCGCTCCGTGAGACCGACAGTCGTCCGGCTGCAGGGCGGGCGCGCCGCGCGCGTGGAGGTCGCGCTGGGCATCCGCGACGAGGAGCGCGGCACTGTGGAGATCACGCAGGGGCTCGGGGTGGGGGACACCCTGCTCGTCGGTGCGGCACTCGGCATCAGTCCGGGGACGCCCGTGCGCGTGAGCGTACCGTCCGACCAGGCAGCCAGCAGTAAATAACGACGCTGCGCGAGAGCGCAGCGCGCACGCCTAACGTCAAGAGACGAGTCACATGTTCATCTCCGATTTCGCGATCAAGCGCCCCATCGTCACTGTCACGACAATGCTGGCGCTCGTCATCTTCGGGCTCTTCGCCCTTTTCAGCCTGCGCACCGACGAGTATCCCGACGTGCAGGAGCCGATCATCGTGGTGTCGGTCATCTACCCCGGCGCCTCACCCGATGTGGCGGCGCGCGAGGTAGTCGACCCGATCGAAGAGGCCATCTCCGGCATCTCCGGCGTCCGTGAGGTCCGCTCGACGGCGAGCGACGGCTACGCCGTGATCACCACGGAGTTCGATTTCTCCAAGGACATCAGCGACGCCATGCAGGAGGTCCGCGACAAGCTGTCGGAGATCCGCGCGGACCTGCCGCCTGAGATCGAAGAGCCGATCCTGTCGAAGTTCACCGAGACGGATTACCCCATCGTTTCGATCGCGTTCTCGTCCAGCGTGCTCAACTCCGCGGAGCTGACACGTCTGCTCGATCCGGCCGTGACGCGCGAGCTGAGATCCATCAACGGCGTGGCCGACGTCAGTCTCTCGGGCAGCGTCGAACGCGAGTTGACTGTGGAGCTGCGGCCCGATGCGATGCAGGCGGCCGCGGTCAGCGTGGGCGATGTAGTGCAGGCGCTGCAGGGCCAGAACCTCGCCGCTCCGGTCGGACGTGTGAGCGGGCCGCTGGACGAGCGCACTATCCGCCTGCGCGGCAAATTGTTGTCGCCCGAGCAATTCGCTCAGTTGGTGGTCTCGGAGCGCAACGGCCGCATCGTTAGGCTGAGCCAGGTTGCCGCTGTGAAGGACGGCACCGAGGAACCGCGCACGCTGGCGCTCTTCAACGGTCGCGAGGCTGTCGGCGTGGACGTGCGCAAGTCCAAGGGGTACAGCACGCCTGAAGTCGCCGCGGCCGTCCTCGCGCGCATCGACGGTGTGCGACCCTCCTTGCCGTCCACGGTCAACATCGACGTGGTGCAGGACGCCGGAGAACGAGTCACGCGATCCGTCGGCGACGTGCAGGTGACGTTGTTCGAGGGCGCTCTGCTCACGGTGCTGGTTGTCTTCCTCTTCCTCAATTCGTGGCGTTCCACGGTTATAACGGGCCTGGCCTTGCCGGTGTCGGTGCTGGCGTCGTTCATCGCTGTCAAGTGGTTCGGCTTTACGCTGAACACTATGTCGCTCATGGGCCTCTCGCTGGCGATAGGTATCCTGATCGACGACGCGATCGTGGTGCGGGAGAACATCGTTAGGCATATCGAGCGCGGCAAGGACCACTTCACGGCTTCGCGCGAGGGTACCAACGAGATCGGGCTCGCCGTCACGGCCACGACCTTCTCCATCGTCGCCGTGTTCATCCCGATCGCATTCATCGGCGGCATCGGCGGACAATGGTTCAAGCCGTTCGCTCTCACGATCGCCTGCTCCGTGCTCGTCTCGCTCTTCGTTTCCTTCTCGCTCGACCCGATGCTGTCGGCATACTGGGCCGACCCGCAGACCGAAGCGCACGAGCGCCGCAATCCGATCGCCCGCGCCCTGGACAAGTTCAACGTCTGGTTCAACGGTCAGGCGCAAAACTACAAGAAGGTTATCGGCTGGGCTCTGGATCATCGCTGGTCGATGGTACTACTCGCCAGCATTTCGTTCTTCGGCGCGCTTGCCCTGCAGCGCACGTTTGGCGGCGGCAGTTTCGTTCCCGACATGGACAACTCGGAGTTGTTCATCAAGGTCGAGACGCCTCCCGGCTCGAACCTGGAATACACGCGTCTCAAGTCCGAAGAAGCAGCTCGCATGGCGCGTGAGCATAACGAGCTGGTGCGCTATACATATACGACTATCGGAGGCCGCGGCGGCCAGGTTGACGAGGCGCTCACGTACGTGAAGCTGATCCCCAAGGCAGATCGCGACACAGTGGCGATCGACCTCGCCGCACAGATGCGCAAGGAAGTCGCGACAATCGGCGGTGCGACTGTATCGGTCTTCGCCAGCGGCTGGGGCGGCGGCATCAAGACGATCCAGCTGCAGGTGCGCGGTGAGGACCCTGCGGTACTGGCACGTTTGGCCGATACTGTCGCGTCGATCGTGCGCCGTACGCCCGGTGCTGTAGACGTAGGTCTGTCGACAAAGGGACAGCGCCCTGAACTCAATGTGGACATCGACCGTTCCCTGGCCGGCTCGTTAGGCATCAGCGTGGGTCAGGTGGCGCAGGCGCTGTATCCGGCCTTTGCGGGCCTCGACGTCGGCGATTGGGTCGACCCGCAAGGCGAGACGCGCGACGTTGTCGTCCGTCTCGCCCCGGAAGCGCGCCGCCGCGTCACGGACCTCGAGCAGCTTCCCCTGTCCATTCCCGGCCCCGACGGACCGACGATGCTGCCGCTGGGGCAGATCGCGCGTGTGCGGCAAAGCATCGGCCCGGCGCAAATCGAACACCTCGACCGCGACCCGGTCGTCTCGGTTCAAGCCAATACTGAAGGACGTTCACTCAACGAGGTGTTGGCAGACGTAAACAATGAGCTGGACAAGCTGCAGCTGCCGCCGGGCTACCGCATCTCATCAGGCGGCGAAGCGGCGGACCAGGCCGAGGTGTTCGGACAGATCTTCATCGCGTTAGGCTCGGCTGTGCTGCTCATGTACCTGATTCTGGTCGTACAGTTCGGGTCGTTCATGGACCCGATCGCGATCCTTATGTCGCTGCCGCTCTCGCTCATCGGCGTCGTGCTCGCCCTGCTCGTCACCGGCGACACGCTCAACATCATGAGCATGATCGGTGTGATCCTCTTGTTCGGCATAGTGGCAAAGAACGCCATCCTGCTCATCGATTTCGCCAAGTGGGCGCGCGAGAAGGACGGCCTGTCACTGCGCGACGCGCTCATCGAAGCGGGGGCCATCCGTCTGCGGCCCATCCTCATGACGACGTGCGCTCTGATCGCCGGTATGATGCCGATCGCTTTGGGTCTGGGCGAAGGCGCCGATTTCCGTGCCCCGTTAGGCCGCGCGGTCATCGGCGGCGTCATCACATCCACGATCCTGACGCTTGTCGTGATCCCGACCTTCTATGAGATCCTGGACGAGTGGCGCCAGGCGCTATCGCGCCGCTTCGGTGTCAGGGTCGCGCAGAAGACGGGGGAGCATCGCATCCCTGCTGGTCTGGCGCCGGAGGCAGGGGACTGAGCTGCATGCCGTCGACAGGGTAGAGCGACGGCCTCTGCCAGGCCGCGCGCTCCGCAGGTCGCCGCGCCCGCGTTCCACCTTCGACCGGTGGGACGCCCGCGGCGTCGGCCTGCGCGCCGGTCATATTGTCCGTTCTCCGCATTGAGATAGTCGTCTCCTGCATCTCCCGGGCGCGCAACGAGCACGGAGATCACGCGCGTACGGATGTGCTCGAGTGGAATGAGCCGCAAACTTGAGTTTTGATCGCGCTCGTTAGGCGCCGCTACTGAAGTGCTCACCCACGCCAACAGCAAGATGTGCTCCCCGTCCCTCCCCTCTCCCCGCTGCCCGTCCCCCCGCCCGTCCCTAGCCGGACCCGCACGCTCCAGCCCGGCTAAGGGGAGCCGCCTCCCGCAACAGCGCCCAAGCGTCGGCCACATGGCGCCGCTCCGTACGCAGGTTGCCGATCGCCAGGCGCAGGACCGTACGCCCGTTCAGCCGCGTGTGCGACAGAAACACGCGGCCGCTAGCGTTCACCCGCCGCAGGATGCGCTGATTCACTGCGTCCAGCGCGGCCTCGGCTGAGTCGTTAGGCGCGTACCGGAAGCAGACGAGGGAGAAGGGGACCGGAGCGACGACTTCCCAATCTCTTTCAGCGGCCACCCACGACGCGAACTCACGCGCCAGAGCCATGTGACGGCGCAGCCGCTCCACGATTCCATCCACGCCGAACGCCCGGATCACCATCCATAACTTGAGCGCTCTGAAACGCCGCCCGAGCTGAACGCCGTAGTCCATGAGGTTCACGCCGCCGGCATCATCGTCACTCGTTAGGTACTCCGGAACGAGCGCGAAAGCACGGCGCAGCACATCGGGCCGCCGTGTGTACAGCGCGGAGATGTCCACCGGCGTGAAGAGCCACTTGTGCGGATTGACGATCAAAGAATCGGCGCGGTCCACCCCCGCCAACGTGGCGCGTGCTTCCGGAACCACTGCGGCGATCCCCGCATACGACGCATCCACATGCAGCCACAACGATTCGCGCTCGCACAGAGCGGCGATCGCCGGCACGGGGTCAACGCTCGACGTTCCGGTCGTCCCCACGGTCGCCACGACGGCGAGCGGCAGCATGCCGCGCGAACGATCCTCCGCGACGGCGCGCTCCAGAACGTCGACGCGCATCTCGCAAGCGTCGTTCCCCGAGATCCTGACCAGGTTCTCCTGGCCGAAGCCTAACGCGATCGCGGCCCTGTCGACAGACACGTTTGCGTGTTCCGAGGCGTACACACGCAGCACGGGGAGATCCCGCCGGCCGGCCAGTCCCAACCGCCTAACGCGCAGCTCCGGCCTCGCCTCGCGGGCCGCCGCCAATGCCAGCAACTGCCCGATCGATGCGGTGTCGTTGATCACGCCGAACCATCCCGGCTGGAGTCCCATCATCTGCCGCAGCCAATCCAGCGCCCGACCTTCTAACTCCGTCGCGCTGGGCCCCGTGCGCCAGAGCATCGCATTGATGTCGAGCGCGGCGGCGAGATATTCCGCCAGGATCCCCGGCGCCGCAGCTGAGATGGCGAAGTAGCCGAAGAACCCCGGATGATTCCAGTGCGTCACCCCCGGGAGCAACACGCGCTCGAAGTCGTCCAGGATCGCATCCATGGACTCGCCCTGCGCGGGCGGCTCCAGCGGGAGCTGTGCGGCCACCTCGCCGGGCCGCACGGCCGCGAGCACCGGAAAGCGTTCGGGCTCGGCTAGATACTGCGCGATCCATTTCGTTAGGCGATCTGCGGCGCGCCGGAACTCGTCGATCGCGATATCCATGGATGCGCCGCGCTGCGTAGTCACGCTGCGCATGGTTCGTCCACAGCGGTTTCACTGGACCGGCGCGCTCGTGCCGCGTTGCCGCTTACGATCAGCGCAACCGCGACGAGGATCACCGCGAACGCCGCAACCGTCCGTGCGGTGAGCGCCTCACCGAGCAGGAGCCAGCCGATGAGCGCCGCGATTACAGGATTGACGAACGCGTAGCTCCCGGCGACAGCGGGTGACGAGTGCTCCAAGAGATAGACGTACGAGCTGAAACCGATGATCGAGCCGAAGACAACGAGGAAGGCGAACGCCTGCCACCAGGCGGCGGAAAGTGTGCCTAACGCAGGACCTCGGAACTGGCCCAACAGCAGCGCAACCGGCGTCATTACGACTCCCCCCGCCAGCATCTGCGTGGCGGTCTGCATGAACGGCGACCGCGGCCGCGGCGCGCTGCGGCTGTAGATCGAACCGGCCGCCCACGCGATAGTCCCCGCCAGCACTACGAGGCCGCCCAACATAGGAGACGCGCCGCGTATCCCGGCCCGGGCTCCCATCAGCACGGCGATGCCGGCCACGCCGAGGACAAGTCCGGCCACGACGCGCGGCGCCGGTCGCTCGCCGCCGGGCCGCAGCCACGCGAACAACACCAGAAACCCCGGCGTCATCGCCACAAGCACAGCCACGACGCCTAACGGGAGGATGTGCACCGCCCACGCCACGCATGCGTTCCCCAGCGTGAGCAGGGCCCCGGTGAATGCCGCCGCACGCCACTGGCTGGCGCTCGGGGCAGCCGCTCCGCGCAGGCGCGGCCAGCCATAGAGCAGGGCACCGCTGATCACGAAGCGCGCCGCGGCCAGCGCGAACGACTCCAGCTCCGCCACGGCGACGCGGTTCGCAAGGTACGTGGCTCCCCAAACCAGGTACAGCGCCACGAGCGCGAGCCACACGCCGCCGCGGCCCTCCGAAGAGGCAGCTGAGCGCACAGTCAGGACTGAGGGGAGATTCCCAACCGCAGACTACATCGCCCGGGCAGACTGCATGTACCGGATCACGTCGTACATGAGCCGCACGCCGAACTTCACGTTCTCCACGCTGACGCGCTCGTCGTTCCCATGCACGCCGCGGCGCCCCTCTTCCACTTCCACGCGAAACGGCGAGAACCCGTAAGTCACGATGCCTAACGAGCGATAGTGCGGACGGTCCGTTCCGCCGGTGCTCATGAGCGGCGTGACTACCACCCCGGGATCGCGCTCCTGAGCCGCACGAGCGATTGCCCGGAACAGCTCCGTGTCGATCGGATTGTCCAGTGGAGCGTTCGGAACGGCAAGCGGAGCCCACACTACCGCGGAATCGTTCACGACCCCTTGCAGCTCCGCGAGAACCTCCCCTGGGGACTGGTCCGGCAGCAGCCGGATGTCCACCTCGGCGCTGGCCTCGGCGGGGATGACGTTTGTCTTGTTCGAGCCCGCGAGTACTGTCAGCGAAATCGTAGTGCGCAAGAGCGCGTTACGCTCCGGGTCGCTGGTGAGCCACGCCCGAGCCTTGGGATCGGCGAGTGAGGCTCGCGGTTCGCTCAGCCACTTCCGCTCGTCGCCGCCGAATGTCGGCGCGATTGCCTTGAAATAGCGCTCCACCGCGGGAGTGAGATGCAGCGGCGTCTCGTAGCGCGCGAGCCGGTCCAACGCCGCGATGAGCCGCGGCACCGGGTTCCCCTTGGTCGGACGCGAGCCGTGGCCCGGCGTCCCCTTCACCGTTAGGCGGTGCCAGAACGTCTTCTTCTCAGCTACACCCACGCCGTAGAACAAGAGCCTGCCGTCGCGGACGGGAGTGCTCCCGCCCTCTGTGAGCACGTACTCCACATCCCGCAGCAGGTCGCCGTGGCGCCGCACGAAGACACGCGCACCCGTAGAGCCCAGCTCCTCATCGGCGTTGGCGATGAGCACGAGGTCCCGATCGAGCGGCAATCCGCTCCGCTTGATCGCGATCATCGCCATCACATGCACGATCCCCTGGCCGCGCATATCGAGGGCGCCACGGCCCCAGACATAGCCGTCCTTCACAACGCCTGAAAACGGATCCACAGACCAGTAGCGCGGATCGGCCGGCACGACATCCACATGCTGTACCAGAGCTATGGCGCTGCGATCGCCGCGTGGCGCGCGCGGTCCGGTTGCCTTCAACCGTGCGTATAGATTCGCTCTCCCCGCGCCTAACGTGTCCTCGTCCAGGATCTCAGCATCTATCCCTTCGCGCTCGAGTAAGGCCTTGAGATATTGGACGGCCGCCAGCTCGTTCCCCGGCGGATTGGTGGTGTTTATCCGCAGGAACTCGCTCAGCACCCGCGTGGTCTCGGCGCCTAACGAATCCCATTCGATCGGCCGCTGGGCGTGCACAGCGTGCGCTAGCAAGCCCAAACTCAGCAAGGCGCGGATTCCACTGGCGATCGACAACATGGAGGGGTATGAAATAGTGAGCTGCCGGCGGACAATGCGGCGCGGACCGGTTAGGCCGCTCGCGCCGCTGCAAGTTAGCTGTGCAGCCGCCGGTGAGGGATGGCAATGACTCAGCGGGGGAACGACTCCCCGAGACGAAACCTTGCACGTTTGACGGCGTACCACGCATTCACCCGCTTCCGCGCATTCCCGAGTTCCCATATGCATCTTGCGCTCGCGTTGCTCGTTATCGCCCAGCAGGGATCGATCACGCTTGGAGCTGGGCGGGCGAAGTCTGACAGCGCGCGGCGCGCGGCGCGCGATAGCGTGCGTGCGGAAAGGATCGTCGAACGGGAGCTGCGTTCGCATCGGCGAGACCGCGAGCCGCGCCGCATTGCCGTGACTGCAGAGCTCGAGGAATCCGCTTTCAAGGACGCCGGCGCGCGCGAGCTGCTGCTCCGGGCTCGTGTCTCGCGGCTGCGCCAGGATTCAGCGCTGCTCTCCTACGATGCGACGGCCCACCAACGTATTTCGGTCGGGCTCGGCATCCGTGCGGTCGGCCGCGAGCGCCTCCTCTGGCGCTCGGAGACCGCCACGCGCGTGCGCTGGTCGCGCTCCAGTGGCGTGTGGGTCGATCTCAAGGGGCAACGGATGGCCTTCCCGTCAGGGAGCGGCAGCGGCCTGCGCGCTGAGGTGAGTATGGAAGAGGCGGCACCGATCCCCTATTTCCCGGGCCGCGACGCGCTCTGGATCGGGGCCGCTAACGGTTTGGCACGCGCTGAAGTAGATGATCGAGAGTTGGTCCATCCGTTGGCGTTAGGCTCCGAAGCGTATTACAGGTACGCGACCGGCGACTCGCTCACGCTCACCCTGCCGGATGCTAAGGAGATCCGCCTGCGCGAGTTGCGCGTCGAGCCGCGCCGGCCGGAGTGGAAGCTCTCAGTCGGCTCGTTCTGGTTCGACGCGGTGTCCGGGCAGCTCGTGCGCGCGGCTTATCGCCTCGCGGTTCCCATCGACATCTGGACGGTGTCGCGCGAAGAAGCTCGCCGCGAAGGCGAGCGTGATCCCGACGACGAGGTCCCCGTCTGGATCAAGCCTATCATGTCGCCAATGCGGGCGAGCCTGGAAGCTGTAACGATCGAATACGGTCTGTTCGGCGGGAACTTCTGGCTGCCGCGCACGCAGTCCGCCGAGGCCTTCGCACAGGTGAGCTTCATGCGTGTCCCGGTGCGCATCGAGGAGCGCTTCAAGTATCTGGACGTGAACGGCGCGGACACGCTCGCCGCGCTCCCCGCGCCGCTGCCCTCTCTCGCCGAGTCGCTGTTTCCTAACGATTCGGTTCCCTGGCGCGACTTGAGCGCAGACGAACGCAGTCGCCGTCATGCCGTTCTCGCCGAGGCCGCGCGCGAACGTGCACGCGAGCGCGACAGCGTGCGGGCTCGGGAATGCCGTGCCGGCGGCACGTACACGCGCGTTGAGCGCCGCCACGGCCGTGCCCTTACCGTGGCCACGCGCGTGCCGTGCGACAGCCTGGTGCTGCTGCGAGCCCCGGAGCTTGTGGGCTCGATCTACGACGACGGGGAGGAGCTGTTCGGCGTGCGCGAGCGAGAGGAGCTGAAGAAATCGTTAGGCTTCGGCTTGCAATCCGCCTGGGCGCCGCAGCCGCCGGTCTGGCGTTACGGTGCGGCGCTGACGCGCTACAATCGGGTCGAAGGGCTGTCCACGGCGCTCGGCTTGAGCCAGGAACTCGGCCGCGGCTTCTCCGCGAGCACGGAACTGCGATTCGGACTCTCCGACCGGAAGGTGAACGGCGAGCTGGCGCTGCAGCGTTCCAACGGGCGCGCCACCTGGCGCGTCGGCGGTTACAATCGCCTGGTCGGAGCCAACGACTGGGGATCGCCGCTCTCTTTCGGTAACTCGTTAGGCGCGCTCCTCTTCGGAGTGGACGACGGCGTGTACTACAGGGCCGGCGGCGCCGAGCTGGTGGCCGCGCCGGCCAATGGCGCCGAATGGCAGACACGGCTGTTCGTGGAACGCCACCGCGCCGCTTCCCGAACGACGCATGCGTCACTGGCGCACGCGCTGAACGATGTGCGGTTCTTGGAGAACATCGCCGCGGATACCGGCGACATCGCGGGATTCGCCGCGCGCATCGTGCGTTCCTACGGCCTCGACCCGCTTGCCTGGCGCGCGCATGTGGACGTGCGCGCAGAAATGGGTGTCGGTGACTTCAACTTCCAGCGCGTCGCAGCGGACCTAACGAGCGGCCGTGCGATCGGCCCTGTCGCTGTATCTCTGACTGCCGGTGCAGGAGCGGCCTTCGGCGCGGTCCCCGTGCAAAGGCGCTTCTTCCTCGGCGGCACACACACAGTGCGCGGCCAGCGCATCGACCTGACTGGAGGGGAGAGTTATTGGCTCGCGCGCGCCGAGCTGGGGCTGGCCAACGTGGCCTTCCGTCCTGTCGTGTTTGCGGACTTGGGTTGGGCAGGACCGCGCGAGGACTTCCGCCATCCGGGACGGCCGCTGAGCGGCGCCGGCGCTGGGGTGAGCGTCCTCGACGGACTTATCCGCCTCGATCTCGCTCGTGGCTTGTATCCGAGCGAGAAGTTCCGCTTTTACGGCTATCTGGAAGCCCGGTTCTAGGACGGCTCGAGACTAGTTAGGCGCGCGGCTCGAGCGGACGGGCGCGTGCCGAGTTGTGAGGTAGGTCCTTGTGCTGCCGCCCGGTTGGCGGAAGTTTGCCGGCGTCCACCGTCGGTCTCTCTCAGACACACGCGGAGGCAGCGCCATGTGGCAGGAATTCAAGGCATTCCTCATCAAGGACAATGTGATCGGACTCGCAATCGCCGTGATCATTGGATTGACCCTGAACAAGCTTGTCGCATCGGTCGTGGATGACCTCGTGATGCCGCTCATCGCCCAGATCCTCCCTGCCGGCGGTTGGCAGCAGTGGGCGCTGGCGCTTCCGCGCGAGGGGACGGCGCTTAAAGTGGGGA
>JBQTJS010000271.1:0-3690 GCA_052386875.1 Gemmatimonadaceae bacterium
ATGCCCTGGATCCTCCTCATCCTATTGCTCACGCTCTCGGTCGCGGCGACTATCGCAGCGGTCCGTTACCGCCGACGCCGGCACCATGAGCGTCTGCACGGGCCCGTCGCGCTCCTCGGGTCTCTCACCGCGCCAACCGGGCGGCCGCTCCCTCGCCCGACGCTGACCCGACGGATGCCTGCAACGCTTCGCCGCACTCGGGACGCGTATGCGACGCCGCCGCAAGATCCCTTTCAGGTCACCACGAGCTATGCTCCGCCACCGCCACCTCCTGCCCCGGAGCGAGAATCGGCAGGGAACGGGATCGGCGGCGACGGCGGCTCGGGTGACGATGGAGAAGTGATCAGATACGTCCGTCCATCGGACCGAACGCTGCAGTTTTTGCCGGGTCGCCTCGAAGTTGTCGGCGGGCGAGAGGCGGGAACGTCCATCCGCTTCGTACGCACGGGGGGACCGGACGGCACTTCAGTCTCATTCGGCCGTGGCGACGGACCACCATATCGACATGTTTCTCTTAACGTTCCCACGGTGAGTCGCCAGCACGCGCGGATGCGTTGGGATGGCACACATTGGACGCTAACCAATCTGTCGGGGACGAATCCCGTCATCCTGAACGGAGTGGCTCTTCCAGGTAGCGGCTCGGCGGCAGATCTCGCCGATGGCGACCGCGTGGAAATGGGTGAAATAGTTTTCCGATTCCACGCAGAGTAGGCGGAGCGGTTTCTGCCCGTTAGCCCGACCATGGGCAGGCTCGACAAAACTTCCACAACTACTCATAGTACGGGGATGCCGCTTACATAGCAGGCATCGTCGCTGGGCGGGGACGTGGCAGTCGTCGCTCGTGACGCGGTGGCTTGGTGCACCTAAGGCTGCGTCGCGACTGCACGATTGGCCACGCGAGTCGCTGGGAGTGCGCGCATGGTGTTGAGTCTTACGAGTACATTATGGATCGCCGCGACCCTGGCAGTATGCGTCGGCTCGATCGTGGCCGGCCTCTGGTTGGCGCGGCGGCGGCACGCGACGCGGTTGCGCGAGCAGCATCTTCCGTTGGTGGTGTTGCCGGTCCTCGGCACGGGCGATGTGGCGCGTCCCGTTATGCGTGTGGCTCGTCAGGCCGTCACACCTCCTTCAGAGCAGGCGTTGTCGTTGGAACCGAAGCTCGCGGTATCGCTCCCTCAGCCGTCCGCCGTGTCACACGGGGTCGAGCGCGCGGGTGAAAGCCTAACGCTGCCGCCGCCTCCGGCACGCCGCCTCGGCCGCTTGACGGCTGTGCGGGGGTCGGGCGCCGGGCACATTGCGCGCAGCTCGGCAGTGCCTGACGAATCGGCCGCCACGGCTCACGAGCATGCCACGTTGGTGGACGGCCACTCCATACGCTTCTATCGTCCTGCCGACGGCACGCTGCAGTTCCACCCGGGACGCCTGAAGGTCATCGCGGGTCGCGACGCCGGCCACGAGATCCGCTTCGTCAAGACGTACGGCCCGGATGCGAATACGATCACGTTCGGGCGTCTCGAAGGACCGCCGTACCGGCACATCCAGTTGCGGGAGGCTACGGTCTCCCGGCAGCACGCCCGTCTGGAACTGGCGCGGGGATCGTGGCACCTCGTCAACCTCTCGGGGACGAATCCGGTGGTTGTCAACGGCGTCGCACTCGAGGGGAGCGGGACGTCGGTGCCGCTCCAGAACGACGATCGTGTTGAGATGGGTGAAGTCGTGTTCCGGTTCATCGCATGAGCGACGCGGTGACGACTCCTCCGATCCCGACCGGCGACGTGCAATGGCCGCGCGAGCTGGACGGGGAGTACGAGTGGATCGGCGAGCTTGGGCGCGGCGGCATGGCTATCGTCTACCACGCGCGGGACCGCGAGCTGCGGCGCGAAGTCGCCGTCAAAGTTGTGCGGACTCGTTATGCACACGATCATGAGGCCGTAGCGCGGCTCGCGCGCGAAGCACGCACAGTCGCCCGCCTGGAGCATCCCAACATCGTCGCGCTGCACGCCGTCAAGCGCCTGACGGATGACAGCCTCGCGCTGGTCATGCAGCTGGTGCCGGGGCGCACTCTCAAACAGGCGCTGCAGGCGGATGGCGCGTTCAACGCCGATCGCGTCGAGCGCGTGCTGCGCGACATCTCGCGCGCTCTGGCGTACGCGCACGGCCACGGCGTCGTACACCGCGATGTCAAACCGGAGAACATCTTCCTCGACGCGGAGAGCGGGCGCGCACTGCTCTCGGATTTCGGCGTCGCAATCTCGCGCGAGGCCGACACGAGCCTAACGGCGACGGGGACGGCCATCGGCACACCCACGTACATGTCGCCGGAGCAGATCGACGGTACGCGTGTCGACGGGCGCAGCGACTTGTACAGCTTGGGCCTCGTTGCCTGGGAGATGCTCACGGGGAAGCGGCCATGGGACGGCGAAGGCCTGTACAACGTGATTTACAAGCAGAAGCACGAAGAGCTTCCCGGCGTGGAGGAGTTCCGCTCCAACGTCTCCGAGCGCCTGCGCTATCTCGTGGACGGCCTGCTGCGCAAGCAGCCGGACGCGCGCTGGCCCAGCGCCGAGCGCCTCCTGCTGCGCTTGAACGACGCGAGCGACCCGCCGGGTCTGAGACAATGGCGGCAATACAAGCGCCGGCAGCTCAAACAGCGCCGCGAGCTGGAACAGACGCTGCCTAACGAGGGGGACCCGACCGACGCCGCGACGGCACACTTCCGCCGTTCCGAGACGCAGCGCGCGGCCCTGGATGCGCGAGTCGACGCCGGCACACCTCAGATCATCGATGTCGAACAGTCGCCCCTCGCCCCCGATGCCTGGCGCGTACAGGACGACGAGGAGTCGCCGCGCCGGCCGCTCAAGCGCTGGCTCGCGGCCGCCGCCGCGCTGCTCGTCGCCGGATCGGCGCTCGCCGTAGTACTGACCCGCGGGAACGGCGAAGACGTCGCGAACGCCGCCGATACGCGCACAACCTTCAGCGATATGGGGACAATCCAGGTGCCCGTGCAGGCAGCTCCGGCAAGCACGCGCAGCGACTCGACGCCACAGGTGGTTAGGGACACGCTAGGCGGCAGGGCTCCTCGCGAGCCGCTGCCTAAAACGGCTGCCGCGACTCCCGAACCGCCGCCCCGCGCGCCGCCGGCCGTCGCTCGCCAGCGGATCGTGCAGCCGACGACCCCCCCCGTGGTAGCGGCAGCGCCGGCACAACGGGACAGCAGTCCAGCGCCGCCGCCTAACGAGCCGCCGGCGACACCGTCGTTGAGTTTCCCGGCGGAGCGCGCACTCGTAGCTGTCGGAGCGCGCCACAGCTGCGCCATCGAAGCCGGCCGGGCGCGCTGCTGGGGGAACAACGAGAACGGCCAGTTGGGCGATGGAAGCCTCGAGCGACAACCCATTCCGGCCGCAGTGGCCGGTGACTTCTCCTTCGCGCAACTTGCGGCCGGGGAATCCTTCACGTGTGGAGTCACCACAGCGGGCGAAGGACTCTGTTGGGGGAGCAACGAGTCGGGTGAGCTGGGCGACGGCACGAGCAACATGCGCAACGCGCCGGTGCGCGTCAGCGGGGGCCACACGTTCAGGCTGATCCGCACAGGTCTCGCGCATGCCTGCGGCCTAACGAGAAGCGGCCGCATCGTGTGCTGGGGGAGCAACCGTTTCGGACAGCTCGGCGACGGCGCCCGCGGCGGCCGTA
>JBQTJS010000272.1:0-12013 GCA_052386875.1 Gemmatimonadaceae bacterium
AAGCGCGGCAGCCATGCTGTCGGCGATCAGCGTGACCGGAATGCCGCAGCGCTGCAGCTCCCACGCCGTTAGGCGGCTCCCCTGCAGCAGCGGTCGCGTCTCGCAGGCGTAGACGCTCGGTCGGCGACCGGCGGCATGTGCCCGATACACTCCCGCCAGCGCTGTCCCCGAGCCGGCTGTAGCGAGCACACCGGTGTTGCAGTGCGTCAGAATGCGAGCGGCGTACGGAATCAGGCCTTGCGCGTGCTCGCCGATCCGCTGACACATGGCGGCATCCTCGACGCGTATCGACTCGGCGGTTCGCCAGAGAGCTTGAGCGACGCCTAACGGTTCGCCCGCGGCTGCACGTGCACATGCCAGCATGCGCTCGAGCGCGCTGCCCAGATTCGCGGCAGTGGGCCGCGTAGCGCGGATCGCCGCCGCGGCAGCCTCGAGCCGCTCGTCGAAGGCCGTTCGCGGCAGGTCTGCATGGCGCCGCATCAGCGCCGCCAGTCCCATGGCCGCGAAGACGCCGATGAGCGGCGCGCCGCGGACAGCCAGCGTATTGATGCACGCGCACACGTCGTCCAGCGAGCTTACCTCCAGTTCCACAAGACGCTCTGGAAGCGCTCTTTGATCGATTATGCGCACAGCGTCCTTGGCTCTCGACCAGCGGACCGCGACGATGGGGTCGGCAGCTGTTTTGGCTTGGCGCGTCGCGTGCGGCGGAACATCCGTCATGCAGCGAACATGCTGCGCGCATCATGACGCGCGATAGGTGCGGCAGCTGCGATTGCTTTGGCCCAGCGAGCCGCCACAAGCGCACGAGTTCGGATTCTCACGCGGCGACCCTCCGAATCGCTGATGCGTCATGCTGGGCTTGGCGCGCCTCCTGCGGCCTAGCTTGCGGTATCGAGGGAAGGATTGGCTATGCGCAGGCGGCAATTCTTCGAGCTGCTCGGCCGTGCGGGAGCTGCCGGCGTGGCATCCGCGGCGCTCGGCGGCGCAGCTGTGCAGCAACCGGCAGCGAAGTTCCGCGCGTGGACCTGGTTTCACGGAGACAACGCGACCGGCAGATCCGAGTGGCAAAGGCGCTTCGCGAGGCTCCGCGCAGCGGGGATCACGGGTCTTTTGGTGGAAGGAGGGGACAGCGGCCGCATCGCCTCTGCCGCCGGCAGTGAAGGCCTGGAGTTGCATCGCTGGATATTCACGCTGTATCGCAGCGGCGACCGCTGGGCCAAGCGGAATCACCCGGAGTGGTTCAGCGTCAGCCGCAACGGGCAGTCGAGCCTAACGCGGCCGCCGTATGTCCCTTCATACAACTGGCTGTGTCCCAACCGCGAAGGCGTGCGCGAGTACTTGCGTTCCAGCGTCGACCGGATCGCGGCGCGCTCCGACGTAGCCGGCGTGCATCTCGATTACATCCGATTCATTGATGTGATATTGCCGCGCGGGCTGTGGTCGCGTTACGGGCTCGTGCAGGATCGCGAGATGGCGCAGTTCGATTTCTGTTATTGCGATGTGTGCCGTGAGAAGTTCCGCCGGCTGAGCGGACTCGATCCGATGAAGTTGGCGGATGCGCCCGAGCATGGCGCCTGGCGCGAGTTCCGCTGGCGCTCGATCAGTGAACTCGTGGCGCTATTGTCGCGGACCGTGCGGGAACGGGGGAAGGCGATCAGCGCGGCGGTCTTCGCCACTCCAGCGCTCGCTCGGCGGCTCGTTAGGCAGGCATGGGACGAATGGCCGCTCGATGCCGTCTTCCCGATGCTGTATCACAATTTCTATCTGGAGGACGTCGCCTGGATCGGCCGCGCCGCGCGCGAGGGAGTGAACGCCTTGCCCGCGGGCGTACCGCTGTACGCCGGCCTCTTCGTTCCGCGCCTCGATCCGGCTGCGCTGGCGCGGGCCGTGGCGCTGGCACGCGACGCCGGCGCCGCCGGTGTGGCGCTCTTCTCCATGCCGCGACTGAGCGGCGCGCACCTCGCCACGTTAGGCCGGGCGCTGCGCTCGTGAGGCCGTCACGCCTCGCATGGGATCAGCGCCAAACGGCGATCTGCCCGATCTGCTTACGGGCGAGATCGGGGACCTTGGCTTCCGGCGCGGGATATCCGACCGGCATGACAAGCATTGCCTTCTCGTTAGGTGGCCGCCGCAGTAGCCGTCCCAGGAATCCCATTGGATTGGGCGTGTGCGTCAAGGTGACAAGACCCATCCTGTGCACGGCCGCGATGAAGAACCCCGCGGCGATGCCGCAGGATTCCTGCGTGTAGTAATAGGTCGTCTTGCCGCCAGCGGCATTCAACCCGTGCGTTTGACGGAAGAGGACCACTACCCACGGGGCATCGCTGAGGTGCGGCTTGTGCTCGTCGGTACCCAGCGGCGCGAGAGCATCGATCCACTCCTGAGGCGCTCGCCCGTGATAGAACTCGCGCTCCTCCGCTTCGGCTGCCTCGCGGATGCTCTGCTTTACAGCCGGATCGGATACGGCGACAAAGGTCCAGGGCTGCTGGTGTGCGCCGCTCGGTGCCGTGCCGGCAGTGCGGATCGCGCACTCGATGAGGTCCCTGGGCACCGGGTCGCTCGAGAAATGCCGCGTTGTCCGCCGCCGGTTCATCTCCTCGTAGAAGGCGGCGGCCCGCGCCCGCGAATCCTCCAGCGACAGCCGCGTAAACGCCAGCGGCACGAAGGGGAACGTCTTGGCCTGGAATTGCGCCCTCGTCCGTTCATCCATCACAACGTAGCCTCACGGGCGGGAGTAGTATCTGCGCTGTGGCGTTAGGCAACGACCCCGGAGCAGGGCAGCGGCCTGATTGAGCTTCACATTACATCGCCGGCTCAGCATCACGAGGCGCTCTTGCCGCAGTAGATTGCAGCCTTACACATACGGCGTCTACCGGCACGCCGTCTGCCTCCCACTCAATCGCCGAGCGCGGGCAACTGCATCCGTATGCCGATCACCTACGAGTCTCTCACGTTTGTCGTTCACAGCGGCGTCGCGACGATCACAATCAATCGTCCGGACAAGCTCAACGCGCTTAACGGCGCGACAATCGGGGAGCTGGAGCGCGCGATTGACGAAGTGCGTCAACGCCGCGACGTTGCCGGCGCGGTCCTGACCGGTGCGGGACGCGCCTTTGTGGCCGGCGCCGACATCACCGAGCTGGCCGGGCAGACGCCCTTCGAGGCGAAGCGCCGGGCGCTGTACGGACAGGCAGTATTCGACAAGTTCGCGGGATCGCCGAAACCGGTGATTGCGGCAATCAACGGTTTCGCGTTAGGCGGCGGCTGCGAGCTTGCCATGGCCTGCCATATCCGCATCGCCTCCGAACACGCCAAGTTCGGCCAGCCGGAGGTCAAATTGGGGATCTGCGCCGGGTACGGCGGCACGCAGCGGCTCCCGCGGCTCGTCGGCCGCGGCAATGCCCTGCAGCTGCTCCTCTCGGGTGAGACAATCGACGCTCAGGAAGCGTATCGCATCGGCCTTGTGAATCGCGTCGTGCCGGCGGGCGACCTCATGGGCGCGGCGGACGCACTGCTGCGCCAGATACTCGGCAACGCACCGCTCGCCGTCGCTCAGACGATCGAAGCTGTGAACCGCGGACTCGCGACGTCGCTGGACGAAGGTCTCAACCTGGAAGCCAATCTATTCGCCCTCTTGGCCGCTACGCGCGACACGGCAGAGGGGATGCGCGCATTCCTGGAAAAGAGACCGCCGTCGTTCTCCGGCGCTTGAGGAGGGCGCCACGGACGTGAGCGCAGTGGCTGAATCTGTCAAAGCGGCGACGGTCGGCGTTGTGCGGATCAGCGCGTTAGGCATCCGCACTTTCCGCAACCTGGAGCGCGTGGACCTGATTGTGCCGCCCGAGGGTTTTGCGCTGATCGGCGAGAACGGCCAGGGGAAGACGAATCTGCTGGAGGCGATCGCGTACTTCGCCGTCATGCGCTCGCTGCGTGGGGCGCGCGATCAGGACCTGGTGCGCTTCACGCGCGGCGGCGAGCCTCAAGGGATGGGGTTCCATATGACGTTGCGCTGCGAGGGAGCGGCTGCGCTCGAGGTCTCAGTTGGGTTCGACTCGCCGTCGCGGCGCAAGAAGGTAATGATCGATGGTGTCGTTGTGGCGCGCCTCTCCGATGCGTTCGGCGCCGTGCCGTCGGTGGTGGTGGCACCGCGCGACGTGGCGCTCATCGCGGGGTCGCCCGGCGAGCGGCGCCGCTTCCTCGATGTCCTACTGGCGATGGCCGACAGGCGCTACTTGGCGGCGCTGCAGCACTACCGCGCGGCTCTCGTTAGGAGAAACGCCGCTCTGCGGCGCGCCGCCCGCCGCGGCCCCAAGGATGCCCATTCGGAAATCGCGGTCTGGGACCCGGCCCTGGCGCAATCGGGGGCCAGCATCCGGCGCTATCGCATGGCGTGGCTGGCGGCCAACGCGGCACGCGTGGCGGCCCTGTGCGCCGGCATCGGCGAGCGCGAAGCTGTGGAACTGCGCTATGCGGCGCGCGGTGAGACTCATGCACGCGAGGATCAACTCCCTGACGAGCGGATCCTGGCTGCGGATCTTGGCGCCGCCCTGGCACGCGACCGCGAGCGCGACCTGCGCCGCGCTCTCACGCACGCCGGACCGCACCGAGACAGCCTGGCCATCTCGTTAGGCGGCCATCCGGCGCGGCTGGTGGCGTCCGCGGGACAGCAGCGTACTATCGCCATCGCGCTGCGCCTGGCCGCGCACGCGACGCTGCGCGACGCGCTGGGCAGGGTCCCCGTACTGCTGCTGGACGACCCGCTCGCAGAGCTGGACGCCCGCCGCGCTGCGCAGATCCTGGAGCTGCTCATCGAGAGCGGAGAGCCGGGCGGGCAGCTCATCATCGCCGTGCCGCGCAGCGACAATCTGCCGGCGACACTCGGCCGCCTCGCGCGCCTAACGATTCGCGGCGGGGTCGTCACCCCATGAAACGCGGCGACAAACCCGAACGCGTGCATAACGTCCTCGGGCGCGTCCTCGCGCGCCGCGGCTTCGCGCGCCGCCTCGAGCAGTTCCGCCTCGTTGACGAGTGGGCCGGGCTCGTCGGACCGCACATCGCGGCAGTCACCCGCGCCGAGTCCGTGAGCGCTGACAGCGTGCTCAACGTGAGCGTGAAGACCCACGCCTGGATGAGCGAGCTTTCCCTCCTGGAGCCCGAAATCCTGCGCAGCATCAACCGCGGGCGCGAGGTGAATCCAATAGTCAAGATCCGCTGGCAGCTCATGCGCTAAGCCTAAGCCGAACAATCGCTTAGGCGCGGACTCGTGGGTTGATTCCGACAGACCCATCGATTAAGTTTGTGGGATCCGGAGCGGCCATGTTTCGGCTTTTATTTGGCCTCTCGGGGAGTCTCCCGGCCCGCACCTCCCGACAATCCGCTACATGGCCAAGCCCGACGAAAAAAACGGGAAGAACGGCGCGAGTTACGCCGCCGAGAACATTCAGGTGCTCAAAGGGCTGCAGGCCGTGCGCAAGCGGCCCGGCATGTACATCGGGTCCACAGCATCGCGCGGGCTGCACCACCTCGTATACGAGGTCGTGGACAACTCGATCGACGAAGCCCTCGTGGGGTTCTGCGACAAGATCGCCGTCACAATCCACAGCGACAACTCGATCACTGTCGAGGACAACGGCCGCGGCATCCCCGTAGACATCCACCCGACCGAGAAGCTCCCCGGACTCGAAGTGGCGATGACGGTGCTGCACGCCGGCGGGAAGTTTGACAAGGACAGCTACAAGGTTTCGGGAGGGCTGCACGGCGTCGGCGTATCCGTCGTGAACGCGCTGTCGGAGAAGCTGCAGGTGTGGGTCAGGCGCGACGGGAAGGAGTACTTCATGGAGTTCGCGCGCGGACTCACCACAACCAAGCTCAAGACGTTAGGCAAGGTGTCTGAGAAAGAGAGCGGCACCAAGGTCTGGTTCAAGCCGGATCCGGAGATCCTCACCGAGCTGACGTTCGATTTCGCGATTTTGGCCGCGCGGCTGCGCGAGCTATCCTACCTCAACAAGGGTGTTGTAATAACGCTCGGCGACGAGCGCGAGGATCCCAAGAAAGTGGAGACCTTCCACGCCAAGGGGGGCCTCAAGGAGATGGTGCACTTCCTCAATGAGAAGAAGAAGACCCTGCACCCGGAGGTCCTCTATCTCGACACCGAAAAGGATGACATCGGCCTCGAGCTGGCGCTGCAGTACAACGATTCCTACGCGGAGCAGGTCTTTACCTTCGTGAACAACATCAACACGCACGAAGGAGGCACGCACCTAACGGGATTCAAGGCGGCGCTTACGCGTACGATCAACAACTACGCGGCGAAGAACAGCTTCCTGAAGAAGGCCGACTTCACGCTCACGGGCGACGACGTGCGCGAGGGGCTCACGGCGATCCTGTCTGTCAAGATCCACGAGCCGCAGTTTGAAGGGCAGACCAAGACGAAGCTGGGGAATTCCGAAGCTGAGTCGGTCGTGAAAACCGCTGTGAACGACTGGTTAGGCAACTACCTCGACGAGCACCCTCGCAGCGCCAACAGCATCGTCGAAAAGGCAGTGTCCGCGGCGCGGGCGCGTGAGGCGGCGCGCAAAGCGCGCGACCTCACCCGCAAGAAATCCGCGCTCGACGTGGGGAACCTCCCCGGCAAACTCGCCGACTGCTCGCTGGACGAGCCGTCGATGTGCGAGTTGTACCTGGTCGAAGGCGATTCGGCGGGAGGCACGGCCAAGAAGGGCCGCTCGCGCGAATTCCAAGCCATCCTGCCGCTGCGCGGCAAGATCCTCAACGTCGAGAAGGCGCGCATCGACAAGATCCTCTCGAACGAAGAGATCCGCACTATCATCACGGCGATCGGTACGGGGATCAAAGACGAATTCCAGCTCGAGGGGGCGCGCTACCACAAGATCATCATCATGACCGATGCGGACGTTGACGGCGCACACATCCGCACGCTGCTGTTGACGTTCTTCTTTCGTCAGATGCCGCAGCTCATCGACGCAGGATACATCTACATCGCCCAGCCGCCGCTCTACCGTGTCGCCAAGGGAAAGGAAGAGTTTTACGCATACGACGAGAAGGAGCGCGAAGAGATCGTTCACCGGTTAGGCAACGGCGATGCGCGCGGAGCGGTGAACATCCAGCGCTACAAAGGCCTCGGCGAGATGAATGACGATCAGCTCTGGAAGACCACCATGGACCCCGAGCGCCGCACTCTCCTGCGGGTGAGCCTGGAAGACGCGCTGCTGGCCGATCAGGTGTTCCAGACGCTCATGGGCGACGAGGTCGAGCCGCGCCGCGCGTTCATCGAGGCGAACGCCAAGTTCGTCAGCAACCTCGACGTCTGAGGGGGGCCCGCCCGCGGCCGCAGAGCCAGCCTCGCCTAACGAGCAACGCGTCGCGTCACTCGCTGCCCCGCTTCGCGTAGCGCAGCAGCTGGCGCGCGAACGCCAGGTGCACGGCGATAACCGCAGCACAGATCATCCCCACGGCCATCGCCGCGAGCAGCGAGTGCGTCGCATCGATACCACCGGTAGCCGTACTGCGCGTGACGAAGAGCACGAACAGCCAGAGTGCGAAAGCGCCCGCGCTGACGGCGAGTGCGCCGAGCGCGGCCAACCTGGCGAAGGGCCGAATATCGAAATCGAGCGGGATCATGCCTAACGCATGTCCTTGGGAACGAGCGCGATCGCACGAACAGGGCCCCCCGACCCGCCCTGGATCTTCATCGGCGCAGCGATGAGCACGGCCCCGCGCGGCGGGACGCGACCCAGGCTCGTGAGATTCTCGAGGTTATACACCCCCCGCGGCGCGCCCACGCGGTGCACCTCGAAATCAAGCGACGGACCGTAGTCCACAGACGGCGAATCGATCCCCAGCCCCGCAACACGCCGCTCCTCGACGAGGAGTCGCGCCGCCGCGACGCCGTAGCCGGGAAAGTGCAGCCGCGACGCGTCCCCCTTGGCCGTGTCGCCAAAGTAGGCCATGCGGTCCCCCCAGTGAGCGTCCCACCCCGTGCGCAAGAGCACAACGCTCCCGGGCGGGATCTGTCCGTGGGCCGCCTCGAAGGCGGCAATGTCGTCACTCGTTAGGCGGTAGTCGCGCTCGCCCGCTGCCTTGGCCGACACGTCGATGACGATCGCCGGAGCGACGAGTCGCGTAAGCGGTATCAGCTCGGTCGTCAGACCCCCCTCCGCGAAATGTACCGGAGCGTCCAGATGCGTCCCGCCGTGCTCCGGCGCGGCAAAGGCGTACGCCGAGTAATACCAGCCGCGCGCAGTCGGCCCTGCGTGCAACTCGATGTGCTCGAAGCCGGACGGTGACGTGGGCCAGAAGAGCGTCTGCGGACTCAGCGGATGCGTCAGATCGACGATATCGACGCGCGCGAGGTCGAGCGGCGTCCCCTGCTCGGCGGAAGGGGCGCAAGCGGCTAACAGAGCGGCGCAAATGACAGAACCGACGCGCACGACCGAATGCTACCGAGCTTACGCCGCAGATGCGAGCCGTGCGGCCGGGTTGCGGTCGCACTGTGCGTTGCGGCCTATCGCCTGCCCTGCTAACGGCTTATTCCTGCCACGGCTCCGCTCCCTGGGCCGTCACGCGGTGCGATATGAGCGGCAGCGGCGGCTCGGCTTCTTCGGCGATCTCGATGGCTACGTCCAGCGCGGAGCGTCCCATGCGGATGCCGCCGGCATCGCGCGCGAGGATCGTGGCGAGCGGCTCGCCGGCGCGCACGGCGTCGCCGACGTTGGTGCTGATCACGAAGCCGACGGCGGCATCGATGGAAGCGTCCGGCCGCGCGCGGCCGCCGCCTAACGCGGCGATGGCGTTGCCGATGATGCGCGGCTCGATGCGCGCGACCACGCCGCCGCGCGGAGCCGTGTACAGCTCACATTCGGCTGCCTGAGGGAGCACAGATGGATCGTCGACCACGCGTGGGTCACCCCCCTGCGCGGCCACGATCTCGCGAAACTTCTCCGCGGCGCCCCCGGAAGAGATGGCGACCTCCATGCGGCGCCATGCCTGATCACGCGACGGAGCTGCGCCGACAAGTACGAGCATCTCCGCGCCTAACGCGAACGTGAGACGCATGAGATCGGGGGGGCCGTCCCCATGCAGCGCCTGGATCGCTTCCTCGACCTCGATCGCATTGCCGCAGGCGCGGCCGAGCGGCCGATCCATCGCGCTCACCAGCGCGACGACGGGACAGCCGCGCTGGGCACCCAGCGTGATCATAGCGTGAGCCAGCTCCACGCCGCGCTCGAGGTCCGGCAAGAAAGCGCCGCTCCCGCGCTTGATGTCGAGAACGAGTCCGTCAAGTCCCTCGGCGAGCTTCTTGCTCATGATGCTCGCCGCGATCAGCGGGATACACTCCACAGTCGCAGTCGCATCGCGCAGGGAATACATGCGCCTGTCCGCGGGCGCGATCTCCCGCGTCTGGCCGATGAGCACACAGCCGATGCGCTCAAGTTGCGCGCGGGCGGCGCCTAACGAGAGGTCCGTGCGGAACCCCGGGATCGACTCCAGCTTGTCCAGCGTCCCCCCAGTATGCCCCAGCCCGCGTCCCGACATCATCGGCACTCCCACGCCCAAAGACGCAATCAGCGGGGCCAGCACCAGCGACACCTTGTCGCCCACGCCGCCGGTGGAATGCTTGTCCACCCGCGCACCGTTCAGGCCCGCCACGTCCAGTGTTGCCCCGCTCTGGATCATCGCGTCAGTGAGCGCGGCCGTCTCGGCGGAGTCCAACCCGCGCCAGTAGATCGCCATCAAAAGGGCGGCCATCTGATAATCCGGCACGTCGCCGGCGCCGTAGCCTTTCGCAAGGTCGCGCCACTCCTCGGCGGCGATGCGTCCGCCATCGCGCTTCCGCTCGATCAACCGTCGTGCGAGCATTCGCGACTCAGCCGGGTACATGAAGGGACCGGATACTCATTCCGAAGCGGACATCGCGCATGAAACTGACTCGTACGCTGCTGATCGCAAGAACACTGGCTAGCGCTCTCATCACGGCGCCGGCGGCGGCGGCGGCGGCGCAAAACGTGAGTCAGCACATCGCGGCCGGCGACGCGGCCATCGCGACCTTCAACTCCGCAGCGGCGCTCGACCACTTCCAGGCCGCCGTAGCGCTCGATTCCACTCACGCCGAAGCACTGGGGAAGGCGTCACGCGCCGCGGTCGACGTCGGCGAAGGCGAGCAGAATCGGGCACGGCGCGATTCGCTGTTCCGCCTGGGCGAGCGCTACGCACGTCGCGCGGTGGCGGCGAACCCAAACGACGCCGAAATCCGCTTCCACCTGGCGCGCGCGTTAGGCAGATCCGCGCTCATTGTCGGAGTGCGCCAGCGCGTGCGCTACGCCAACGAGATCCGCTCCGAAGCCCTGGCCGCCCTCAAGCTGCAGCCCGAGCACGCCGGCGCACTGCACGTCATGGGCGTATGGAACGCGGAAGTCATGCGTCTCAACGGCGTCGAGCGCTTCTTCGCCAGAAACGTGCTCGGCGGTCGCGTGTTCGGCACAGCCAACTGGAAAGACGCCGTGTCGTACATGGAGCGTGCCGTGGCCGCGGACCCCGAGCGCCTAACGCACAGGCTCGACCTCGCCAAGATCTATATCGACGTGAAAGAGAAGGAAAATGCGCGCCAGCAGCTCGAGTTCATCCTCCGCGCCGACAAGCGGACCGACGTCAACGATCCGCTGTACAAGCGCGAGGCCAGGGAGGCCCTCGACAAACTGCGCTAAGGCCGACCACCTTTGGCACGATTTGTGACAGCTGCGTCAGCTAGATGACCACGAACGGACGGCGCGATGACCGAAACCGATGGTGATCCAGGACACACCATCCTCCTCGTAGAAGACAACGAGGACAATCGCATCGTGTACTCGACGATGCTGCGCCACTTCGGCTATGAGGTGCTGGAAGCTGAAAACGGTGCCGAAGGGATCCTCAAGGCCCGCACGGCCCATCCGGATCTCATCCTCATGGACATCGCCATCCCGCTCGTCGACGGCTGGGAGGCCGTGCGCCGGTTGAAGAAAGACCCGGCGACAGCAGCAATCCCGATCGTGGCTCTCACAGCGCACGCGATGCCCGCCGATCGCGAGAAGGCAATTGAAGTTGGATGCGAGGGGTACCTGGCCAAGCCCTGCGAACCGCGTGCGGTGGTGGCAGAGGTCCAGCGCATCCTCGCCCGGAAACAGGCGCAACAGGGCGGCTACTCCGCGTCATAATCGCGTTGCCGCGGCGAGGGATGCACAGTCTAAGACGGTGCGGACCTTCCCAGGGACAACGTCGTGGCATTCCTTCCAACACCACAGTCGCACCCCCTCCTCGAAGTGGAGCCGGATGGGGCGAGCGGACACTCTCCGCTGGCCGAACTCGCCGAACTGAGGGCGCGGAACGCTGATCTGACGCGCGAGCGCGATCAGCTGCTGGCGGTTGTCGACATACTGCAAGACATATCGTCGACGTTGCATTTCAACGAGATCCTGCAGCGCATCGCGCGCAAGCTCGGCGACATGTTCGGGCTCGATCGATCATCCATCTTCCTGGCTGGCGATGGAGGCGCCGAAGTGCGCCTGGTGGCAACGTATGAAGATCCCGCGCTGCGAAACCTCATCGTCGATCTCGATCGCTATCCCGAGCTGCGCCAGGCTTTCGATTCCGGCGAAGCTGTGTTCATACCGGACGCGATGAGTGATCCGATGCTCGCCAGCGTGCGCGATACCCTGGACGGCCGCAACGTCCGTTCGATAGTTGTGATCCCCATCCGATGGAGAACGTCCGTAATCGGCGCGATTTTCTTGAGAACGGAGCGCGGGGCCGTCCCCTTCTCCGAGAGCGATGTGAAGTTTTGCGAAGTGATCGCCTCGCTGACGGCCACGGTGCTGCGCAATGCACACCGCTACGAATCGCTCCAGCGCAACAACGGTGAGAGAGCGACGCGCGAGCGAGAGGCGGAGCTGGAGCGGATTGCGATGCTCGCCTTCATGCGCCGACTCTTTGATCGTTATGCAACCAGCGACGACCA
>JBQTJS010000273.1:0-5836 GCA_052386875.1 Gemmatimonadaceae bacterium
ACCGCGACGGCCGCGCGGACCGCGTCGCCGTGTATCGGAACGGCCGCGTGGTTCGCGTGATTCGTTAGGCACATCCGAAAGCGTGACCGTAGGGTGACGCCGCCATCGAGTGGGCGCACGCCCTAAATTTGCCCCGCATGCGTACGCGATTGGTCTTCGCGCTGGGTCTGCTCGCCGCAAGCAGTTGGCTGCTGTTGAGCTATCGACCCCTGTGGTCGGCATCAGGGCTGGCCGCGCACGCGTGCGGCGATTCGGCGGTCATCTCGTGGGAGCCACCAGCACCGCGGCAGGGAGCACTCTTTCTGGTGCGCGTATCGGGCGTCCCGGGCGGGACTCAGCTCGCCGGCGAGGTAGCGGGCCAACCCCTGCACTTCACACCCTCCGGTAACAGCGCAGTCGAGTCTTTTGCCGCCGTGCCGATCGCTGGCGGGCGCTCGTTAGGCATAACGGTCCGATGCTCGGGCGGCGAGCGCGTGGACTCGCTCGCGGCGCGCGTGGCAACCGCGCGTGGCGACTATCCTATTGACCGCCTCAAAGTGGCGCCGGAGTTCGGCCGCAGGCCCGATTCGGCGACGGCCGCGCGCATCCGGACGGAGTCGGAGCGCGCTATCGCCGTGGCGCAAAGCGCGCACGCGACGTCGCGCCTGTGGAATGAACCTTTCGTCCTGCCGCGGGAGTCGCGTATCACCAGCGGATTCGGGCATGGTCGCGAGTACAACGGCGTTCTGACGTCACGGCACATGGGGACCGACTTCGCGGGGGCGATCGGTGCTCCTGTACGAGCCGTCAACCGCGGCGTCGTCCGCATCGTGGATTCGTTCTATTATGGCGGCAACGTTGTGTACCTCGACCATGGTGCCGGCCTAACGAGTGCCTACCTGCATCTTTCCAAACAGACCGTCAGCGCAGGTGATACGGTCGCGCGTGGCGAAGTCGTCGGCCGCGTTGGGGCTACCGGCCGAGTGACTGGTCCGCACTTGCACCTGATCGTGCGCTACGGCGACATCACGGTGGACCCGCTTTCGTTATTCGCGATCGCGGGTGGTTCCACCCGCGTTCGAGGTAACGACAGCTCGCATGTGCAGCGCGATCCAAAACTCTGAGCGGCTCGTTAGGCGCTTCGAGCTTGCGTACACACCACCTGGAGCCCGCCGCTCGCGGATGTAGGACGTGACGATCCTGTCACGCGCTTCCCGGCAGCTACGTCATCGTAAGGGCAAAAAGATCCTGCAGTAGCGCGCGAGCCTCTCAGCATGGCAGCAACTGAGCGAGCTGTCACCTCGCATCCCGGGAATCCCGAAGAACCATTAACCTGCCGATCGATTCCTGGCGGCCAGCTCGTCGCGGACCGCGTTCAGCGATGTGCCCAAGCTCGCGAGGGCGACCGCCACGTGATAGACGAGGTCCGCAGCTTCGGCCACGGCACCCCTGAGATCGCCGTCGGCGCAGGCTGCGATAAGCTCGGCTGCCTCCTCGCCGAGCTTCTTGAGGCGGAGGTTGCGGTCAGCCAGTAGCGAGGCTGTGTAGCTCCCGTTAGGCGGAGGCGCGATCGCACGCTCCCGGACCGTCCGCGCGAGCCGGCCGAAAGCATCGGCGGCAAGCGCCTCCTCCCCGAAGCAGGATACAGCACCGAGGTGGCATGCAGGGCCGGCAGGGCTGACGCGGGCGAGGAGCGCATCGCCGTCACAATCGGAGGACATACCGATCAGACGCTGCACGTTACCGCTGGTGGCTCCCTTGCGCCACAGCCCTCGCGTCCGGGAGGTATAGTGCATCTCGCGAGTCTCGAGCGAGCAGTCGACAGCGTGGCGATCGGCGTGAGCGACCATAAGCACGGTCCCCGACGTGGCGTCTTGCGTCACGACGACGACCGTCCCCGCACCTTTCTCGAAGTCGAGCGCGGAGGTGAGCGAGCCTGACGGTGTAGCGTTAGGCATCGAGCACTGCCTCCCGGTCGCACAGGATATCGCGTAGCGATGCGGCGAGGTGTCCGTTCGAGGCGATGGCCTCGCCGCTGAAGACACTCATTCGGCCCCTCCAGTCGCTGATCGCCCCTCCCGCCTCGGTGATAATCGGGACCAAGGGGGCGAAGTCCCAAAGGCTCAGCCGATCATCGACCATGAGTTCCGCCCGCCCGGTGGCGACGAGCACGTAGCCGTAACAATCTCCCCAGCTCCGCGCGATGGCGCAGCGCTCCGCCAGTGCCATCCAGCGAGCGTGGCGCAGGGGATTGCTACGGAAACGTTCGTCGGATGTGAGGACAGTCGCGGTCGCAATATCGCGCACGCCGGAGACCGTGCAGCGGCTGCCGTTATGCCAGCAACCTGCGGCGGCGGCAGCGACAACAAGCTCGTCGGCTGCGGGACAGGAGATACCGCCCGCTACGAACCGCTCGTCTTCCATTACACCGACCATTGTTCCCCATAACGGCACGCCGTGGATGTACGACTTGGTGCCGTCGATCGGATCGATGACCCAGCGACGTTTCGCGTTAGGCATGTCCGTATCGCCGAATTCTTCGCCCATTATCGCATCGCCCGGGAAACGCTGCTGGATCCAATCGCGCGCAGCCCGCTCGGCGGCGTGATCGGCGATAGTCACCGGACTGCCGTCGCGCTTCGTATCGACAACCAACTGCGTGCGGAAGTGGCGCAACGCGACAGCGCCGGCGTGACTCGTGACTGCCGCCATTATATCGAGCCAATCGCTGCCGCTCATGTCTCAGTTCACGCGCGTGGGAATGCCGGCTGCCGCCAGGTACGATTTGAGGTCGTGCACGCTGTAACGCCCGTCGTGCACGATGCCGGCGACCAGCACGGCGTCAGCGCGGCCGCTACGAAAGGCCTCGACGAGGTGGGCAGGCTCGCCGGCGCCTCCCGACGCGATGACGGGGACCGGAACCGTCGCTGCAATCGCGTACGTCAGCGCATTGTCGTAACCCAGTCGTGTTCCGTCGCGATCGATACTTGTCACGAGAAGTTCACCGGCACCTAACGCCGCCGCCTGCTGCGCCCATTGCACGGCGTCGAGATTCGTGGCGCGGCGGCCGCCGTGCGTATACACCGTCCACGTGCTCCGATCGCGGCGGGCGTCGATACTACAGACCACACACTGCGCACCGAATCGAGCTGCTGCGCGCGATAGCAGCGTAGGCTCGCTCACAGCAGCGCTGTTGATGGCGACCTTGTCGGCTCCGGCTCGCAGCGCGAGCGCGATGTCGTCGAGCCTGCGCACGCCCCCGCCGACCGTGAGGGGAATTGTCATCGCGGCAGCGGTACGACGTACATCGTCCAGCAGCATCGCCGCACCCACCGCACTGGCCGAAATGTCGAGGAAGACGATCTCGTCCGCCCCCGAAGCTTCGTACTCGGCGGCCATTGTCGCGGGGGTGCCTAACGGACGCATCCGGCGGAAGCGCGTACCCTTGACGACCTGGCCGCCGGCGACGTCGAGACACACGATCAGGCGTCTGGCAAGCATCGGCTCTCGAGGGAAACGGTCCCCTTTGTGCTCATGATTGTTCCGCCCGGGCGCAACGCGTCACGCAGCGCGAAGCCCAAGCCCTTGAAAGCGGCTTCGACGATGTGATGCCGATCCTTTCCGCGGAGGACGCGGACGTGCAATGTGCAGACTGCGCTGTGCGCGAAGGAACGCATCCAGTGGTCGTACAGTGAGCTGGGAAGGGGACCGCGGTAGTACGGCCGCGTGCCCAGGTCGAGCGTAACTTCGACAAGGGCGTCGTCCATGGGGATGACATGATGGGCGTACCTAGCGCACTCGTTAGGCACGATCTGCCGGACGGCAGCACCGACGGCGATGCCGACATCCTCGATCACATGATGCCGCAGGTCGCCCTCCGCGCTGACATGCAAGCCGGCGCCGGCACAGTGCGCCAACGTCACGAGCATGTGGTCAAGAAACGGAACAGTCGTCCGCACGGCGCGGCCGCTTCCCGCGGGGATGAACTCGGCGCGGACGCGCGTCTCCAATGTCTCGCGTGACACGCCACTCACGCGGCAAACTCCTGGGCCACTACCCGGGGATCGAGCGCTCCTGTGTACAGGGCCATTCCGATCACAACAGCGGCGACACCGCGCGCCGCGAGCGCAGAGAGATCACGTAGAGAGGCAACTCCACCCGCCGCACAAACCGGGTGCACGCAGGCGTCGACAACATCCTCGAACAGGGCGAGATCGGTACCGCTCATCTCTCCTTCACAGTGCACCGCAGTGACAAAGACACCTGCCAACGGCAGTTCGTTCAGCTCCTCGACAATGTCGATGACATTTTTGCGCAGGCGACGCTGCCAACCACGCGTAACCAGACTGCGACCGCGAACATCGGCAGCGACGACCAGTGAACTGGGTTTCGAATATGCTACGTCAGCGAGCCAGGAGACGTCCTCGAGCGCCCGGGTTCCAAGCACTGCATAACGAGCGCCGGCCTCGAACACCGATTCGATCTGTGTTGCGTCACGCAATCCGCCGCCGGCCTGCACTTCCAGAGGCGTCGCGCGGATTAGCTCGCGCACGAGTTCTGAGTTGGACCCACGGCCCGTCGCAGCGTCGAGATCCACGATGTGCAAACGCGAGAACCCGTAGTGCGCCCATTGCCGGGCCACAGCCGCCGGATCGTTATGACGGAAGCGCTCGGCGAGATAGTCACCGCCGACGAGCTGCACACATGCGCCGTCACGGAGGTCCAGAGCCGGGATCGCGATCATTCAATCTCCTGCACGAAAGCTGCGACAAGTGCCTGACCATGGCTGCCGCTCTTCTCCGGATGGAATTGCACGCCGAGCGTCCGCGCAACACGAACAACGGCCGGGAGCCGCTCATGTTCGTGAGCCGACCATGCGTAGACAACCTCTTGCGTGGCTGGGACACATGTGAAACTGTGGGCGTAATAAGCCATGGAAAGCGCTGCAGTCTGGATGAGCGGGTCGCGCACGTCTTCCAGCGCATTCCACCCCATGTGGGGGATGCGGCGCGTCGTTAGGCGCCGCACGTGACCGGAGATCACACCGAGTCCGTCCCCCGGCGCTTCCTCACTCGTTTCGAAGAGCAGCTGCATGCCAAGGCAGATCGCCAAACAGGGATGGCCGGATTGCAAAGCGTCGCAAATGCTATGGCGCTTGCTGCCGATCCATAGTGCGGCCGGCGCGAACGCTCCGACACCGGGTAGTACCAGTAGATCGCCGGAGAGTGCGTTCGCCGGGTCGGCTTCAATAACGACATCCGCGCCGGCTGCCACGAGCGACTTGGCGAGCGAGTGCAAGTTGCCGACACCGTAGTCGGCGAGGACGGCCCTCATAGCACCGCCGTGGCAAGTGCGTCGGCTACGCGAATCATTGCCTCTCGCGGTGCGATCGTTACGCGGACGGCATCGCCAATACGGTGCAGTTGGGTGAATGCGCGGACGCCGATTCCGTTCTGCCATAACCTGTCCGCGACTTTGGTAGCCTGGGCGACGGGGACGAGCACGAAGTTGGCGGCCGACGGTAGCGGGGCGAAGCCCCGCGCACGCAGGAGCCTAACGAACTCCTCGCGGGACGTGATCGCGTCGGCAACGCGAGCCCGCATCCATTCGAGATCGTTCGTGAGCGCTTCCTGCGCGGCGCGCAGTGCCACTGTGGAAACGCGAAATGGGCCGCGCGCCTTCTCTATCTCCCGAACGAGTGCGGGCGCTCCCACAGCGTAGCCCACGCGCAATCCGGCCAGGCCGAAGGCCTTCGAAAACGTGCGGACCACCACGAGCCGGCCATGTGACGGCGCAATCCCGGCCAAAGAGCTTCCGGCGAACTCGGCATATGCTTCGTCGATTATCAGCACTCCGG
>JBQTJS010000274.1:0-2519 GCA_052386875.1 Gemmatimonadaceae bacterium
CCTCTGCCTAACTGGTAGATCAGGAGCAGGAGCGTCCCGCAGCCGGCCTGCACGAGCAACGCGACGTACGGTGTGTGAAAGCGGGGATGGATGCGGCTGAAGGCGCGCGGAAAGTAGGCATCGATACCGATCGTGAGCGCGACGCGTGCCGGCCCGCTGAGCCACGCCCCGAGTCCTCCAAGGTTGCCTAACACAATGAGCGCGGCCGCCGCTGCGCCGACCCAGGCAAACTGCACCCCGATCGAGCGCGCACCCACATCGATGGCCTGGAGAAAACCGGTGACGATGTTGATCTCGCCGCGCGGCACGAGCCACAGCACCGACGCCGTACCGAGCACGTACATTGCCGCAACTAGAGGCGTAGCTATGATCACGGCGCGCCGCAGCGTGCGCCCCGGATTCCGGACTTCCGCCGCCAGCGTCGGCGCCAGCTCGAGGCCGGCGAAGGCGAACACGATGGACGCCCAGAGATTCAGAGCGGCGTGATCGCGCAGGCTCGGAGTCAGCGTTGCAGCCGTAAACTCGGTCGCGGGGCCGCGCGTGGCCATCGCGGCGACGCCTAACGCGATAAGGACGAGCCCGGGGACATACATCGATACGGCCCCGACGTTCTGCAGCCAGCGCCCCTTGGCCACGCCGATCACGTTGACGAGGGTCGCGAACCAGAGCATCACGAGCGTGACGGGAAGTACAAAAGCGAGATCGTTCTCCAGTCCACTGCCGCCCTTGCCGATGGCGTAAGTGCCGATGGCCGCCGTTGCCAGCAGCAGGTTCGGGTAGAAAAGGAGATTGTTGACCCAGTAGCACCAGCCGCAGAGAAAGCCGTGCCGCTCGCCGAACGCACGTTTGGTCCAGGCGTAGATGCCGCCGGCTTCGGGATGCCTAACGCTAAGTGCAGTGACAGCCAGCCCCTGCGGCACGAAAAACAACAGCGCGGCGAGCAGCCATAACACCAGGGCGCTCGGTCCCGCGGCCGCCGACGTGGCGAGCCAGCGCAAACTGATGACCGCGACGATGTTGAGGAGCAGGATATCGCGCAGTGTCAGCCTGCGAACCAGTCCGCTCTCGGCGGCAGCGTCGTTCACGCGCGGGCAACCCTCCTCCGCTTTAAGCAGAGGTGACGAGCTGCGGGACGCCTCACGCGGTGGGAGGCGGCAGGCCTGCGCGGCACTGAGAGGTTCATGCGGCCGCGGGGCGGCGGCGACCAACGAAATCCCGGCATATCATGCGGCGACGCGGCAGAGCGCTGGGGATCGAGCACGCTGCGCCGAGGTGCAGTTCGACACTGCTCGGCGGCCTCGATGCCCCCGAACTCCGGCCATCATGCGGCGGCGCGCCGAGGCAGAGCGCTGGGGATCGAGCACTCTGCGCCGAGGTGCAGCTCGACACTGCTCGGCGGCTCGATGCCCCGAACTCCGGCGCATCATGCGGTGACGCGGCCAAGGTAAAGACGCTGTGGGTCGAGCACGCTGCGCAGGAGGTGCAGCTCGAGGCTGCTCGGCGGCTGGATGGTGCCTAACGGCTCGCGCACGCGGAGCGGCCACCCCACACCGGCGCGTGCGTCGTCGAGCTGCACGCCGGGGTAACACGCCGCCAGCTGCAGCTCGCCGGATTCATGCGGCTCCAGCACGCCCACGTCGGTGATGACGCGCAGCGGACCGCCGCCCGGCATCCCCAGCTCCCGGCGCGTGCGGCCGCGGCAGCGATGTCCCGGACTCGTTATGAAATCGACATCCGCGGGAAAGTTGCGCGGCGTTAACCGAGTGACGACCAGCGTGCGCCTGGCATGAATCGCAATCGCAGATGCGCCGCCGCCTCCGGGAAGCCTAACGGTAGGACGCCGATAATCGCCGATGACAGTGGTGTTGATGTTCCCCCAGCGATCGACCTGCGCGCCGCCGAGGAAGCCGACCTCGATGCGCCCGCCCTGCAGGAAGTACTGGAATACGTCGCCCATACTGCACACCATGATCGCGCCGGTGACGAGCGCGGGATCGCCGATAGAAAGGGGCAGTCGATCGGGCGTGGAGCCCACGGCTCCGCTTTCGTATATGAGGACGAGGTTAGGGGCGTGGGTCGCGCGCGCCAGATTGCAGGCGAGGTTCGGGAGTCCGGTCCCCACGAACACGACCTCGCCGTCCGCGAGCTCGCGCCCCGCCGCGACGGCCATCATCTCGGCCGGTGCGTAAGTCTCCGGCAGAGCGCTAGTAGCCATAGTTGACACCGGCTGCGAGGCGCGTGCCGGCCGTTAGGCGTTCCACGAGTCCGGCGTGCTTCGTTAGGTAGGCGGCCCGATCAGGTACGCCGCGCACGAACTCGTCGAGGTAGGCGTCGAGGCGCGCCGCGTCGCGCGAGATCTCCTCCCACGAGACGTAGAAGGCGTCGTCGCGATCGTAGTATCCCTGCGCGTACGACGGATGCGCGCCCCACGGCTCGACCACGACGGCGTGGACGATCATCCCCGGCACGATCGTGCGGTTGGGGTCCTGACGGATCACCGATTCGTCCACAAGCTCCTC
>JBQTJS010000275.1:0-4515 GCA_052386875.1 Gemmatimonadaceae bacterium
GTTCGGTGTTGTGCCGGCGAGCGCGTGGGTCCCCGTCGGTCGATCGCTCGATCTGGCGGCGACAGCTTTGGACAGTGCCGGTAGGCCGGTAACAGGCCTCACGGTTCGCTGGTCGTCGTCCAATCCCGGCGTTGCCTCGGTTGCGACCTCGGGGCGTGTGAGCGCCATAGCGACGGGGTCGGCCCGTATCTCAGCGGCGGCCGCCGGCGTGAGCGCGTCGTCGGATGTCCGCGTGGTCACGGCCGACAACCGAGTCGCCCGGTTCGAGCTGGAGCAGCAGGGGCTGACCGACGTCTCCTTGTTAGGCGCGTGGGTCGACAACGTCACCGGTCTGTCGTTCGCTGTGGGTCAGAACGGCGTTATCCTGCGTTCTCAGTCGGGGACGGCCCCCTGGACGCTGGTCCAATCAGGGACGACGGAGGCGCTGACCGGCGTATGGGGCGTCAGCGCGTCGCTCGCCTTTGCCGTCGGGACGTCGGGTGTAGTGCTGCGGTGGGACGGATCTGTGTGGTCTCCTATGCAGAGTCCGACTAACAAGACGCTGCTGGAAGTCTGGGGCCGCAGCGCGAGCGAGGTTTACATCAGCGGCGTGGAGGGGAGCGTCTTCCGCTGGGACGGCGCGGGCTGGCGCGATTTGAGTCCCGGCCGCGGCTGGGAGCTGTGGGGGATCTGGGCGGGCGCACCTAACGAGCTGTTCGTGGCCGGCAACAACGGCGTCATTGGGCGTTATGACGGCGCCGCCTGGGTGCAGCTGGCGACGCCGTCCGCCGACCCGCTGTTCGGCATTTGGGGGACGTCCGCGCGCGACGTGTGGGCGGTGGGTGTGAACGGCACCATGCTCCATTTCGACGGTTCTGCGTGGACGAGCGTCCCTTCGGCCACCGGCAAGCATCTCTTCGCAATCTGGGGGACAGCAGCCAACGACATTTATGCAGTAGGGAACCGAGGGACAATCGTTAGGTACGACGGCGCGTCCTGGCAGCGCGTGGTGAATCCGCGCACAGGGGAGAACCTGCGCGCGGTCTCGGGGCGGTCCGCAACGTCAGTCATCGTGGCCGGATGGGACGGCACAGTTGCCCACGGCGCGGGGCCGGCATGGTCAGTCGAGATCACCGCCCCCACGCTCATTTCTGTCTGGGCCGCAGGTGACGGCTCAGTGTACGCGAGCGGTGACGCAGGGACTGTGATGCGACGGACAGCCGGCGGTGCCGGCGCGACTGCTTGGAGCAGGATGGACGTCCCGCCGGCGCACCCGCTGTACGGTATCTCGGGGAGCGCGGCGTCGCGCATCGTCGCCGTGGGCGACACTGGAACGATCCTGCGGTATGACGGCGCCCAGTGGGCGTTCGCGCAGAGCCCGCGGAATGTCCTGCTGCGTTCGGTGTGGTTCGCCGGCCCGGACCTCGGATTCGTTGTCGGCGAATTCGGCACAATACTCGCGGCGACAGCGACAGGCTTCGGCCTGATGTCGAGCCCGGCCAACGTTTTTTATCGGCACGTGTGGGGTCTCGCGCCTAACAACGTTTACGCTGTGGGCGACTCGGGAACAGTGGTGCACTTTGACGGCGGCACCTGGCGCACGATGGCGACCCCCACACGACGCCTGTTGCGCGGTATCTGGGGATCGGCACCTAACGATCTGGTGGCCGTCGGCGACAGCGGCACCATCGTGCGTTACGACGGCGTGCGTTGGTATCCGATGCGCTCGCCCACGGGCAAGAATCTGCGCGCCGTGTGGGGGACAGCGCCCATCGACATGTACGCAGTCGGTGAAGGCGGCGTAATGATCCGCTTCGACGGCGTGGAGTGGAGCGTGCTGCCTCCGGTCACCGATCGTTTCTTGCTGCAGATCAACGGAGATGCAGCGACTGGCAGTATCTACGCGGTGGGAGCGGGGCGAGTCATAATAAAAGGCGTTAGGGGTTAGGCCGCGCCTTGGGCAGCGACTTGGCGCTAGGCCTCCTGTTCCTCCTCTTTCTTGTGCTTCGCGTAGTCGTCGATGACTCTCTGCGCCGCCTCAGGCGGCATCTGCTCATAGCGATGGAACTTGCGTGCGTAGCCGCCGCGTCCGTGCGTCATCGAGTTGAGATCGGTAGCGTACAGATGCAGTTCCGCTTGCGGCACCAAGGCCCGCACTGTCGATCCGCCGCCGTCGCCTGACGAATCCGTCCCCAGTATACTCCCGCGACGCGACGAGATATTCCCCATCACATCGCCTAAATACTCGTCAGGCGTCGTGACCGTCACTTCGTCGATCGGTTCCAGCAGCACAGGCCTGCACTTGGGAGCCACACTCCGGAACGCCTGGATCCCCGCCAGCTTGAACGACATCTCGTTCGAGTCCACAGAGTGATACGAGCCGTCGAACAACTCGACCTCGAAGTCCACGAGTGGACAGCCGGCGAGTATGCCGCGCGCCGACGCTTCCTGAATCCCTTTGTCGACAGCTGGAATGAATTTCGACGGGATCACGCCGCCAACGATCTCGTCGTTGAAAACGTAGCCGCCACCTCGCGGTCGCGGCCTCATGCGGATCCAGCAGTCGCCGAACTGGCCGCGCCCTCCGGTTTGCTTCTTGTGGCGACCCTGCCCTTCTCCCTTGCCGACGATCGTCTCGCGATAGGCAACCTTGGGGCGTGACAGCTCCGCACTCACGCCGAACTTGCGCTTGAGCCGCGCCATGGAGACCTCGATGTGCCGTTCTCCCATACCCGAGATGAGCGTCTCGTGCGTTTCGGAGTTGTAGTGCGTCTCGAACGTGGGGTCCTCGTCATGCATTCGATGTAGTCCCGACTGCAGCTTCTCTTCATCGTGGCGCGTCGTGGCGCGCACGGCGAAGGTCGCCACAGGCTCGGGGAACTTGATCTGCGCCAGGCGCACCGGCTGTTCTTTTACCGAGAGCGTGTCGTTGGTGTGCGTGTTGCGCAGTTTGGCGACGCAGCCGATGTCACCCGCGTGGAGCATGGGGATCTCGATGCGGTCCTTGCCTAACGGGACGGACAGATGATTCACCTTCTCCAGACCGTCGCGCGTGGCGTTGAATACTTCCTGTCCATTGGTCACGACACCCGAGAAGATCCGGAAGAAGCTCACATCGCCCACATGCGGCTCGGCGTAGGTCTTGAAGACCTGCGCGCAGAACGGCTTGTCGTCCATCGCGTGGATCTCGACAGTGTTGCTCCCCAGCGCCCCCTTGAACGCGTGCAGCTCCTCCATCTCATAAGCCGACGGCATCAGTTGCACGATCTCGGTGAGCAACGCACCGATGCCGTAAGTCAGCTCTGACGAGACACAGAAGAGCGGGAAGAGGTCCCCGCGCTTCATCGCCTCCTTCATTCCCTGTATCGCTTCGTCGCGGCCGATCTCGGCGCCCTCGAGGTAGCGCTCGAGCATGGCGTCGTCGGTCGCAGATATTGCTTCGATGAGGTCGTTGTAGTACTTGTCGAATACAGCCTGCTGCTCGGCGGGTATGTCGACAGTTTCGTGTTCGCCGGTCTTCGTGCCGTGTTTATAGATGTACGCCTTCTTGGCGAACAGGTTCATGACACCCTTGAAGCCGCTCCCGGCCCCGATGGGGATCTCCACCGGTATGACCTTGTTCGTTAGGCGCGACCTGATCTGGTGATAAGTGCGGTCGAAGTCCGCGTGCTCCTTGTCCATGAGCGTCGCCACGAAGAGCACCGGATCTCTGCGTCGTACGGCGGCGCGGAACATCTTCTCGCTTCCGACCTCGACCCCGCTATTTGCGCTCACGCATAGCAACACTCCGTCAGCCGCGTCCAAACCGGCGATCGCCTCGCCATGGAAGTCGAGGTACCCGGGTGTGTCTATCAGGTTGATCTTGCTCTCCATCCACTCCGCGTGCGCGACGCCGAGGTTGATGGAGAAGCCCCGCTCGATCTCTTCCGGGGCGTAGTCGGTGAGGGTCGTTCCGTCCTTTATGTGCCCGTGCCGTTTGCTGGTTCCGGCCACGAAGGCGAGGGCATCGACGAGGCTCGTCTTGCCGCTCGCCCCGTGGCCAACTACAGCCACATTTCTGATGTCTGCGCTGCGGTAGCTTTTCATGTTTGAGCTACAGGTCTAGGGTCCGAAGAACAGGATGGAGTCTGAACGGCGTTAAGGTACTTCCTCAGCTGGGCGCGAGATCGCGTGGCTGATCCGTGCTGGATAACTCGTCTTTGAAGTCCCAACTGACGCTCCGCGTGACCGTGCGCCGTTACATCGCGTTCGTCAAGGGTGCACCGCCGCCGCCGCCGCCGCGCTCTCGCCCCATGCCCTAGCGCCAGCGCCCGGCAGCGTTCCAGCGCGTGATCATCTCGGGACGGCTCGCCGTCCGAGCACCCTGCCGCTGCTCGCCTGCGCCGCTCGCAGCTGCCGGGCTCCAGCGCCGAGTGGAGTCTCACCAGTTCACGGGTTACACTGGAGGCTTATGGCGGAGCAGGTCTTTCTCCTATCGCCCGCGCGTCTCGATGGTGTACGCGGCAAGCTCTTACTCCGGCGTGGGGCCCAGTTTCC
>JBQTJS010000276.1:0-11818 GCA_052386875.1 Gemmatimonadaceae bacterium
ATGGTGCTGGGGCACGCGCTCGACATGGCCGATCACTACAGCCAGATGGCGAACTACATGCGTTTGAACAACATGTTGCCGCCGACCGCGCTTCCGCGCCCGCGGCCGGGGGGCGATTAGCGCAGCAACTCGCACGCATCGTCCGGGACTTAGCTCGCTCAGGCCTAACGAACAGGCGCGTCAGCGCGGATGCTTCGTCAGCGTTCGTTAGGCTTGCCGCGGCGAAGAGATTCCAGGCGGAACTCTTCCAGTGCCCGTCTCGCGTTTCATTGCTGCAACCCTCCGAAGAGAGCAGGAATCATGGAGGCGGCGGACACAGCGTCCGTCAGCTCGGTAGGCGTCCCTGGCGACCGACGATGGTCCTGGTCGAATCTAGCTCGATGGACTGCCTAACGTCCGCGGTTGACCGGCCGCGTCGGTGGACCGGAGCGCAGCGGAGCGACGCCGGTTAGTGGTCCGATCCAACGCGTTGTTAGGCAGCATGCTTACTGTCTTCCCTGGCGCGGCGCTTGGAAAGCAGACGATAAATAATGAAGCTGTTGGCCATGACACCTATTAACGATATGCCGATACCCCAAGCTAGGTTATCAAGGAGCTTCGTGTCGACTGCGTCCACGAGAAGCACGCCGAACAGGCTCCACGGGAGCGTGAGGGCGACGAGGTAGACACCTGCGAATTTGCCAAGTGTTGCGACGTACGCGGCAACCGCGACCATTGCAAGATACACCGCTAGTACAGCAATTGCGCGGCGGTTATTCATGACGCCTAACGCCTCGTTATGCGCCGGCGGCGCGCGAGTAGCGGCTCTCGACAGCTACAGCCTCCTCGCCGGCCGGCGTTATGTTGTACATGACGATGTCGAACCCGACGCCGTCGCGCGGCGTGATCTCGGTGCGCCAGCCCCAATCCGGATCCGGCGGCGCTGCATACGTCCCGTGGAACGAGATAACGCCCGTGGGCGGTGCGATGCTCCCCTCGCAGTACATGATCTTCGCGCTCTGATGCCAGGAGTCGATCCAAGTAGCAGTGACCTTCGCGTCCGCCGGCGCATGGCCGATCACGAAGAGCCCTGTGTGTGGATCGCCGTCGCACGCCCAGGTGTAGCTGATCGTCACGAAGTTGTCGTTCACGACGGACTCAACGCGTGCGGTTGCCGGCGACTGTGTCGCCGACGGATCGACCCAGGGGCGATACAGCACGTTGGTGCCGCGCCAATCGCCGAGTAGGCTCGTTAGGCTGTGCGCTAGACTCACGCGCGTCCCCGTGATCGCGTGCGTTGTTTGGCGGTAGCCGACCTGGTCTCGCTGGTTCCCGATCGAGCAGCCGACTCGGTCTTGCTGGTTCCCGATCGAGCAGCCGACTCGGTCTTGCTGGTTCCCGATTCGAGGCTCTCGCGCAGCCGCTTCGGGGCGACGAGTCGATAGGCGTCGCGCAGCTCATCCGCAACCGTCTCCCAATCGACATTGCCGTCGAGATAGACGCCGATCCAGCCCGACGGTCCCACGTAAGGGGGCTTGAAGAAACGCCCGGGATCGGCGCGAATCAACACGTCCTGCTTGATGGGCGTCGACTTACACCATATCGCGTTCTTGCCGCCGCCGTGGTGGTTGTTCGCGCTAGCGTACATCGCGAAGAGCTTGTTGCGCACGCGAAACGTCGGTTCACCCCAGGCGATCACTTCGTGCGCCTCGGGGAGAGCAAGGGAGATCCTGCGCACGTGGTCGAGCGGTGATGTAACGCGCACGGAACGGCGCTTTCGAGTGGAATCTCCGGACCGTTGCGGCATCGCGGCAGGGCTCGCGAGCACGAATCGTTAGGACCGCGGCAACAACACGAGCGTGGGCTGCGGGGAGGGCTGCACCAGCGTCACCTGCTTGATCTTGGCACCGTCGAACTCGTAGTCCAGGAAAAACCCGGCAGGAACGTTGGCACCGGTGAGCTTCAGCCGCGTCAGCGTCTCAGCTACCAGCGTGTACACAGGCTGCCCCGGGACTGTGAGCTTGAGCAGGCCGTCTACCAGCTGCACTTCGAACTCGAGCGGGAAGTCCTTGGATTTGAGCTTCCCCGCATACTTCGGAAGGTCGCTGCTCGTTAGGGCGACCCTGGCAGTCGTGTCGGCTTTCTCGGGCACTCGTTTGAACTCGGCCAGTCCCTCGATGTCGATCTTGGACGGCTTCCCGCTTCCGTCGAGCGCGAAGTTCGTCATCGACTTGCCGAGCCCGCGGTCCTTCCACACGGCGCGGAAGGCATCGAAGTGCCAGTGCTCCAGCGTCCCGTCGAAGGCGGGACCGTACTGCACCTGCAGTGCATCGTTGGCATGCGAGATCTTGAGCTCGCCGTACATGCTGTCCGAGTACGTTCCCGCGTATTCGGACATTGCAAGCGACGGCTTCGTTCCCGCCTTGCGCGCCTTCTCCACGTTTGCGACGGCTTCCCTGGCTTGCTTTTCGGCGCCCTGGATGAACTTGAGTGCCTCGCCGCTGTGGTCGCCTAACGGGGTGCCCAGGAAGTGATCGAAGACGCGATACGCCAGTACGTCGGCGACGAGCGCTCCGCTGAGATTGGTCAGAACCACTACGCCCGTCTGTTCCTCCGGCATCAGCGCCATGTGCGCCGACATGCCGTCGATATTTCCGCCGTGCTGGACGACGAGCCGGCCGCGATAATCCTGCACGAACCAGCCGAGGCCGTAGGCGGCGAGGTGCGCTCCCGGTGCGAAGGCTTTCCAAACGCCGACCAGCGGCACGATAGTATGCGGCTGCCACATCTCAGCATGATTGCCCGCCGTTATGAGCGGTCGGCCGTTCCATTTGCCGGCGTTCAGGTGGAAGCGCAGATACTTGGCCATGTCGACAACGTTGGAATTGATGGAGCCGGCCGGCGCCACGTTATCGATGTTGCGCCAGGAGACGGCGCGGACCGTATCGTCGAGCTTGCCGTGCGGCTGCGCCACGTTAGGCCGGCCCGCGAGCGCGCGGACGGAAGTACTGCTCACGGTCATGCCTAACGGTTGGAAGATGCGCCGCGTCATGAAATCGTCCCAGGACATCCCGGCTATCGCTGCCGTCGCCTGTCCTGCCGCGAGATACATAATGTTTTGATAGCCGAACTGCGATCGGAAGCTCCACGAGGGTTTGAGATGGCGCACGCGCTGCAGGATCTCCTCGCGCGAGAAACTCGAGCCGTACCACATCAGGTCGCCGCGCGCGAGTCCGCTGCGATGGGACAGGAGATCGCGCACTGTCAGCTCTCGCGTGACATAGGGATCGAAGAGCTGGAATCCAGGCAGGTACCTGGTCGCGGGGTCGTCCCACTTCACCTTGCCTTCGTCGACGAGCATCGCCAGCCCGGCCGCGGTGAACGATTTGGAGGCGGACCCGATCGCGAAAAGTGTGTGCTCGTCTACGCGCTCCGGGCTGCCGATTGCTCTGACGCCGAAACCGCGCGCCAGTATGACAGAATCGTTGCGCACCACGGCGATCGCGAGCCCGGGAACACGGTGATCGGCGATGGCCTTTTCGATGTACGCGTCGAGTCCGGCGAGCTGGTTGGCGGCCGCTCTGGCGCGCTGTGCAGCGGCAGGGCCGGCCGCAACGGTCGACAGGATCGCGAGGCTCGTTAGGCGGATAATTGCGCTGCGCACGGTCGACTCCGGGTGAGTTGTAATCAACGTGGAACGCGGCCGGGCCCGTACAGGACGTGTCCGGCGCGCGCTTTAGTGTGCTGGCCGCTGTCTATCGTCACAGCTCCGTTCACGATCACGTACACGATGCCCGCCGGCGACGCGAGCGGGTTCTCGTACGTGGCACGATCATCCAACGTTTCGAGGTTGAAAATAGTGACGTCGGCCCAGTGCCCCTCCTTGATGGAGCCGCGGTTGGCGAGCCGCAGGCGCGTGGCCGGCCACGACGTCATCTTGCGGATCGCTTCGGGTAGTGTGAGCGTCGCGCGATCCTTGACATAACGAGCGATGACGCGCACGTGATTCCCGTACGCTCGCGGATGCGGTAGTCCGATGTCGTCGCCGCTCTGTGCGTCGAGCGCGGCTCCCGCGTCGCTGCCGATACTGGTCCAGGGGAAGCGCAGCGCCTTCTCCACATCCGCTTCGCTCATCATATGATAGATCGCGGTTACGCGGCCGTCGCCCTGCAGCACAAGATCCCAGGCGGCATCGGCGGGCTCCTTGCCCAACTCGCGCGCTATTGCGCTGAGTGACTTGCCGACGTATTTCGCGTTGGCGGGATTGCGCGCGTTGGCGAGCACGATGCCGTCCCAGCCGCCCGCGGATTCCACGATGTTCCACCATCCCGGCGAGCCCGTTTCCAGCTCGCGTTTGAGCCGGGCGCGCACGGTTGGATCGTTCAGACGGGTGCGCAGCGAGTCCGCTCCTCCTTCGTGCGCCCAGCTTGGAATCGTCGCTTCGAGGCCGGTGCCGCCGGCCGTGTAGACGTACACATCTGCCGCGACGTCGACGCCGCGTGCACGCGCGGCTTCGATCACTTGCCTAACGCTGTCCATCAACACGCCCCAGCCCGGCCGGTACGCCACTTTCAAGTGAAAGACCTCGCCGGGGAGACCGGCGCGCTCGGCAATCTCGATCAATTCGCGCACGGATTGCACGACTTCTTTCCCCTCTCCGCGGATGTGACTGGCGTAGACGCCGCCGTGCTTCGCCGCGACCTTGGCGACTTCGACAAGCTCGTCGGTCGTGGTGTAGGAGCTGGGGGGATAGATCAGCGCAGTCGTCATCCCCATCGCGCCGGCGCGCATCGCCGTATCCATGCTCGCCTTCATGCGCTCCAGCTCCGCCGCGTTAGGCTTGGCGGCGGATTGTCCGAGGACGAGCGAGCGCGCCTGCGTCTGGCTGTAGTAACTCCCGAAGTTGATGCTGATCCCGCGTTGCGCCAGCGTGTCGAAGTACTGCGCGATGAGGCTGGCGGGAACCGGAAAGCCTCCCTCGCCGCCGATCGCCGTCGTTACGCCCATCTTGAGCTTGTTCTCGGCGAGGCCGTTGCGCGGCAGAACGCGCCCCGACTGATCCATGACATCGATCCATCCGGGCGACACATAGAGTCCGCGCGCATCGATCTCGCGCTCGCCGCGCGCCGGCACGTGCCCCACCCTGGCGAATTTCCCGTCCTTGATCGCGACGTCGGCGAGGATCCAGGGATTCCCGGCCCCGTCGAGCACGCGCCCGTTGCGGATGACGAGGTCGTACTCGGCCGGGCCGGTGCGAGCGGCCGCATCGGGTGCGCCGGTGCGCGGCGTCATTACGGCCGGTGCGGGGACGGCCGGCGGTGTCGGCCGCGCGCAGGCCGCCGTGCCTAACGCGGCTCCCAGCGCGATCGCGCCTCGCAGCGGCGCTTTCACGGCTGGCCTCCAACAGTCGCGCTGGGTGCCGGCTTGCGCCCGAACGTGGCCACGCCCTCGATGTCCAGCGCCGACGCCTTGCCGTTGGCATCGACGACAAAGCGCACGAAGAACTTCCCCAACACGGGGTCGGCCGGCAGCGACTCGAACGTATCCAGATGCCAGTGCGCGAGAGTGCTGCTGTAGTTGGGACCGAAGCGCAACGCGAGCTTCCCCGCCGTATCTGAGACGGAGACTTCCCCATACATGCTGTCCGCGTACACGCCGGCGTAGCGTGCGACCGGGAGCGAGGGAGACGTACCCGTTAGGCGCTCGCTCTCCCGTTTCTTCCGCTCGGCGGCGGTGCGACCTTCGGCTTCCTTCACGGCCGCGAGCATCAAAGCGCTCCAATCCCGGTCGGGACTACCGAGGAAGAGGTCCACAGCCTTGTTGGCGAGCGCCGTCGGGAACGCGGACTGCGGGCTGTTCGCCAGCACGACCACGCCGAGCTTCGCGTCAGGGATGAGCGTCACCTGCGCGCGCATTCCGCGGATGGCACCGCCGTGCGAAACCATCTTTCTGCCGTAGTAGTCGCGCAGCGACCAGCCCAGGCCGTACGCCGAGAGGTTCGACATTGGGTACAGACGCTCGTCCTGAGCGCTCGGCCGCATGACTGTATTGGCACTGTGCATCTCCTTGACGGCGGCCGAGTCGAGCAGCCGCTCCCCTTTGTACATGCCGCCGCTCAGCTGCAGCCTTATCCACTGCGCCATGTCGTTGACGCTCGAGTTGATCGAGCCTGCGGGGCCGATGTTATCGATGTTGAGCCAGGCCACGGGGCGATAGGCGCTGTCGCCGCGCTCGTGCGGTGTGGCGACGTCGGCGAGGGATGCGAGGCGCGTTACGCTGGTCACGCTGTTGTGCATGCCTAACGGTTGAAAGATGCGCCGCGCGACGAAGTCATCCCAGGTCATGCCGCCGGCACGCTCCACCACAGTGCCGGCCGCGAGGAACATGATGTTCTGGTAGCCGTACGTGGATCGGAAGCTCCAACTCGGCTTGAGGAAGCGCACGCGGCGCAGCACCTCGTCGCGGGAGAAGCCCGAGTTCGCCCAGATACGGTCGCCGCGGGCGAGGCCGCTGCGGTGCGTCAGCAGGTCGCGCACTGTAAGCTCGCGCGTCACGTACGGATCGAACAGCTGAAAGTCCGGCACGTGTTTGGTGACCGGATCATCCCACTGCACTTTCCCGTCTCTGACGAGCACAGCGATCGTCGCGGCGGTGATCGCCTTGGACGTCGACCCGATGGCAAAGACCGTATTAGGCGTGATGGGGTCGCTCCTCCCCAACTCGCGCACGCCGTAGCCCTTGACGAAGACGATCGAGTCGTTATGCACCACGGCGACGGCGACGCCGGGGAGGCCCCAGGTGGCCAGCGCTTGCGTCGTGTATGCATCCAGACGCGTTGCTGCCGCGTTGCCGTCGCGCCGAGCGCCGCGTCCCTGCGCGTCTAGGTTGAGCGCGGCAACCGCGCCTAACGATATTAAACCCAGTTGTTGGACGAAGGATCGCCGGATCATGGTCAGCTCCGATATGCGTGATTGCTGAGTACTCTGTCTCTTACCAGTGGCCCCGCTCTCCGAGCGAATCGATCACGCGGCCGAGTCGCTCGGCGGCGTTACGCCAATTGGTTTGTACAGCCCCTTGCGCCGCGGCCGGGTCGCCCGTGCGGATCATGCGGATGATGACGTTGTGCTCGGCTACGGAAAGGGCCAGCTCGCTGACGAGCATGCTTACGTACAGTCGCTCGTAGCGTTCCGCTTGCGGTTTGACTGCTTTGTGCAGCGCAAGCAGTCTGGGGCCGGCGCCGGAATCGACATAAGCTTTGTGAAAGCGTTCATCCAGCTCCCAGAGACGCTGATGGCTCGGTTGCTTGACGGCTGCGGCCTTCTTGAACTCGTCGTTGATCGCTTGCAGGCGGTCGGCAAGCGCGTGCCGCTTCACGTTAGGCAGCTCCGCGGCGAGTCGTGCAGCGAGGCCCTCGACCTCCGCGACGATGTGGAACAGCTCGCGCGCGTCCTCGCGGGTGAGCGGGGCCACCATGGGGCGCGACTGCTGCAGCGCCGGGGAGTCGAGGATGTAGCCTTCCTGCTGCAGCCGCTGCAGCGCGCCGCGCACCGGGGTGCGGCTGACACCCAGCCGGCCGGCGATGTCGGTCTCGACGAGCCGTGTCCCGGGAGCGAGCCGGCCGAGTACGATGAGATCGCGCAGCGTGCTATAGACCTGGATCGGGCGCGCTGCCTTACTGTTAGCGAGCTTGCGGATCATGTCCCTGCCGTGCAGTTTGTATGTCAGAATTGTATACAAAGTGACCACTTCATTTTATCCTCAGGCGCTCCGGTCGCAAGGGAGCCGACGCGAGCCATGAGCGGCGCGGCGGAGCTGGCGGTGCGCGAGATCCACGCCGGCGACTGCGTGATCCGGGACTGCGCGTCGCTCGCGGAGTACCAGGAGTGCGTCAGTATCCAGGAGGAGACGTGGGGGCGCGACTTCAGCGAACGCGTTCCCGCGGCGATCATGCACGTCGGCCAGCGGGTCGGGGGGGTGACGGCCGGGGCCTTCGGCGCTGACGGCCGGATGCTGGGGTTCGTTTTCGGACTCACCGGGGTGCGCGACGGCGTGCCGGTACACTGGTCGGACATGTTGGCGGTGCGGCCGGAGGCGCGGGGCCGGCATATCGGAGAGCGCCTGAAACAGTATCAACGCGCCAAAGTAGCCGCGTTAGGCGTCCGCACGATGCTCTGGACGTTCGATCCGCTCGTCGCGCGCAATGCCCACTTCAACATCACACGCCTTGGAGCGTTGCCCGTCGAGTACGCGGCCGATATGTACGGCACGACCGGGAGCGCGATTCACGGCACATTGCCGACCGACAGATTCATAGTCGCCTGGGACTGCGCGGGCCAGCCGGCATCGTATTACCATAACGAGCACGCATCGAAGCCTAACGGCACCGAGCCTTTGCTCAATCCCGTGCTGCATGGCGCGCCGTCACTCGCGCCCGTGGACGAAGCGCCGATCCTGCGGGTCCAGATTCCCGACGACGCGCTGGCCATGATTCAGCAGCAGCCGCAGGACGCGGCGGCGTGGCGCCAGGTGACGCGCACAGCGTTCATGGACCGATTGCGCGCGGGCTATCGTGTCACAGCATTCGTGAGAGCGCGGGAGCCGGAAGCGCTCCCCTACTACATCCTGACGCGAGCGCCGGCGGCGCGATGATCCGCCTCGACCGCATCGTCATGCGCGAAATCCGGCTCCCGCTCAAGGAGCCGTTTCGTATCTCCAGCGGCGTATTGACACACCGCCGCATCGCGTTGCTCGAGCTGTTCGACGCCGGCGGGGCCTCGGCTTGGAGCGAATGCGTGGCCGACGATCTGCCGAACTACTCTCCGGAAACGATCGATACGTGCTGGCTCGCCATCGAACGCTGGGTAGCTCCTCGCGTGCTGTCGCGGAGTTTCGACGGGGCGCGCGATGTACATGCGGTGCTCGAGCGCGACTTTCGCGGCCACAACATGGCCAAGGCCGCCGTCGAGATGGGGATGTGGGGCCTGGAAGCGATGTGCCGCGGACTGCCGCTGGCCCGCCTCATCGGCGGCGTACGCGAGCGCGTCGACGTGGGGATCTCGTTAGGCATTCAGGCATCGCCCGATGCGCTCGTGCAGCGCGCGCGTGCCGCCCGAGCGCGCGGTTACCGCAAGGTGAAGATCCAGATAGAGCCGGGGAAGGACGTAGTTTTTGAGCGCGCGGTGCGCACGGCGTTGGGGCCGGGTGCGCCGCTGATGGCCGACGCCAACAACGCCTACACACTGGACGATGCGGAACATCTGGCTCAGTTGGACGACCTCGACCTAATGATGATCGAGCAACCCCTCGCGTGGGACGATCTTGTGCGCCATGCCGAGCTGCAGCGCCGGCTAAAGACGCCGCTATGCCTGGACGAATCGATCACCTCCGTCGAGCGCGCACGCGACATGTTCTCGTTAGGCGCCGGCCGGATCGTCAACATCAAGGCGGGTCGGGTGGGCGGTTTGACGCCGTCTCTGGCCATCCACGATTTCTGCGAAGCGAGCGGCGTACCCGTCTGGTGCGGCGGCATGCTGGAGAGCGGAGTCGGAAGGGCGTACAACGTCGCGCTCGCGTCGCTATCCAATTGCCGTAAGCCGGGCGACATCAGTCCGAGCGCGCGGTACTGGGAGCGCGACATCGTCACACCCGAATGGACGATGAACGGCGACGGCACCATGGCCGTTCCGCTGGGCGGCCCCGGGATCGGTGTCACAATCGACGGCGACCGCGTGGACGAGCTGACCGTGCGGCGCGTTACGCTCCCGGCCTAACGATGCGCCGGCAATGGTCGCGGCGCGGCGGCTGCCGTGGATAGCCTGGGCGTCCCCGGCGAGGTCCTGTCGCGCTTTCTGCCGCGCGAGGTCGAGACGCTGCTGGCGTTGCGGCGCGACCTTCACGCGCATCCCGAGCTTTCCTGGAAGGAGGAGCGCACGGCAGACAAGCTGGCTCGCGCCCTGTCCGCGTTAGGCGCGAGCGACGTGGCGCGCATAGCCGGCACCGGAGTCGTCGGCCGCCTGGCGGGCCGCGAGCGCGGCGCGCCCACTGTCGCCGTTCGCGGCGACATCGATGCCCTGCCGATCCAGGAGGAAACCGGGCTCCCCTACGCCTCAGCTGCGCCGGGAGTGATGCACGCCTGCGGACACGACGTGCATGCGACCTGGTCCGTCGGGGCCGCCATGCTGCTGTCCCGCGAGAGCGCGTTAGGCGACGTTCTCGTGATCCTGCAGCCCGCCGAGGAGGTCGGCGGCGGGGCCAAGGCGCTGCTCGCGGCAGGGGCACTGAATGGCGTCACCGCCATATTCGGCGCTCACGTGGATCGCCGCTTCGAGGTCGGGAAAGTGGTGGCCGATGACGGGCCGCTCGCGGCGTCGGCTGACGAGTTCCGCATCGAGCTGATCGGTCAGGGAGCACATGGGGCACGGCCGCATGAAGCCGCCGACCCCATAGTCGGCGCCGCGGCACTGGTGTTGGCGTTGCAAACAGTCGTCTCGCGCCGCGTCGATCCGGCGGATCCCGCGGTCGTGAGTGTGGGTGCGGTCCATTCCGGCACGGCCTCCAATGTCATACCGGAGAGGGCCATGCTGAGCGGCACGCTGCGCGCCACAACGCCGCGGACACGCGCGCTGTTGCGCGGCGAAGTCCAACGCCTCAGCGATGCGGTGGCCGCGGCGCATCGCCTAACGGCGAGCGTGACGCTTACGGACGGGACGCCGCCGGTCGTGAACGATGCGCGCGCTGCCGCGATCGCGCGTGCCGCGGCCGCGAGTCTCCTGGGGGCGGCGAACGTGGTGCCCTTCGGACTCACCAACATGGGAGGCGAGGATTTCGCGTTCTACCAGGAGCGCATGCCGGGGTGCTTCATGCGCATTGGGGCGCGCGAGCCGGGCGGCGACTGGACGCCGGCACACTCGCCGCGTTTCACAGTCGCGGAAGGGGCGATCTTCGTCGGGGCGGCGGTGTTGGCCGAGTGTGCGCGCGCGGCGAGCAGTGCGCGGTGGTCCGACTGAACGACTGCTGAGGGTCTCGGATCCGAAGTCGCTCGGGGCTAATGGCCCCGCCAACCGCTCCCGCGCACCACACGGCCCGGCTTCGCCCCCGTATGTGCGCCGCCGCGCAACACAGCCTGCCCGTTGACCCACACGTGCCTGACGCCAGCCGAGAGCTGATGCGGCCGCTCGGGAGTCGCATGGTCGATAATAGACTTCTCGTCGAAGACAACGATGTCGGCGAACATCCCTTCGCGCAGCATGCCGCGGTCGCGCATGCCTAACCGGGCTGCCACGGCCGAAGTCATCTTGCGCACGGCGTCCTCCAGCGTCATCAGGCGGGCTTCACGCACGTAGCGGCCCAGGATGCGGGGATAGGTGCCGTAGGCGCGCGGGTGTGTGACGCCGGACGCGCTGTCGGGGTCCATGCCCCCCGCATCGGTACCGATCACCACCCAGGGCCACTTGATCTGCATCTGCACGTTGTCTTCGCTCATGGCGAAGTTGAGCTTGGCGAGATCACGGTTCTCGCCTAACGTCAGCTCGACGATCGCTTCCGGCCACGGCTTCCCTAAATCGGCCGCAATCTCGGCGAGACGCATCCCTTCGTACTTCTTGTACTCGGGCTTGCGAAAGCCGGCGATCATATAGGCGGCCGGCCCTTCATGCTGACATAAAGGTGCGCCGTTTGGGTCGGCCATCTCGCGCAGCATGCGTGCCCTGGCGGTCGAGTCGCGCAGATTCTCGAACAACCTGCCGCCTTCCGATGCCCAGTCGGGGAAGCACTCGCCCAGATTGTTCCCGGAAAACGGATACGGATACATCGTCGCCGCCACGTCGAATCCTGCGCTGCG
>JBQTJS010000277.1:0-5258 GCA_052386875.1 Gemmatimonadaceae bacterium
GTTGCCGTGGATCAGCGCGCGCGGATCAGGTTACTCGAAAGAGTGCTACAGATTGGCTGGCGGTGATCCGGTTGCTCGAAACGTTGCCGTGGATCAGCGCGCAGGAATCAGATTACGGCGGGAATCAGCGCCACAAAGCCGACTAACGTATGCCCAGCAGCTTGTGCGTCTGCAGCGAAAGACGCCACTGCGGATGCACCAGGCAGTACTCCAACGCGAGTCGCGTGTTGCGCTCCAGGTCCGGCCCGTCCATCGGCTGCAGGAAGAAGTGCGCAAAGTCGAGTGCCGCGAACCGTTCGGGTGGTGCATCAGCCTGTGGATACACAAGCTTCAGCTCGTTACCTCTCCTGAGCACCAGCTCCGTACGGCCCTTGGGGCTCACGCAAGTCCAATCGATCCCGGCCGGCGGCTCACAAGTGCCGTTGGTCTCGACGGCCACCTGGAAGCCGGCAGCGTGCAGAGCGCCGAGCGCTGTCTGATCCAGCTGCAGAAGCGGCTCGCCGCCGGTACATACGGCAAAGGGAATCCCTCCGGCCTCGTTAGGCCAGCACGCTCGCACTGCATCGGCCAGCGCAGTCGCGGTAGCGAAACGGCCGCCGTCGGCGCCGACGCCGACAAAGTCGGTGTCGCAGAAGTTGCAGTCGGCGCCGGCGCGATCCTCCTCGCGTCCCGTCCAGAGGTTGCATCCGCTGAAGCGGCAGAACACGGCAGCACGGCCGGTCTGCGCCCCTTCGCCCTGCAGGGTGAAGAAGATCTCCTTGACTGTGTAGGTCACCCGGCGGCTCCGGCCGTGGCGTAACGCGTGGGATCGGCGATCCCCGCGGCAAGGAACCCCTCGCGGCGCAGCACGCAGGCGTCGCAGCGGCCGCAAGCCGAGCCATCGGGGACCGGATCGTAGCAGCTCGTCGTTAACGCGAAGTCGACGCCTAACGAGGCACCCAGAGCGATGATCTCCCCCTTCCCCAGCGCAACCAGCGGCGCCCGCACCCGAAATCCGCCGCTCCCCCTTCCCCTCCCCCTCCCTTCCACTCCGGCGCGCGTCGCCAGGTTGGCGAGGTTCTCGAAGGCCCGGATGAACTCCGGTCGGCAGTCCGGATAACCCGAATAGTCCAGGGCGTTGACGCCGAGATAAATATCGAACGCCCCTAACGATTCAGCCCAGGCAAGCGCGCAGGACAGGAAGATCGTGTTGCGCGCGGGCACATAGGTGACGGGGATGTCGCGCCCCATCTCGCGCAGATCTCTATCCTTGGGGACGGCGAGATCCGACGTCAGCGCCGATCCACCGAACTGCCCGAGATCGAGGTCGAGCACCACATGATCGGCGACTCCCAGTGACGCAGCAACTAGCTCGGCTGCCGCCACCTCGCGAGCGTGACGCTGCCCGTAACGGAACGTGAGGGCGTAGGGAGCGAATCCGTCGCGCTTGGCAACAGCCAATGCCGTCGCCGAGTCCAGTCCACCACTTAGAAGGACCACCGCGCGGGGGGCGGGGGGGCCGCCAGCTGGATTCCCGGGCTTTTTCAACAACGACATCATATGGGTATCTGAGGAAGCTAGCGCGGCAGGAATCGCCGAGGAATTGCGGCCAACGTCCCTTTTACGCGGTCGTGGCCTCGCGCATAGTTCAACTATGCGAATGCGGAACGTCGCTGGCCTACAGGGAACCATAAGCCTCGTGCTATGCGCTTACGGACTTGCGTGCGCGCCGCGCAAAACGCCGCCGCCGGCGCTGCGCGCCGAGCCGGTCCCTCCGCCGGCCATGCAAGACGGAGGCGACCTCGTCCGAGCGATGCATGCCCACTACGCCGGGAAGTGGTTCCGTTCGATCGCGATCACGCTGCAAAACACGCTATACGGCTCCAGCGGGGGTCAGTCGCAATCGACGTGGCGCGAATTCCTGGCGGTGCCCGGACGCCAGCGGATCGATTACCTCCCAGTGTCGCAAGGCAGCGGGGTGCTGTACGTGGAGGGCCGGATCTACTCGTTCGTGGACGGCCGCCAGAGTGCGGCCCAGACCGGCCGCAATGCCGTCGCCGTGCTTGTCGCGGACGTGTACGGTCAGCCGCCGGACAGCACCATCAGGCAGCTCGCCACGTTAGGCTTCGATCTAAGGCCGTTGCGGCGCGATTTCTGGTCCGGCGATCGTGTGTGGGTCGTCGGAGGAGCCGACGGCGATACGACCTCAAGCCAGTTCTGGATCGATACAGATTCGCTGCTGGTAGAGCGCGTCATTCTACGCGAAACACGCGGTGCTCGTACGACCGTGAGCGACGTGCGCTTTTCGCGATTCGAGGACGTTTCAGGGTATCCCGTGGCGAAGGAGATGTCGGTCTATCGCGACGGGCGACTGGTGCTAAGGCAGGACTATTCGGATGTGCGGGTCAACGTGGCGCTACCGCCGGAGCTGTTCGACCCAGCGAAATTCGGATCGCCCCCAGACGTGCCCTGAGCTTCAGGGGAGTTCGCGACGCGGAAGCTGCTCACAAGACTGCGCAGCTGCATCGATCCCTGTAACAGCTGCGTCGACGCTGAACTCATCTGCTCGCAGGCCGCACTCTGTTCCTGCGTCGATGCGCTCACCTGCTGCGCGGCCGCGGCGTGACCTTCGGCCGTACGCGCGATCAAAGTTATCCCGTTGGCTGCCGTACCTACGGTGTCGGCGTTGCGGTCCGCCTCGGCCGACACTGCCAGCGCGGCTTCGCGGGTCCGCTCGGCTGAGGTAGTGATGGATGTCAGGGCCTCGTCTACGTCACGGGAGAGTGATTCGATCTCCGCCACGCGGGCGGCGCTGCGGCCCATGGCGTCAGTGGTTGCGTCAACCTGGGCTGTAACGGCGCGCGTGAGTCGCACGACGTCGTCGGTGGCGCGCTGCGCCTGCTCGGCGAGCTTGCGCACCTCGTCCGCGACCACGGCGAAGCCGCGGCCGGCTGCGCCGGCGCGCGCGGCTTCGATGGCGGCGTTAAGGGCGAGCAGGTCTGTCTGCTCGGCGATGCGGCTGACCGTCGAGACGAAGGTCTCGATGTCGTCGGCCGCCGTATTCAACGCTACGACTTCAGACGCGGCGCGTTGTACGTTGGCGCGGACGTCGGTGAGGATGCCTAACGCGCGCGCGATCTCGTGGCGCTTTGCCGAGGCTTGGCTCTCGATCCCGCCGGCGAGCGCCGTCAGCTCACTGGCGCCGCGCCGCACGGTATCGGCGCTGGAGCGCAGAGAACGCAGCGCTTCGTCCACGCCGCGGATCTGCAGCACCTGACCGTCGGCGCCGCTCGCCACGTCAGTCATGGAGGCGGCCATCTGTGTGGCAGATGCCGAGATCTGTTCGGAGACGTTAGCCAGATCGCGCGCCGATGCGGCCACGTCGTTGGCTGTTGCGGTGGCGACCTGTGCCACGCGCTCGAGCGAATCGCTGGCGCCGTTCATCGCTTGCGCCAACTCCTCGAACTCGCCCGGCAGCTGCGCTCGAGTGCGCACGGCGAGGTCGCCATCCCGCAGTGAGCGGGCGTGAGCGACCAGCACTTGCAGCGGATTGGTGATGAAGCGGACGCTCGTTAGGACGATCGCGATGCCGGCGATCAGAGTTACGAGCACGACCGACAGGATGACGACACTGCGACGCAGCGCGTTGCTGCGCAGCTTTGCCGACGCCGCCTCGAATTCGCGCGTCTTGTGCTCGCCGATCTTCTGTACGTCCTGCAGCAGGGCGTCCACGGAAGTGCGTGCGCGTGCCGCCGCCGCTTTGGACGCCTCACCGCGGCCGAGGTCGCTGAGTCGATGCGCCAGCGTGTACTCGATCTCGACGCCGGAGAGACGGGTATCCAGCGCTGCGACAGTGGCAACTTCTTCGGCGTTGTGCGCGTGGCCGCGATTCAGCTCGCGCTGGACTCCGTGGGCTTCCCAGGTGTTGCGTGAGAAGGCGGCCTGGGCTTCGGGTGACGGGCTTTGGAGGTAGCGATCGGCGGCGGCCAGCGCCTGGGCGACACTGGCAGAGAGCCGCGCAGCGAGGCGCGAGTCGCGCTGGACGTCGCCCAACGACTCGGCGATGTCGTCGGCCAGGGTGCCTATCGAGGCGCGCGCGAAGACGCCGGTCGCGACAACGAGTGCCCCGAGCAGGGCGAAACCCGCGAGCAGACGCCGGCGGATTGAGCGCGAGCGGCGCTGCAGCCATGTCATGATGCACCCCCGGCGGCGGATACGATCACGAAATCGCGGCCTGCGAGCCGCGTCATTGCGAACGGCTTGTTGGCGACGTCACCGTTTTCGTTGAATGCGATGGGGCCGGTCACGCCGGGCAACGGCACGCGCTGTCCTGCGGCGGCGAGCCAGTCGCGCACGCGACGACGGTCGCTGCCGGCAGCGCCGATGGCGCGGACCGCCACGTGCATCGCATCGTAGCCTAACGCGGCATTCGCCGTGGGGATCGTGCCGTAGCGCGTGCGGTAGGCAGCGACGAAGCGTTGCACTTCGGCTCGCGGGTCCGTCGCCGTGAAGGCTTGCGCCACATACACACCTTCGGCGACTTCGGGGTATTTGCTGAGCCCAGTCCAGCCGTCAGAGCCAACGAAGGCAACGGCGAGCCGCTGGCGCCGGGCCTCGCGCATCAGAGCGACACCCGGACCTTCCACGGTGATCATGAGCACGGCGTCGATCGCGGGCTGCTGCGCCTTGATCCAGGCGATGTACGGCTCATAGTCGGCGCCGGCCGTGCCTGGGATGGGATCGACGGCGACGATGTGTCCGCGGTAGGCGCGGCGGAACGCGCTGGCGAGTCCCCGGCCGTAAGCGTCGTTCTCATACAGGACAGCGGCACGTGTGAACGACATCCGCTCGGCGAAGCGCGCGAGATCGACACCGTTAACGGAGTCGCTGGGAATGACGCGAAAGACCCACGGCGAAATGTTCGTTAGGTCCGGCGTTGTTGTGGTGACTGCGATGGCAGGCAGGCCGCCGTCATACACGCGCGCGGCAGCGACCATGGCTGCCGAGTTGACGTGGCCGACCACCGCCACGACGTCCTGGTTTGCAAGGAACTCGGCGGCGACTTGTGCTGCTTTGGTACCCTTGGCTTCGTCGTCCCGCATGAGGAGTGTGACCTTGCGGCCGCGGATGCCGCCACTGTCGTTGATCTCACTCAGGGCGAGCTCGATGCCGTGCTGCACCTCGACGGCGTAAGGCTCGTTCCATGGGGCCGCGGCGCCGACCACTATCGGCGCGTCGGAGCCGCCGCACGCCAGCGTTAGGCATAGCGCGAGCGCGAG
>JBQTJS010000278.1:0-2118 GCA_052386875.1 Gemmatimonadaceae bacterium
GGGACTTCGTATGCATCGCTGGCGTACCCGCGGCGGTCATACAGCACCTCCAGCGGCAGGCCGTGCCTGTCGGCGTACGCCTTCACTCGCTCGACGCTCTGGTTCACGCTCACCGCGACTCCTAGCAAGCGGACCTTACCGGCGTACTTCTTGGCGACAGAGTGAAACGCAGGCTCCAGTTGCTTGCAGTTCGGGCACCACGTGGCCCAAAACTCTATGACCACCGGCACCTTGCCGAAGTAGCTCTTGAGGTCCACGCTCTTGCCGTCCAGCGTCTCTACGATTGCGCCGGGTGCACTGGTGCCGCGCTTGATCCCGATCTCGTCTTGCGCGGCCAGGGGTGAGGCGAGCAGGACCGTGCCTAACGCGAAAGCGAAGCCGCGAGTCCACCTGGCCGCTCGCCGCGCGGCGCTCGTATAGCGCCCTGCGCCCCTCGCGGGTCGCCGCGCGCCTTTCGCAACTCGCCGCCCGATTCCCGTGGCTCGCCCCGCGCCACTCTCCCCGCACCGCGCGCGTCTCGCGCCTGCTATGTGTGACATCATATCAGAAGTTGCCCCATCTTGATGAGATAGTACTCCGCCACGCCCAACATGACGAGCCCGAAGATCTTCTTCACGCGCACCATCCACATACCGGCGCGCGGAAGGTGCGACATGGCGCCAGTCGACACGCCGACCACGACAAGGAGCGTGCACATGCCGAGTGAGAATGCGAACAGGTAGATGAACCCCAGAAGAGCACTTTTGGTTGCCGTGACCCAAGTCAACACGGCGGCCATGACGGGGGCGGAGCACGGTGCCGCGACCAGACCCGACATCGCACCCATTACCAACACTCCGGAGAAACGACCCCCCGTGCCTGCTGCTGCCGCGCGCTGCAGGAGCCATCCCGGCATCCGTATGGGGATGACATCGAGCATAGCCAACCCGGCCAGCACCAATAGGTTGGCCATGGCGAAATAGAGCCAAGGATTCGTGCTGACGGTCCCGAATATCGTACCCGTCAGCCCCGCCAGCAGCCCGAGCGCAGCGTACACGACCGCGAGGCCGAAGACATACGTGAGGCTCAAGGCAAGCGGCCGCCAGCGCGATGTTTGGGTAGCCCCAACGGGCGCACCGACGATCGCTGCAGTAATTGGGATCATCGGATAAATGCAGGGCGTGAGGCTGGTCAATACTCCGGCCCCAAACAGCACAGGGATCGCGAGCAGTGGCCGCCCGGCCATGAGCTGCGAAACGTCGCCGAATTGCATGTTGCTTTCTATTGCCTCCACCGGGGTTTACAGGCCGGCTTTCTGTTGCGAGACGGCGCCAAATTGCCTGGGCTGCCTAAGGTACCTCGATGATATGCCCAACCATCCCCAGCGGCTCTCCCTTGGACATTGCCGGCGTCGCCACCACATACAACACGACCCCCGCTATCGGCGACCTGACCTCGGCGATCGGATCGCCGAAGTAGTTCGTTAGGCGACCCAGCAGTGTCCCCTTCTGAACCGTCTCGCCGCGCTGCACCGCGGCATGCCAGGTGCCGCTCTCTGGACTCGTTAGGACCTCGGTGCGGTCGATCCACAACGGATGCTCCACGTACTCCTTCGCTCCCGGTAACATCTCCAGATGCCTGAGCAGACGCATGACACTCGCGACATTGCGCGTTACCATCGCCTCGTCGGGCTCTCCCAGGTAACCGATCTCTGTCGTGATCGCCGGCTTGCCGCGCAGATGCGCCGTGTTCTGCGTGTATACCGAAGCGGCCGGATCGCGCGGCCGATTCGTGTCGATCACGATATGATCATTCCCCCAGGCGAGCGCCATCAGCCTGGCGAGCGAATCCACTCGCGGATCCACGCCGAGCTTGTTCCAGTATGTGTAGGGCCGCAGCGACTCGTTACCGTCGCCGGCGTGCATGTCGACGAGATAGTCGGCCTTCTCGATGATCTGCGTCGTGATGGCGTGCGCGATCCGCTCAGTGACCGTGCCGTTAGGCTTCCCCGGGTACACGCGGTTGAGGTTCTTCTGATCCCATGGATTGCGGTAGATCGTGCGATGCACGAACGACGGGAGATTGGCTACATGCACCAGGATCAGCGTCCCGCGCAGATCACGCCGCGGGTCGATCAGC
>JBQTJS010000279.1:0-5820 GCA_052386875.1 Gemmatimonadaceae bacterium
GTCTTGGCAAACTCCTGCAGCAGCGTCAGGTCATCGCCGATCACGCAGATATGCACGTCAATGGCGTCCGGGAAGTGCCGGGCGAACTCGAGCAGCCGCAGCTCCGGGCCGGCGGGCTGCAAACCGTATATGAGGAAGAGGATCCGCTGCGGCGGCCGGGCGGCGGCCAACCCGGCTGCTATCGGTTCAACGCCCGGCACGCGCGTCCTCGCCTAACGCGGCGGCCAGACCGGCAGCTATCGGTTCACGCCCGGCACGCGTGTCCTCGCCTAGCGCGGCGGCCAGACCGGCGCCTATCGGTTCAACGCCCGGCACGCGCGTCCTCGCCTAACGCGGGGGTCCGCCGGCAGCGTGCGCGATACCGTTCCCGCTCGCCCCCCCGGCGCCGCCCCCGCCCCCGACCCCGACCCCGACCTCACCCCCACCGCCGGCCCCACCCGATGCACCCAGGCGAGGGACGCTCCACATCTGGAACCAGTCGCGCAGCTCGCTGCTCCTTGCAGCATCCGAGCCCGGTCCGTCAGAAGGAATCGGGGTCAAGTCGAGGAACGGACCGGGCATGCCGGCCGACACATAAAGGGGTGGGATGTCCGCCGCTTCACCACCGATGGCGCGCGCGACGTGGCCGCGCGCTCCCACGCGCCGGTTCAAGTCAGTGACACGTGATGTGAGACCCGCGGGCGTCCGCACCAGCACCCGCAGCGCCATGTCGAACATCGCCGGCGAGCGCAGCAACCGTTTGACAGGGAGACCGCGGATCCATCCCCCAATCTCCCCGGGAATCGAAGACCGCGACCAGACGTCACGCGCCGCATCCGACTCGAGGTCGCTCAGGCCAGCTACTGCTCGGAGACCCAAAGCACCCGTGTGCCAGTCGAAAACAGCGCGCCATGTGCTCTCCCGTTCTGCAAAGCTGTACATGGCGCTCGTCGCTCTCCCGTCTCCCGCGCGCGCGAGCAAAGCCGCAATGCTGTGGCTCATCCGGTCCACGTGAATCGCGTTGGATGGCAGGCGACCGTCGAACGGGAGACGGAACCCAGCAGCGCGCGCAAAGTCGATAATCTCGCGCGAGCGGCTGATCCCGGCGCCGTACACGTGACCGAGCCGCAACACAGTGCAGTTGATGTCGCGGGCGCGTGCCTGCCTAACGGTATAGCGCTCCACGTACAGCTTGGATCGGCCGTACTCGCTTCCCGGCCGCGGATGCTCGAAGGCGCGCTGTTCGTCGCGCTGTTCGCGGATCAACTCGCCGAATACTGCCACGGTGCTGAAATGAACGAGCCATTGCAAAGACCTGGCGTCCAGGAGCCCGTCGATGAGCGCGCGATTGCGCACATATGCCTGACGAGGATTACCCCCGGAGGACGCGAGGGCGCAGTTGACGATGACCTCGCAATCGTCCAGCAAGTGCTTGCCGTTGGCTCTCGTGAGCGAGCCGACACGGATGTCACAGTCCGGGGCCGCGGCGTGAATCAGCGCGCCGCCTAACTGGTTGCGTGCGGCCGCGACGACAGTCCAGCCCTCATCGTGCAGCCGCCGGACTACCGCTGCCCCTACCTGACCGGTCGCACCGGTTACAGCGACCCTCGCCCGCTGCCGACTCGTCGACATCACTCAGCGCCCCCACCACCAGCAGCTCCGCTGGCAACCAACTCGGAGTCCTGCGTTCGAGCGTACGCCGCCTCGATGAGCGCGGTTGTGTGCCTGACGGACGCGGCATCGATCGCCGACGGCTTGCCGGTCCTGCACTGCTCCAGAAAGTCGACCCACTCCGCGGCGAACGCCGTCGTCGCATTATCCACACCCTCCGTGGGCACAATCTCGCACAGGGTCTCCCCTTCGCGCGTTATCAGCGAAAGGCCATCCTCGAAGAAAAGGCCGATCTTCAGCACATAGTTCGGGAACTCGACGAACACCCCGTTGCACAGATCGTCGAGCATGCTCAGGTCGATGCGACACTCCACGTTTTCGCCGCGCGCCGTGACGATGTCGGCAACAAGCGACGAGGCCAACTCGAGACCGAGATGCCGGCGCTGCGACGCTTCGCGTAACGATGCGTCCCTTACATCGAGCACGTACAGCATCTGGTCGACTAGGTGCGAGCCCGTCTCCATCAGGACACCCCCGCCCTCCGATGGATCGGTCATGTGCCAGCCGACACCTCGGCCGGTAGCCCGCACGCGCGCCCCTTCTGCCGCAGCAACGCGTAAGACCGGACCGAGAAACCCGCGCTGCAGGAGCGAGCGAGCCGTCGCCGTCGGCGTGGCGTACCGCCGCATCTGGCCCACAGCGATCTCCACGCCGTGCCGTCTCGCGGCCGCGATGTAGGCATCGTGCTCCGCGAGTGTGAGGGCGAAGGGTTTCTCACAGAAGGCATGCCACCCACGCGCCAATACACTCGGGACAAGCTCGCGGCGCGACCCGACGGGGGTCGCCACAAGTACCACGTCCACATCCGGGCACTGCGCAACATCGCTGTAGCTTGCCGCCACGCCGTACGACCTTGCCACGGCGGCCGCCGTGCTCCCGGACCGGTCGCAGATCCACTCCACGGAGACCGCCGGCAGGTTCACGAGGACGGGGAGATGCGAGCCTGCCGTTACGGCCCCCGCGCCAACTATTCCAACTCTGACTCTGGGCTGGTTCATTAGGCTCGCCGAGGGCGTCGCGTGCGAAGACGGCAGACCTCCTCCCCCCGCAACAGCAGTGAGCACGTAGCGATCACGCGAACAGCGCTCTGCAACTAGCGATTACGCGCCGACGCGACGGCAAAGTGCGCGCCGCCTCTCCTCCGGAGTATAGTCAGTCGTGTCGGTGGGCTCGTACCCTTCGAGAACGCGATAGACCCGGAAGGTCCGATTCTCATAGTCCAGGGCAAAGCGATCCGGGAATTCTGACGGGAGCGCGTTGGCAAGCCGCGCGCGACATTCGCGCAGTTCGGCTATCTGCCAAACAGTGTGGGTGATCTCACGTTCGCGGATCGCGCGCATCGTCGCGGCGGGCGAGAGGACCAGTGCCGGCATCGCCGGCACGCGCGTCGCAAGCGTCAGCACGCGCGGGTTGTGGAACATGACACGCATCGGTTCGCGCTCGCGCTGCGCCCGCAGCCAGGCGAACATTGCCGCCGCGTCCGGGTTGCGATCGAGCGACGGACGCTCGGGGATCTGAAGCTGCTGACGCAAGGCAGCGAACAGTATGAGTAGCGCAGCGCCGGTTGTAACTGCGGCCGGACCGGCCTGACGTCTGCTGAAAGGCATGAACGCGAGCCTAACGGCGCCATGCAGCCCGACCACTAGTCCCGCCGCGAAGACCGGAAAAAGCGGCCAGAGATAGCGGCTGTCTATCGCCGGCGACATGAACAAGAGCACGAGATAGAGGATGCTGACAGCGGCCAGCATGCTGCGGCGCGAGCGCCAGAGGAGCACCCCTGCACCGGCGATCACAGCAACAGTGGCGATCGCGTGGTAGGCGTCGTTGAGGGAGTTGGCGGCGAATGGATACAGCTCGGCCTCGAACAGGCCGACGCTGTAGATCCTCAGCACATTGGCGATGCGCCCGCCGATGTCCGCCAGGTCGGGGACGAGATAGCGCCAGTAGGGGAGGCGGAAGATGCCTAACGCGAGCAGTGCCCCCCCTACGGCGGACCAGATGGCAGCCGGTAGGAGGGCGCGGCCGTTGTGCTGCTTCCAGGTGAGAACCGCGTGTACGGCCAGCGCCGGAACGATCACGGCGGCCGGCACGCGATAGGCCATGGCCGCGAAGCCTAACGCGGTGACAAGCGCGCAGCGCCGCGCCGTCCATCCCTTGGCGGTATCGGCGGCGAGTATGATCGCCCACAACAGTGCCGCCGTTCCCACATCGGAGATCGGCACCAGCGTGCCGTTGAGCGCTTCGACAGCGAAGACGCTGATCGCGGCCGCCAGAGCGGCCTGCCACGCGGCGACTGACAATGCCAAACGACGGTAGGCGAAGTAGCCGAACGCCACCGCGCTCAGCAGCATCAGAACACGGATCAGCGGGGACTCGACGCCGCCGAGTGCGACAATCGGAGCCAGCGTTAGCGGCAAGCCGGGTGGGTACGCCCGCGGAGCCACCATTGGAGCATACGCGTGCGGGATGTAGCCCACGTCGGCGTATGGCCGCCCTTCCGCTACGGCAAGGGCGTGCGCCAAGTACTGCGAGTGATCACCCGCACCGATCGGCGCCCCCCACGTCCAGTGGTAAGCAGCGAGAACGCCGAACGGAATCAGCCCCAACACGAGGAGCCACGTGGCGCGCGATTGTGCTGAGCTACTCGTGAACAAGAAGCGTGTGGCTTGCCGAACGAGGGTACGGGGGAGGAGCGGGCGTCACGCGGTCCAGTTAGCCAAGCATAACAGCCTTGTTAACGTGATGGCATGGCAGCGATGCTGAGAATTGACCCGCAACAGTCGCGGCGCTGGGGATACCTGCTCACGGCCGCGTGGTTCGCCGCGGTCCTCGCCCTTACGCTCACGCCGACCGAGCCTCTCCGAGAGGGGGGGCGCCGGTTCGACTGGTGCATCGCGTGCACCGAGCTGGGGACGCAGGATCTGCTGCTGAACGCGGCCCTCTTCATCCCACTCGGCGCCTTATTGGCATGGCGGGGTGTCGCACTGCCGCGCGTGTTGGCGGCATCCCTGGCTTTTTCGACAGCGATCGAGGTGACGCAGCTGATCGCTGTCACCGGTCGCGATCCATCGCTGTCGGACATCGTCGCGAATTCGTTAGGCGGTGCGCTCGGTGTAGGGCTGGTGCGAGCCTTTAGGTACCTGGCGTCGGCGCCGCCGGCTGCCTGGCGCGCTGTTTGTTGGGGCTCGGTTTTGTTCGCAACCGGTGCGCTGGCATTCGGCGCCTGGGCGGTGCAGGTGCGAGTTCCGCGCGTCGAGACTTTCTCGCAGTGGCAGCCACAGCGCCGGGGATACCTCCCTTTCGAAGGGAGTCTGCGAGCGCTGGAGGTGAACGGCAGCGACACCCCTGCCGCGGTGCGCCTGCAGCCCTCGCAGCTTCCTGCCGCGTTTTTCGAGGGTGACATCGATGTACGCGGCGAGGTGTTGCCGGGTCCGCGGCCGCGGCGGCGCGGAATCGCGATCGTCGGGCGTCTCGCGCTCCGCGCTGGAGAAGTATTCATGTTTGGCCGCCAGGATGACGCACTCGTCGTGCGCTACCGGGCGAACGCCGTGCGCCTGGGATTGCGCCAGCCGATCTTTGCGTTGGAGCATGCGTTCGGCGGCGATGTGCGCTCAGCGGTGGCGGTCCGCGCGATCCGGTCCGGCGATGTTCTGCAGCTGCGGGCGATCGGTGTTGCCGAGGAGAACGTGGCGAGCACTATCCGGATATCGGCGGCGCGCCTTTGGGCGACGTTGCTCCCGTTCAATCGCGGTTTTGGGGCCGGCGCCGGCGCGTTGGGTGACATGCTGTGGCTGGGTCTACTCTTCGCGCCGAGCGCGCTGGCCGGCGTGCGGGCGTATCGGGGCGGGCGGAGCTTAGCGGCGATTGGCGTTCAGTGGGTCGCGCTCGCGTGTCTTGCGTTCATCCAGCCGACGTTATGGTGGTGGCCGTTGTGGATTGGCGCAGGGCTTGGCGCAGGGGCTGGTTACTGGTTAGGCAGGCGGACGTTATGACCGGGTATCCATTCCTGAAACACCATGAGGAAGCGCGCTCCGCGCGCCGCAAATAGACTAGCGCGCTCGGCGCGGATAATACTTCACATCCGCCAGCCCGTCGAAGTGCTCGTCCTGTGTCCAGACGACGCCGCTCACGAGATTGGCGACGGCATATACGATGCTGTCGGCGAGGGGC
>JBQTJS010000280.1:0-3183 GCA_052386875.1 Gemmatimonadaceae bacterium
CGCTCGAGTTCGCGCACGGCCACAACGTGGTGCACCGCGACATCAAGCCTGACAACGTCCTCCTGGCTGGAAGCAGTGCAACGGTCACTGACTTCGGGATCGCCAAAGCTATTACGGCTGCGCGCAGTGACGGCGGAGCCGGCACCATGCTCACCGGGACCGGTCAGTCGATCGGAACGCCCGCCTACATGGCTCCCGAGCAAGCAGCCGGCGATCCTAACGTGGACAATCGTGCCGACATCTATTCGTACGGCGCGATGGCGTACGAGCTTCTCGCCGGCCGGCCGCCGTTCGCCGGTAGCACGCCGGCCAGGATGATCAGCGCGCACTTTTCGGAAGCACCCCGGCCGATCAGCGAGCTGCGCGCCGACACGCCTCCGGTCTTGGCCGACCTGGTCATGCGTTGCCTGGAAAAGGACGTGGCGCGGCGCCCGCAAACGGCGGCCGATCTTGTCCGCGTCCTCGATGCGGTGACGTCGAGCGGTGCCGCGGACGCAGCGCCGGCGGTGCTCCTGGGAAGTCACATCCGGCTGGGGCGCGCGCTGGCGCTGTGGGCGGGAGCCGCAGCTGTGGTAGCGCTTACGTCCTGGGCCGCGACTGAATCGATCGGGCTGCCGGATTGGGTCTTTCCCGGCTCGTTAGGCGTAATGCTGGCGGGGCTTCCCGTGATCGGACTCACCTGGTACGTGCAGCGGGCGACGCGCCGGGCCTACACGACGACACCGGCGTTCACGCCGGGCGGGTCGCCGTCGGGCCACGGAACCATGGCCTCCCTGGCGCTCAGGGCCAGCCCGCATGTATCGTGGCGGCGCACGTGGATGGGCGGGGCGATCGCGGTCGGCACCTTCGCGGTCCTGGTGATTGCCTTCATGGTCATGCGCGCGTTAGGCATAGGCCCGGCCGGCTCACTCATGGCCGCCGGCAAGTTAAACGCCAACGAAACCGTCGTCGTCGCGGACTTCCAGGGACCGGCCGATGACTCCACGTTAGGTACCACGGTCGCCGAGGCGCTGCGCACGGACCTGGGCCAATCGAGTTCCTTCAAGGTGTTGACCCGAGCCAGCGTGCGCGAGATCCTGCGGCTCATGCAGCGGCCCCCCGAGCACGCCGTTGATTTCGCGCTGGCGCGGGAGATTGCCACGCGGGAAGGCGCCAAGGCTGTCCTCGACGGCTCCGTTGTGAAGCTTGGTGGGGGCTACGTCGTCTCCACGCGGCTTGTCTCTGCCATCGACGGCGCCGAGCTGGAGACCTTTCGGCGCGAAGCCGCCGCCGAGAGCGATCTCATAAGCGCGTTAGGCAAGCTGTCACGCGACATCCGCGGCAAGATCGGCGAATCGCTCAAAGATATCCGCGATACCAAGGCGCTGGAGCGCGTTACCACGCCGTCACTCGCGGCACTGCGACGCTATGTGGACGGGGTGCGACTCACCGATGAAGTGGGTGACACCGATCGTGGCCTCTCCGCGCTCGAGGAAGCGGTCGCGCTGGATAGTGCTTTCGCCATGGCGTGGCGTAAGATCGCTGTGGTGGTATCAAACCTCGGCACTGACCGGCCGCGCAGCATCAGCGCCGCGAGTCGCGCGTACCTACATCGCGAGCGCCTGAGTGAAGGTGAGCGGCTACTCACCGAAGCCTATTACCACAGCAACGGTCCCGAACCGGATCGCGAAAAAGCGATCGCTGCTTACGAAGCCCTGCTCGAGGCCGATCCGGACAACGCTACTGCAACGAACAATCTGGGCGTCCATAATATGCAGAAGCGCGAGTGGGCAAAGGCAGCGGCTGCCTATCGCAAGGCAAGCGAGGAGGCGCGACCGTTTGGCAGAACGTTCATGAACCTCATGATGGCACAACTGCGCCTTGGCCAACCGGACGCCGCCGAATCGACGCTGGCTCGCTACCGCGAACGTTTACCGGAGCACGAGGACCTCTGGGAAGGGGAGTGGGCCGGCCGTTGGGGTCGTGGTGACGTTGACGGCGCGGACTCGGTCGCCCGGACGACGTTCCGCGCAGCTCGACGGATGCTGCACGGCATGCGATCGGCGCAGTTCCTCGCACGCACGTCGTATCTCCGCGGCAAGGTGCGCGACGGTCTGCGCTGGAGCGGGGAGGAGCATGCAGCCGTATTCCGCGCCAGTCGGGGAGCCGATCGTCCCCTGCGCGCGGCCATCGATTCCGCGTTAGGCACCGCCTTCTTTCTTCAGGACGTCGAGCGCGGTCGGGCCATATTGCGCACCGCGCTGGCCCGGACGCCTATCTCGCAGATCCAGCCGGCATCCCGGCCGTGGAATGAGCTGGCGCAGGTTGCCGTTGCCCTGCGTGATCCCCAGCTCGCGAAGGATGCGCTCGCGGGCTTCGAAAGGGACATCTCCGAGCTTGGATTGATGACCCCGGACGCACACCGAGCCCGCATGCGGGCCTGGTCGGCACTGGCCGGCGGGCGCTTCCCCGAAGCGATCGCCGATCTGCGCGAGGCCGACCGCGGCTTCGCAATCCAGGATCACCGCGCGCTGATCGAACTCGCAAACGCGTTCGACCTTGCGGGTCAAGCTGACTCGGCTCTCGCATACTACTCACGCTTTCTTACAACGCCGGACTTCCTGCCGGGCTTTGATGGTCGTTTTCGGGCGGGAGCGCACAAGCGTGCGGGGGAACTCTACGAAGCTCGCGGCGACACAGCCAACGCCGAATCGCACTACGTGAAGTTTGTGGACCTCTGGAAGGATGCTGATCCGGAGCTGCAGCCCAAGGTGCGCGAGGTCCGCGAGCGACTCGCGAGGTTGCGGCGTCGCCAAGGGTGATCCGCACTCGGCGTAAACGATGGACCTGCGAAGCAAGCCCGACAACGTACTCCGAGCACTCATGCTCACGGCGTGCCTAACGCTGCAAGGCGGCGCGCAGCGCCGCGAGCCGCGGCTCTTTATCCGCGCCAACCAGCTCGGCTACCTCCCGCAGGCGCCCAAGGCCGCGGTCCTCTGCGCGCTGGACTCGCTGCCACACGTCACGTACAACGTCGTCGATGCGGCCGGAGCCACAGTCCTGCGGCGCACGGCGCGCTCGTTAGGCTCCTTTGCGTCCTGCCGCGCCACCTTCCGCCTCGATTTCACAGCGGTCGTCTACTCCGGCACGTACAGCATTCGCGTGAACGGCGCCGAGCCGGTCGCTGTGCGCATCGCGGACAAC
>JBQTJS010000281.1:0-1603 GCA_052386875.1 Gemmatimonadaceae bacterium
CGAATCGATCTCAGCGCCGTCTTTCAGCCGCTGTGAGCAGCAGCGCGACCAACGGCTGAGATTAAGGCGTTAGGCAGGCGTGCGGTACTCCTCGCGTGCCCCCGCCGGGCCATCCACTACCTCCTCAACTCGGCACTGGTGCGCCTTAAGTGTCAGGCTTGCAGTAGGATACCTAACGCGCGCGGGCCATAGTGCGATTCAAACTGGCGCTACGTCCCGAGGCACGCGGCGATCGGCCCGCCCCTCACGCGCTCGACAGCTCGACACGCATCGATCAACCCGTGGCCGAAGTCCCGGTCGCGCCCCGTGCGACCCAGATCCCGAGCGGTCTGCTCCAGCGCGGCACGGAGCGCAGCGGCATTGCGTGCCGGACCTGGAGCATCCTCGAGTAGCAGAGCCAGTGTCGCCGACACGTATCCGGCCGCGATCGAGGTTCCCGACGTGATTACGGTCCGATTGCTGGGAGCGAGCGTAATGATGTCGACGCCGGGCGCTGCGACGTCAACGTACTCACCACGGTTGGCCGCGGAGTACAGCCGCTCCTGCACATCGATCGCGGTGACGGCGATGACGTCCGCCAGCGCGCCGGGGTAGGCCGGCCTGGCGCGGCGCCCGCCGTTGCCGGCAGCCGCGACGACTACCCTTCCTTCTCGTACTGCGGCGGCAACGACGCGCTGGAGGAGCGGGTCCTGCGGCCCGGCGACACTCATGTTGAGTATGTGGGCCCCCGCCGACACGGCGCGGTCTACGCCCACACCCAGCAGGCTCGTTAGGCAGCGAGCCGGTGCGCGATCTGCGTGAACGGGTCTGCATGCCTTGATGGCGACGAGTCGCGCGTCCGGTGCTACGCCGTCGATCGCCGTCGCGCCGGTTGCGCGCGCCGTCATAACGCCGGCGACCATCGTCCCGTGCAGGTCCTTGCCGAAACCTGTTCCCGTTAGGTCGATTGTGTCGGCGATGCTGGCGCGCAGGGCCTCGAGTTCGCTATCCAGTCCCGTATCAATCAACGCGATGGTCACACCGCGGCCCGTGGTCGTAGCGCGCAGCCGGTCGGCGCGAATGATGCGGCTCCCGTAATGCAATCCACGCTGCTGCTCGGCAGCTGCCGGGCAGTGCACGTTCGCCTCGTAGACGAAGTCCGGGAGCGCCATGCGCACTACGGGCAACCGCTGGAACTCTGCGACCTTGCTTCTGACGGAGCGGCCGTCGATGATGCGAAAGATCACGAGCCCGTCGCCGGTGAGCGGGATCGGGGTCACTCGCTCCACCACCACGCCGCGGGCAATGGCGAGTGACTGCGCCGTGGCTGCCATCGCATCGGCAGGGGCCAGGGCGATCAGGACGAGAAAGCGCCGTGCTTCATAGACGCGGCCTTCCTCCTCCGGCTGAAGGAACGACGCCACGAGCAGGCCGGCGGCCCCGCCGACAGCTGCGCCCACAGCCGCGCCGCCGGTAGTCGTTAGGCGATCGCCGCTCGGCGCCGGCTGGCCGGGTCGGACTACGGGGCAGCCGCCGAGCGCTGCGCCCACGCCGGCACCCACGGCAGCGCCGACGGCCACGCCCACGGCCTTGGGGTGCAGTCCGCAGCCGGCCAACGGCAGCA
>JBQTJS010000282.1:0-2128 GCA_052386875.1 Gemmatimonadaceae bacterium
GTCAGGGAGATCGATGCCGTACAGCTTCCAGAAGGCGTGATATCCTCTGTAGTAGTCGAAGTACTCGTCGCGCGTCTCGAACACGCGCCAGTAGTACGGATACTCCTCCGGCTGGAAGGAGTCCTTGCCGAAGAGGATGCGGTCCTGGAACTTGACGAAAAAGTCGTGCGCGCCGCGCGGCTGGCGACCGATGTCGTAGAGCACAGCGCCGACTTCAGTGTACACGTTAGGCATCTCCGCGAGCATCTTGCCTAACCGGCCGAGGTCGTTGGCGTGCCATCCCATGTGCGCCGCGACGAACGTTGTCTTCGGATTGTTGCGGAAGAGGTTGTCGCGCTCCGTCATGAGCGCGTCGAAGCCCGGAAAGCGATCCGCGGCGAAGCGCCGTTCGGGGAAGAGAGAGATTTCGAGCCAGCGTTCGTTCGTTAGGTCGACAGGCCTGAAGAACTCCTGCGGATCCGCCGTGTGAATGAACACCGGCAGCCCCAGACGCGCACAAGCGTCCCAGATCGGCTTCAGGTCGGGGTCGTCGAGCTTCAGGCGAGTCCCGTCAGGCTTCGTTATAGACAAGCCGAATCCCTTGCCGATCTCACCGACGCCGACGGCGCCCGCGGCAACATCAGCCTCGAGTTGTGAGATGACGCGCTGTTGCCAACCGGGGCTCATGTCGCGGAAGCTGATGCCTGTGAGAACGCGGACACGGTCCTTCATCCGCGGCGAGCCGCGGATCGCCGCCACGACACCTTTGAGCTGATCACCCGAGTAGTTGTTGGCCGCGATGATTATCCGGACATTCAAGCTGTCGAGCGCATCCCCGAGTTGCTCGAGTCCTTGCGCGGATGCGAGCTGGTTGCCTGGGTGCCCGTGGAAGTCGATGGCCGGGAACTTCGCCCGCGGGACGTTATGCGCCGGCGTGACGAGCGTCGACTTCGGGCGATACTCCAGGATGCTCGGTGCAGGCGTCTCCGGCCCGAGGCAGAGGTTGGGGCGGATTTCGGTTGTACCGGCAGGGCACAGTTCGCCGGGCTGGATAGGGGTAGCGCGCCCGCGGCCGGGTTGCGCAGCTGCGGTGGCTGCGCTGGCTGCGGGGGCTGCGGCGCTGGCGATCAGCAATGCATGTACAGCGGCGATGACGAACTCGCGGCGCATCAAGGCTCCTGACTGAGGCGCTGGAATCTGTATCCCGTAGCAGCGCGGCGCTAAGGGGAGGGGAAGGGGAAGGGGAAGGGGAAGGGGAAGGAGAGCGGATGGGAGGGAGACATACGTTTGGACTTGGGGATGCCGATGCCCCGACGCGGCGTTCGCGGACAGTTATAGTCGAGCAGCCAGAGCGGCTATCCGGGGCGTTTCGGCCGTCCGAGTGCGCTGCCTAACGGTGCTGGACGGCCCTCGAGTGCACAGTGCGTGCATGAGGTTGTGCGTCACTCCGCGAATTCGTCTTCACTGCGCGGCGCGTTAGGAGCCTGAAGGTCGAGGGACTCGCGATAGCGCAGGCATCCCCGGAGAAACTGCGGCCAGTCCGGCACGACGGGTATGGGGTCGCCTAACGCGCGCGGTGGATCGCCACGTTCCTATCGACGAAGCCCGTGCAGCCGCGGCAGCATCTGCCACAGCCGACGATCTCACTGGGAGCGACTTACACGCCAGTCGCGCCAATTCAGCGCCGGAATCCGGGCGTACTGTTGAATCTACTGAGTCTTTCGTTCCGATCAGCGGAACGGATGTTATACCTCTCCGGCTTCTGACGTCGTGAGAACCTGACTGATGTCGTTCCACACCATCCAGTGCTTGTTCAAATCCACAGCACCGTGACGCTTGTAGAATGGGCGTGCTGCATCATCGCCGACGTCGACACAGACGCGGCGTGCTCCGTGCTCGAGAAACCACTCCGTCAGAAGACGCAGCAATGTCGAGGCGACCTGAGTTCGCCGGTGCTCGGCGACGACGTAGATCCATTGCAGCTCGCCGTCACAACCGTAACGGCGGGTGAGGTGCCCCGCGATGTAACCGATCGGGGACTCGCCGTCTGCGGCTATCCACATAACGCGCGGTAGAAGCGCTTGCTGCGGATGGTGTTCGCCGGCCAGATACCGCCGCATGCGATCTTCAGAGGCCCCGCCGGCTTCGC
>JBQTJS010000283.1:0-4527 GCA_052386875.1 Gemmatimonadaceae bacterium
GCCCACGAGCGTCCCGGCATATCCTGACTCGTTATGGGCGGCGCGCATTGTGAAGCGACGCGGCCCGTCGGTCCACACCAGCTCCAGCGAGTCCCCGACAAAACGCCACGACTCGGCGCGGCCGGTCCCCTCGAGTGTGTGCGCCCGATTTGGACGCGCCGCTTCGCGCTCCTTTAGATCGCTCGGTGCCGCTCCGAGCAGGACGCGGCGTGGAAGAGACGCAGTCCACGCCGGCGATACGGCAAGTGAATCGGTCCCCGCGCGCAGCACGAAACACGCCCCTGCCTTGTTTTCCTCAGAAGGGGACGCCACTCGCGCGGCAAACTCGCGGCGATCCACTGCGGACGCCGAGTCGCGCCGCCCTTGTACAGCGCCCTCCCGCGCCGCGCCGCGTGGCATCGCCGCCGCAGCGCCGGTTACCACTACTTCCGAAAGCCGCAGCTCGGACGCGCGCATGGCGAATCCCAACGTTACGCTGTCGGCGCCGGCGACCTCCACCTCGTGCTGCAGCGCCACATATCCTATCGCGCGCACGTTCACCATGTACGTGCCTAACGGCAGATCGCGCAATGCGAAACGGCCGGCGCTGTCCGTAAGTGCCGCTTGCCTGCTGCTATCCAGCGTGACAGCCGCGTGCGCTATCGGCACCCCTGTCGCCGCATTGATCACGCGGCCCTGAATATTCGTGGTTACAACCTTCGTGAGAGGATCGCCCGCGGCCTGTGCGGCAGGTGCCTCGGCCTTCTCGTCCCGCTGCCTAACGGCAGGCGGAGGCGCAACCGGCGCCGCGGGCCGCGGCATAGCGCCTGGCAGCGGCACGACGCGATCGGTGCTCAAATCCTCGCTCTCTCCCTTCCTGCGACTCCGCTTCGCCGGGCGCGAGCTGTCCTCAAGCGCAGCAGCGGCCGAGCGGGTCGCGCTTGCACGCTCCCGAGCCTGCTCCTGGGCCGCCGCGCTGTCGCGCAGTGACTCCAACGGCACGCTTGTCGCCGCGGGCCGCAAGTCGTCACGCAGCGAGACATCGTTGCCGGCACTTCGCAGGACGAGCGTGGTGCCGGCCGCGAGCAGCAGAGTGGCAGCCGCTGCGTACCCCATGCCAGCACGGCGCCACCATCCCCGGCGCAAACCGGTCACGGGCAACGGCGCGGTACGCAGCGCCGGGACGTCATCCAGTGCGGCCAACACACGCGAAGCGGCAGCGATCATGCCGCGCGCTTCAGCCAGGGCGGAAGCGCACACAGCGCACTCGGCCACATGCGACTCGGCTCGCGCAGCCTCGTTAGGTGAGAGCGCGCCCTCCAACCAGGCGTGAATAGTCCCTTCGTCAAGATGCTGCATGTCCACCTCCAGCGCGCCGCTGCATGTCGCGCTGCATAGTCTCGTACGTCTCCACGAGCCGCCGCCGTGCCCGCGCGAGTGTTGTGCCTATCGATCCTACTGAAAGACCCAGCGCTTCAGCAATCTCCTCATAGTTCAAACCCTCTTCGCGCATGAGCAGCGCGTGACGGTCCCGTTCGGCGAGCGCGTCCACTGCCTTACGTGCCATGGCGGCCTCCTGCGCCCTCTCCAGGGCACTCTCGGGAGCCTCCACGTGAGATTCACGCATCTCGTCCGCCAGGAGCCGCAGGCGTTGGCGCCTGCGGTCCTCGCGACGTGCCTCGTCGCGCACCAGGTTCGTAGCCACGGCGAAGAGCCAGGCGCGCTCATTCGTTAGGCCTCCGGCCTCTCCCTGCCCCCGCTGGCGCAGGGCGCGCAGGAATGTCTCCTGCGCGATCTCCTCCGCCCAGTCCCGATCGCCGAGCCGGCGCGTCAGGTAGCGCACCAGCGCCTCGTGATACGCCTTGAACAGACGCTCCAGCTCGGCGTTCTGCATGATCACCAATCGCGCGCAACGGCGAGCAGCTCGCCTTCGGAGAGGCGTTCCGCACCGGCCGGCGTCAGCTCGATAGCGACGGTTTTGCCGGCCACGACGAGCCGCTCACCTAACGCGACAACGGCCCCCAGGCCGCTGAGGCGCTGGACCAGCTCGAAGTAAAGCGGGGAGAAGGCTTTCACGCGCACAGTTCGCATGTTCGCGGCATAATTCACATCGGTCCATACCCCGTCGACCAGCCGGAAGATGCGATGTTCCACTCGGCGCGTCGCGCTCCTGCCCTCGTCCACGGCCCCGGCGGAGTCCAGCGTTGCCAGCGATCTCGTGTCCCGCTGGCTCGCGGCGCGTTTCGCCGCCGCGAATTCCTGCTCCCGGGCCGCGTTCCCCGTGACAACAAGTTGTTCCAGCCTCACGCTGCCGGACGCGAAAGGCCGGGCCACTGCTCCAGTCGCTTGGCCGCTACGTTCCGCGCCTTCTACAGTCGCCGGCTGCGGCGCACGCAGATCGCGGCGCATGTCCTGGGCAACCTGCATCCCCGGCTCCAGAACCAGATACGATGAGAACTCCGTGGGGATACCGAAGCGTTCGCCTAACGACTTGATCTCCGCGTCCAGCTCGGCGGACCCGCCGCGCTTGCGCTTTTCAGCGGCCAGCCAACCCAGCCGCTGGGCCGCCCACAGCCGCGCCACGAACGCGTTGCCACGCTCGCGCTCCGCGAACTGCACGTCGCGGCTCCACGACAAAGCGCCGTTCGGCCCATCGGCTGTGACCTCGAGGCGCGCGTTGCCGCTCCCGCTGTAACGCGCCAGGAGGACGAGGTCCTGTCCGGCAAACAGGTCGCTGGGGAGCACCGGCAGGAGATGTGCCAAGCGCACGCCGTCCGCGTGCACACGCACGTTGCCTAACACCGGGCTCCGCAGGCGCTGCGCGAGCAGCGAAACCGCGTGCTCTACCGACTCGGTGGCGCTCACAAAGTGCGCCGTGCCGCGGCCCTCCAGCGCCAACTGCTCGATCAATCCTGCATGCACCTCCGCTCCGACGCCCACGCTGAAGACTCGCGCGTTATTGCGCAGCCGCGCCGCCATTGCGGCAATCGCGTCCGGATCCCTCTCGCCGGCCGTTGGCTCGCCGTCAGTCAGAAACACCACGATCGGCACCCGCTCGCGAGCCGCAGCCACGTCGAGCGCCTCCTCCAATGCAGCGGAGATGTTGGTGGAGCCTTCCGCACGGAGGTTGTCGATGTAGCGCCGCGCCTCGCGGACGTTGTCGCCGCCGGCGGCGACGAAGCCGTTGCGGAAGGAGTTCACATCTGTCGCGAAGTCGATCACGCGGAACCTGTCACCGCCGGCGAGCGACTCCAGCAAGGCGCGTCCCGCTGCTTTTGCCTGCTCCAGCTTGCGTCCCCGCATGGAGCCGGAGACGTCCAGTACAAATGTGACATCGCGCGCCAGCGGCCGCATGCGCGCCGGCGGCGGTGAGATGTTGATGAGAGCATAGCCGTCGGCAGCATAGCCGTCGGCGCGGTCGGGGGCGTGCGAGACGACAGTGACCGATGCCTCGTTAGGGTGCCGTAGCGGCAGCAGGATCGTAATTGTCGGCGCTGTCCCGGACGCACTTACTTCGCGCATCCCGGCGCGCTCGCGCTCGCGCAGCGCGTGCGTGGGCGAGTAGGGGTCGCCCAGCTGTGCCCCGCGCGGGAGAGTGAGCGTAAAGCGGCTCCAGCCGGCGGCTCTTTCCTCATCGGGCCGCTCGCCGCCCCGCGCCACTGCAATGTTCGCCAGGCCGGCCGCGCCGGACGGGTCACTGCCGCGCGTATAATCGACTCGCAGCGCCGCGCCTTCGCGCCTAACGAGTGTGCGCAAGCGCACGACTACTTTCTTCTCTTCGCCCGGATTCAGCGGAAAGATGCGCGCCCGCAGCAGACCGTGGCCCATCCACTCCACGAGGGCCGGGTCGCGTTGCCGCCGCACGATCTCCTCGTAGATACCGCGCGCTCTGTCGGCCGCGAGTGTCTCACCGGCGACCAGCTCGCCGTTGATCTCCAGACGCAGATCTTCGAACGCGGCACCCATCGGCAGCGGGAAGATGTAATCCGCCTCGCCGAGCCCGCCGCCGCGGTTGACAAACTTCTCGGTGATCTCGTAGCGCACCACGCGGCCGTCGAGGTGCGCCTGCACCTCGCTGAACGTGCGCTCGATCGGAAATGGGCCGCAGCGGAACTGCGGCGCTATGCACTCCGCGTTAGGCGGACAAGGCGGCCGCGGGGTCGGCAGCGGACCGACACACGGGCGTGGTATGACGCGCCCCTGCGAGCCGGCAGGGCTCGCCGCCGCGGCCGCGAGTCCCAGGGCGAGCGCCCAGCTGGAGGTACGGAGCATCCTGTGCATTCGTCTTCCTGGCAAAGGTCTGCCCCGGAGACGTCACGACACAGCCAAACTTGCACACGCGAGACGGAGGGGGATGGGGAGACGGCCCTGGCGGATGCTACCCGGGCTGGCCGCGCCGCCGTTCCATCTCGGCCGGGAGACGTGTGGGATCGCCGCTCCGGGTCAGCACGCGCACGGCTATCAGGTTCTTGTCGGCCCGCTGCAGTGTGTCATCCAGCGATTCCCCGGGCGTGCGTGTCGCCCATCCAAGAGAGAACGCGACGCCGG
>JBQTJS010000284.1:0-37703 GCA_052386875.1 Gemmatimonadaceae bacterium
TGCGCCATGTGATGCATGAGCAGAGCGAACTCGTCGTAGGCGTCCGCATCGAGCTGAGAGTGCCTGTACAGCTCGCGCCGCGACTCGTCGTGATCGCCCCAGGCGGCCAGATAGTTGCCGTTAGGCATGGGCGTGATCGTCGACTCGAGCGGCAGGATGTGCAGCCCGTGCGCGGACAAGTCCAGCTCGCGGATGATCTCCGGCCGCAGCAGGCTCACCACATATGAGAACTCCGAGAACTTGAAGCCGGGAACGATCTCCTCCGTCACGGCCGCCCCGCCGACGAGGTGGCGCTTCTCGCAGACCAACACCCGCTTCCCCGCGCGCGCCAGATATGCCGCGCACACAAGTCCGTTGTGCCCGCCGCCGATGACTATCGCGTCGTAGCGTGAGCGAGCGTTCCTCACGCGCGTTTCCTCGGCGGATCGAAGAACGGCAGCGGCCGCACGTGCGCCGCCGCGCGCCGGCGCCTGTGCTCCACGGTGATCTCCAGCTCGACCTCGCTGCCCATCGCCGCGGAGGAGGAGGGGGCCTCGAGGTGTGCCAGCGCGATGTAGCGCTTGAGGAGGGGCGACCATGTGCTGGATGTCGCGTAGCCTATCTGGCGGCCGCCCGCATAGACTGGGGCACTGATGCGCGATGCCGTCGACGGGAGGTGCGGCGCGAGGCCGAGCGTTTCGAACTCGCGCTCGACTGACGTCCAGTCGACGGCGAGGCCGACCAGGCGCCAGGACGGTCCTCGAGCGGCTTCCTCGCGCAGGGCGCGGGCGCCGTTGAAGGCAGGCTTGTCCTTAGCGAGGGTCCAGCCTAACGAGAGCTCGTACGGTGACGACAGCTGCGACGGGATCAGAGCCTTGCGCGCGGAGATGTAATCCACGTCCAGCAGTATGAGCCCTGCCTCGATGCGCGCGATGTCCAGGGCCAGCATGCCTGCCGGTGTGATACCGTACGGGGCACCGGCTCGCATGAGCGCGTCCCATACTGCCGGCGCGTCCTCCCTGTCGAGCCAGATCTCGAAGCCCAGATCTCCGGTATAGCCGGTGCGCGAGATCGTCACGGACGCGGCGCCCAGCGTCGCGCTCGTTATGCGGAAGAACTTGAGCGACGACAGGTCGCGCTCGGCCGCCTCCTCCAGGATGGCGCGCGCGAGAGGTCCCTGGAGCGACAGCGCGGCCACCCGCTCCGACTCGTCGGCGATTTCCGCCTGCATGCCGCGGGCATTCTCGTGCAACCAGCGCATGTTCGGGTCCGCGCTCGTTAGGCGAAAATGTCGCTCGCCCAGGCGCTGCACAGTGCCGTCGTCCAACACCTTGCCGCGCGCATCACACCACGGCGTATACAACACCTGGCAGGGCTGACACTGCGCCACATCGCGCGTCACGACGCGGTCCAGCAGCCGCGCCGCATCGCGCCCCGTGATCGCGTACTTGTACAGAGGCGACACGTCGAACAACGCCGCCGAGCTGCGGATCGCGTGGTACTCGCGCTCGTGCGACATCTCGTAAGCACTGGCCACGAGGTAGCCCGCCCAACGGCGCCACTGCTGCGCCTCCATGAGTGCGGCTGTGCGAGAATGGAAAGGCGTATGGCGCAGCACGCGTCAGCGCCGCTCGACGCGCGCCAGCCGCTGGCGCACAGCGTTCACTATTTTCCTGGCCGACGGCAAAACGCCTAGCGGAGCCAGGAGTCCTGCGTCAATCACCGTGTCGCCATCCACGAGGACTTTATACTCACCGTAGTGGCCACGCACCATGTCGACTTCTTCGGCCAGCTCGCGCCGCAGCCGCGCCGCCACCCGGGCGGCGTGAATGCCGGAGAGTCAATAGTTGCAGTAGCGAAAGGTGATGCGGGCCACCAGTAAGTATATTCCTGACGATTCTCGTCTGCATATTCCTGACGCATCTCGATTGTCCGATACGAGCGATCGACGAGTCCACGCGCGCTATGGCCGGCCACAGTAAATGGAAGCAGATCAAGCACTACAAGGCCGCGGCCGACGCCAAACGCGGCGCCCTCTTCACCAAGCTCATTCGCGAAATCACCGTCGCAGCCAAGCAGGGAGGCGGCGATCCTAACGGAAATCCGCGGCTGCGAACCGCGATCGATACGGCCCGCAACGCCTCCATGCCCAAGGAGAACATCGAGCGCGCCATCAAGAAAGGGACCGGCGAGCTGGAAGGAGTGGACTACGTCGATGTTCTGTACGAGGCGTTCGCCCCCGGCGGCGTGGCGCTCATGATTCAGGCGCTGACGGATAACGCCAATCGCACCGTCGCCGAAGTGCGCCATCGCCTCACGCGACACGGCGGCAACCTCGGCGCCGCCAATTCGGTGGCCTGGATGTTCGAGCGCAAGGGACAGCTGTATCTGGAGGCGGCCAGGGTCCCTAACGAGGACGCTGCGCTCGAGGCAGCGCTCGACGCAGGGGCGAGCGACTTCCGGCGCGAGGACGATCAGTACGTAGTCGCGACCACCCCGGCCGACCTGCACCCCGTGCGAGCCGCCCTCAGCGCGCGAGGCTTCCCCCCCGGCGACGCCGAAGTAGCGTGGGTGCCGCGCCAAAGCGTGCGCGTGGAAGGGAAGGACGCCGAAAGTGTGATCAAGCTAATCGAGGCGCTGGAGGAGCTGGACGACGTGCAGAAGGTGGACGCCAATTTCGATATGGACGTATCGGCGATGACCGCCTAACGTACAGCGTGCTCTGCCTCGGCATCGATCCCGGCACCGCGGTCACAGGATACGGCGTCGTTCGCATGCCGGCGACGGGGGCGTTATCGCTCGTCGAGTGCGGAGTATTGCGCACGCGAGCGAAGGACGACCTCGCCTGCCGCCTCGCCGAGATCTTCGAAGGAGTGCGCGAGATCATCGCGCGCTATCGTCCCGACATGGTGGCCGTGGAGGACGTCTTCTATCAGAAGAACGTGCGCACTACAGTCACGTTAGGCCACGCACGCGGCGTCATCCTGCTGGCCGCACGCCTTGCGTCGCTCCCCGTGCACGCGCTGGCGCCGGCCGATATCAAGAAGGCGATCGTCGGGACCGGGGCGGCGACCAAGGAGCAGGTGCAGTTCATGTTAACGCAGCTGCTGCGCCTGCGCAGCGCTCCCGAGCCCAGCGACGCGGCTGACGGCGTCGCGGCTGCGGTGACGTGCCTCATGCGCTCGCACCTCGCGCGGCTCACAGCGCACAGTCGTGAGGGGAGCGCCGCTGTCACTCACTTCACATGATCTCCCAGGTTCAGGGGACCCTCGTCAGGAAGGCGATAGATCGAATCGAGGTGGCGACGGCGGCCGGCGTGGCGTACGAGCTGGCTATACCCCTCTCGACTTACGACGGGCTCCCCGATGTCGGAGGTGAGGTGGCGCTGTTCACGCACCTCGTGGTGCGGGAAGACGAGTGGCATTTGTTCGGGTTCGTCGCGGCGCTCGAGCGGCGCGTTTTCAGGCGGCTTCTGGCTGCCACCGGAGTAGGGCCGGCGCTGGCGCTAGGCATGCTCTCCACGTTGAGCGCGGAGCGTCTGGTGCGGGCCATCGAGGATCGCGACATCGTGACGCTGCAGACAGTGCCGCGCGTGGGAAAGAAGAAGGCGCAGCAATTGATACTCGATCTCGCGGACAAGCTCGGGGACCTGCGGGAAGGCGAGGGCGGCGCCGCGCGCGACGCAGCGGCGCAAGACGCGCTGCGCGCGCTCTCCTCGTTAGGCTATTCCCAGTCCGAAGCCGAACGCGCCGTGCGAGCGGTCGTCGAACGCCAGCCGCAATTGCAGCGCGTCGCCCCCGACCTCATCCGCGCCGCCCTGGCCGAATTGGCCAAGCGCTAGCCTGCAGATGCGGTTAGACGCCGGTCCCCCTGCCGCGACAGCGCGAGCGAATGCGTGGGACCACTTCTGGGAATCAGCCGTACCTAACGAGCGCGCCCATCGCGCCGAGGCGCTGGAATTCGTGCGCCGCCTTGCGCGCGACGTCGGCGTCTCACCCTCCGCACGCGTCCTCGACTACGGCTGCGGCTTCGGATTCGTCGCCGCGGCGCTGGCACAGCACGTTCAATCGGTTGTGGGATGGGATAAGCACGAGCATATCCGCCGACTCGCCCGCTCTGCCACAGCGCAGCACACGAACGTGCGCATAGTAGACGCACTCCCTCCCGGCCAGCAGGCGGCAGCCGAGCGTTTCGACCTGATCCTCGTGAACAGTGTCGTCCAATACATGACGCACGGCGACCTCACGGCCGCGCTCTCCGATTGGTGCCGGCTCCTGGCCGCCGGCGGCCGGGTCGTCGTGTCCGACCTCGTAGCGCCGGGGCACGCGAGCTGGCACGACCTCGTAGATCTGATGCGCTTCAAGCCATTGGCGCAGCTGCGCCGCATCGGCGGGGAGCTACGCCGCTATCGCGGTACTCGCGCCGACGCCGTCCTGTTGCAGGTCTCCCCGAGCGACCTCGCCCAACGGGCTGCTGCTGTGGGTCTCGAGCTGGCGGAGCTGCCGGCCAACCTGACGCATTTCCGCCGGCGCTACGCTGCGACCCTCTGCTTCAGCGACTCGCCGGAGCGACGACGCTAGGTGCAGCCGCCGGGAGTTCAGCGCGGCGCACTGCGCGAGCGAGGAGCGCGAGACTGAGCAGGGCGAGGAGCGCTGCACTGTAGAAGGGTGCGCCCGGCAGCAGCAGTGGGGCGCCGGCGTCTGTGAAGAACGCGAAGATCTGCGTCATGAACGGCGGGCCGAGTATGGTGGAGAGGCTGTACAGGCTGGCGACGCCTCCCTGGAGCTCGCCCTGGGAGTTTTCGGAGACCTGCTGCGACATGAGGGCATTGACCGAGGGATAGACGAGGCCGCCTAACGAGGCCACGATCATGGCCGGGTACATCATCCAGCCGCGCGTCGCCAGCCCGTACGCGAAGAAGCCTAACGAGCCGCAGACGAGGCCTACAAGCGCTGCGCGGCGCTCGCCGAAGCGCGGCACCAGAAGCCGCGTCAGCCCCCCTTGCACGACAGCTATCGTCACGCCGGCGAACGCCAGCGAAGCGCCGACAAGCGCCTCCGACCAGCGGAACTTGAGCATCGTATAGAACGTCCAGGTGCTCGGCAGGGCCTGGTGCGCCAGCTGCCACACGAAGAGCGCGGCAATCATGGCGATCACGCCGGGATACTGCCGCAAGTGGCGCAGCGTCCCCAGCGGATGGGCCCGCGTCCAATGGAAGGGGCGCCGTCTATCCGCCGGCAACGATTCGGGGACGACGAAATATCCGTACAGGACGTTGGCCAGGGCGAGGAGAGCCGCGACGTAAAAGGGAGCCCGCGAGCCGAGGCCGCCTAACAGGCCGCCCAGCGCGGGACCGATGATGAAACCCATTCCGAAGGCGATTCCCATGAGGCCGAAGTTCTGTGCGCGCTTCTCCGCCGGCGTGACGTCGGCGATGTAGGCATTGGCCGTCGTGAAGGAAGCCCCCGCGACCCCGGCGATGATGCGTCCGGCGAAGAGCCACCAGATTGACGGTGCGAGGCCCATCAGCACATAGTCCAGACCGAAGGCACCTAACGAGACGAGCAGCACCGGCCGCCGGCCGAATCTGTCGCTCAGGTTGCCGACGACCGGGCCGCAGAAGAACTGCATGACAGCGTAGGAGAAGAGCAGCCAGCCGCCGTACGTGGACGCCGCCGAAAGGCCCGCCCCTGTCAGCTCCATGATCAGCTCCGGCGTCACCGGCAGGATGATGCCGAACCCGATGCTGTCGATCAGGACGGTTGTAAAGATGAAGGCGAGCGCGTGTGCGCTCGGGCGGCGTGGCGGCATGTCGAGTCTGCGAAGATCGCGGTGCGCCTGCGCCGCGGCGCGGCTATACTGTCCTGCTGTCCCTCAATCGGCAAGCACGTTATGCCCGCTCAGCGCACTGTCACGTTCACGGAATCCGTCATCCGCGAGATGACGCGCATCGCGATGGAGGCCGGTGCGATCAACCTCGCGCAGGGGTTCCCGGACTTTGCGATGCCGCAGACGATGAAGGACGCTGCCTGCGCGGCGATCAACAACGACATCAATCAATACGCTGTGACGTGGGGCGCTGCGCCGCTGCGCGCGGCGATCGCGCAGAAATACAGGGAGTTCTACGGGTTCGAATTCGATCCGGATCGCGAGCTGACGGTGACGTGCGGGGCCACGGAAGCCATGGCCGCCGTGTTTCTCGCGCTGGTCGATCCTAACGATGAAGTGATCGTCTTCGAGCCATGGTACGAGAATTACGGCCCTGACGCGATCCTGGCGGGGGCGCGGCCGGTGTACGTCCCCCTGGAGCGGCCTGACTGGCACTTCGATCCCGAGCGGCTGCGAGCCGCCTTCAATAAGCGCACGCGCGCCATCATAGTGAATACGCCGCACAATCCAACGGGCCGCGTGTTCACGCGCGAAGAGCTTTCGCTCATCGCCGAGTTATGCAGCGAGCACGACGTGTGGGCATTCACGGACGAGATCTACGAGCACATCCGTTACACGGGTGAGCACTTGATGCTGGCCGCATTTCCGGGGATGCGCGAGCGCACGGTGACGATCTCGGGGCTGTCCAAGACATTCAGTTGCACGGGATGGCGTTTGGGGTATGCAATAGCCCCGCCTAACGAGACGGGAGCCATCCGCAAGGTGCACGATTTCCTGACCGTCGGGGCGCCGGCGCCGCTGCAGGCGGCGGGCGCCGTAGGAATGGCATTCGGGCAGGAGTATTACGAGCGGCTGGCGCGCGATTACTGCGAGCGGCGCGAGCTGCTCTGTCCCGCCTTGCGCGACGCCGGCTTCCAGTTCGCCACGCCCCAAGGGGCTTACTACGTGCTGACGGACTTCTCGCCCATCAGCGACCGGCAAGATCGCGATTTCGCCATCTGGTTGACGCGCGAAATCGGCATCGCCACGGTGCCGGGGTCGTCGTTTTACTCGCTTGGTGGCGGCGGGCGCATGACCCGCTTCGCATTTTGCAAGAAGCTGGAAACGTTGGAGCGGGCGGTGGAGCGGCTGCGCAGGCTCGCGCGTTAGGCTATGCTCGCTCGCGTCGGAGCCTTGTTGCGCGGCGTTGCCGGCCGGCTCGTGCCGCCGCGAGACCCGTGGGTGCGCCTGCCGCTGCGGCCGCCATTGCACGTCTTCGGTCCGGGGGCGCGGCAGGACTTTCACTGGTACTTTGAGGGCGACAGCGCCGTGCCCGTCAGACACATGGCGGACATGCTCGAATGGCTGGCCGGCTGTGAGTATACGACTGATCGTGAGGCGTTCCTGGTCAGCGACTTCTGGCAGCACCCGCGCACCTTCGAGCTGATGCGCCGCGGCGATTGCGAGGACTTCGCGCTCTGGGCCTGGCGCAAGCTGGTGGAGCTGGGTATCGACGCTTGTTTCGTAGTGGGTTATGCAACGCTGGGGCCGGAAGCCGGGCGGCGGCACGCCTGGGTCGTGTTCCGTGAGGGCGACACTGATTATCTGTTCGAGCCGTGCCAGCGTCAGCGCGAGCACATGGTGCGAGCACTCGGAGATGTGCGCGCGGCGTACTTTCCGGAGTATGGCGTCGACGCGCGGCGGCAGCGCTTCACGTACGCCGGGCATACTGATGCCAAACTGCGAATACGCGAAAACTCGCGTTAGGTCGTTGTTAGGGCCGGCGGCCGGCGCTAACGGGAAGCTCCTCCGCGGCCATGCAGAGATGTCACCGGACTATTAGAGTTGGGGACCTTGCACACCTGACACGTGGTTCAACGTCACATCACAACACCGGACGAACTCCCCGAAGAAGGACCGGTGGAGCTTTCGCTGCGCCCGCAACGGCTGAGCGAGTTTATCGGCCAGCACAAAGTGAAGGAGAGTCTGCGCATCTATATCGATGCCGCGATTTCGCGCCGTGAGCCGCTGGATCATACGCTCTTCTTCGGGCCGCCCGGACTCGGCAAGACGACCCTCGCCGACCTTATCGCGCGCGAAATGGGTGTGAACATCCACGCGATGTCCGGCCCGGCGTTGGAGAAGCCGGGGGACCTGGTAGCGCCGTTGACGAATCTGCGGGCCGGCGATGTTCTCTTCATCGACGAGATCCACCGCCTGAGAGCGATCATCGAGGAATACCTCTATCCCGCGATGGAGGATTTCCGTATCGACATCCGGCTCTCGGAAGGTCCCAAGGCACAAACAGTCACGATGCAGTTGCAGCGCTTCACGCTGATCGGCGCGACGACGCGCTTGGGGCTGCTCACTGCGCCGATGCGCGCCCGCTTCGGCATAGTCCAACGGCTCAACTATTATCCTATAGAGGATCTCGAGCTAATCGTTAGGCGGACCGCCGACGTGCTCAAGCTGGACATCGACGGACCGGGAGCCATGGAGATCGCCAAACGATCGCGCGGCACGCCGCGCATCGCCAATCGGCTCCTCCGCCGCATCCGCGACTACGCACAGGTGCGCGCCGAAGGCACTGTCGACCTCGCCGTGGCGCAACAAGCTCTCATCCTGCTCGACGTCGACGAGTTCGGTCTCGACGACATGGATGTGACAATCCTGAAGGCGATCATCGAACGCTTCGACGGCGGACCTGTAGGGATCAATGCAATAGCAGCGGCTGTCGCCGAAGAACCGGGGACGATCGAAGAGGTGTACGAACCGTTCCTTGTGCAGAACGGTTTCCTGCAGCGCACTCCGCGCGGCCGCATCGCTACCAGCCAGGCGTATCGCCATATCGGATACGAGCAGCCGCGTAATGCTGACTTGTTCAATCAGAGCGGTTAGGTCACAGGCAGCACACCGGATGCGCTGATGTCGGCAGCCGCGGCGCGCTCGGCGGCGGGGACCCGAACCGCCGACTACGAATACGCCCTCGACCCCGAGCGCATCGCGCAGACACCGAGCGAGCGCCGCGATCAGAGCCGGCTCATGGTGGTTGCGCGCGCGAGCGGCGAGCTGCTGCATCTGCGCTTCGCGGACCTCGCCGACCTGATGCCGCGCGGCGATGTGCTGGTGCTCAACACCACGCGTGTGATCCGCGCCCGACTGTTAGGCACGCGCCCGTCAGGCGCCCCGGCGGAAGTCCTGCTGCTAAAGCCGCTTGGCCAGGCGACCTTCGAGGCGCTTGTGCACCCCGGAGGGAAACTGCATCAGGGGCGGCGTGTACGTATCGCCCCCGAGCTGGAGGTTGAAATCCTCGCTGTCACGCAGCGGCGCACGCGCCGGGTCCGCCTGCACACGTCCCTTGCTGTAGAGGAAGCCATCCGACGCTTCGGACATGTCCCGCTGCCGCCGTACATCGCACGCCGGGACATGCCTAACGACGAAGGACGGTATCAAACCGTCTACGCCCGCGAGCCCGGTTCGGTAGCGGCACCGACCGCGGGTCTCCATTTCACCTCCGAGCTGCTCGCAGCGCTGGCGCAGCGCGGCGTGCAGCGCGCGGACATAGTGCTGCACGTGGGAGCCGGTACGTTCAAGCCCGTGGAGACAGCGGATCCCGCCGCGCACGTAATGCATGAAGAGTGGTACTCAATCGCTGACGCCGCAGCGGCGACCATCAACGCAGCGCGCGGCGACCGCCGCTCCGTCTGGGCCGTTGGAACCACTGTGGCGCGCACGCTCGAGAGTGCCACGGACGTCCGTGGGTCCCTGCGCCCTGGTTCCGGCGAAACCCGCCTCTTCATCCGGCCGCCATATACTTTTCGCGCAGTCGACCGGCTCATTACAAACTTCCACTTGCCACGCTCGACGTTGTTGATGTTGGTGGCGGCTTTCGCCGGATACGACCTCACGATGCACGCTTATCGTGTGGCGATCGAGCAAGGGTACCGTTTCTATTCATATGGCGACGCGATGGTCATCCTGTAGGCCGGGCCTAACGCTTCTTCTGGCGGCGTGCGTGACGACAACCTCGCGCGAATACTTGCCCTCCCCGGCGAATCCGCGTTACACCCCCGATCGCGGCGCCCTCGCGCTGCGTGAGTACCTGCGCGTGCGCTGTCCCGACCTGGCCAAACAGGCGGGGAAAGATTCGGGGATCGTCCAGGCTCGCGTCCGCGTCGACTCGTCAGGCAAGGCACTGGCCGCGGAGTTGCGCGGCACGTCCGGGGATGACGTATTGGACGGCGTTATCGGCACTGTCGCGGCCCAACTGGAGTTCACGGCCGACTCCGTGCGCCCCACCCGCTTCGCCGACTCCGTGCGCCTCCCCCGCCTCCCCCCCTTCCCCGCGCAGCGGCTGGTTCACGTGCGCTACGCGTGCCGCGACTCGGTCACCGCACACATCGTCAGTCCGTGATAGCCGGAACCGACAGACAGCCTTTCGCCTTCACGATCGCGGCGACGCAGGGAGCCGCGCGCGCCGGCCTGTTCAGCACCCCGCGCGGGGCTGTAGAGACCCCCTGCTTCATGCCTGTAGGCACACAGGCAACTGTAAAAGCGCTGGACCCGGCGGATCTGCGTTCGGCCGGTGCCCAGATGCTGCTCGCCAACGCATATCACCTGCACCTGCGGCCCGGCGATGACGTCATAGCATCGTTAGGCGGACTCCACCGTTTCATGGATTGGGACGGACCCATCCTCACCGATTCCGGAGGCTTCCAGGTATTCTCCCTCGAGACGCTGCGCACAGTCAGTGAAGATGGCGTGGAGTTCCGCTCACATATCGACGGCTCCAGTCGCTTCTTTACGCCGGAAGTCGTAATGACGATCGAGCGGAACCTCGGAGCCGACGTGATCATGCAGTTCGACCACGTCATCCCCGGCCAGGCAGATCGCGAGCGCGCGCGCGACGCCAGCGAACGCAGCATCCGGTGGTTGCAGCGATGTCAAACGTCCTTCAACTCGCGAGACCAGGCGCTCTTCCCAATTGTGCAGGGCGGCATCCATCCCGAGCTGCGGATCGCGGCTGCGCGCAGCATCCAACAGCTCGGGGATTGGCGCGGCTACGGCATCGGCGGTTTGTCGGTGGGCGAGGCCAGGGACGAGATGTACGAAGTCCTCGACGTCCTGCACGGCGAATTGCCGCCGGATCGTCCGCGATATCTCATGGGTGTCGGGTTCCCCGCCGATCTCGCCGCAGCAGTTCAGCGCGGCGTCGATCTCTTCGATTGCGTTGCACCGACACGGATGGGCCGCAACGGCACGGCCTTCACGTCGGCAGGACGGGTCAACGTGCGCAATGCCTCGCTGCGCCGCGACGCCGCTCCGCTCGACTCAGAATGCGACTGCCTCACGTGTCGCCGCTTCTCGCGCGGCTACCTCAGGCACCTGTTCGTTGCCGATGAGGTACTCGGCTTACGACTCCTGTCGCTTCACAATGTACATTTCCTTGTCACGCTGATGCGCTCGGCGCGGCAGAGCATCATCAACGGTACATTCGACGCGTGGAGTCGCGACTTCCTCGCGCGTGACATTGCTGCAATCTCCGCGACTGCGGAAGGATCCTTCCCTCTCCCTGCAAGCCCATGAACGACCTGTTCCTGTACGCCGCTGCCGCCCTGCAAGCGCAGGCCCCCGCCCCCACTCCAAGCGGCGGCGGAATCTCGATGTACGGCTTCCTCTTTCAGATGCTCGCCATCTTCGGGATCATCTACTTGCTGCTGATCCGGCCGCAACAGAAGCAGCGCAAGCAGCACGATCAGCGGCTGCGCAACCTGAAACGGGGAGACACGATAGTTACAGCGGGCGGCATCGTGGCTGAGGTGATGCACATCAAAGAGTCGCTGAAGGAGGGCCAGCCGCAGAAATCCATGGAGGATCAGATCACGATCAAGAGCGCAGAGTCACGCTTGATCGTCGAGCGTGGCCGCATCGCGCGCATAACGACTCCTGCCACGCCGCCAGCCCAGTCGTGAGCGTTCTCGACATTCGCGTGCTCGGCGCGCCCATCCTGCGCGCGGAGACGAAGCCGGTCGCCGAGGTCACTTCTGAGCTGAGGGATCTTGCCGACGACATGTTCGAGACGATGTACGTCGCCAAGGGGATCGGGCTTGCCGCGCCGCAGGTGGGACGCAGCGAGCGTCTGGCAGTGCTGCATGTGGACGATGATAGAATCGTCGTCGTGAATCCCGAGATCGTGTGGGAAGAAGGGAGCGAGCGCGCCGAGGAGGGGTGTTTGTCCATCCCGGATATCTTCGGCGACGTGGACCGCGCCCAGCGTGTGCTCGTTAGGGCCATCAACCTCGACAACGAGCCCGTTGAAATCGAAGCGAGCGGCCTGCTCGCACGATGTCTGCAACACGAGATCGACCACCTGCACGGCCGTTTGTTCATCGATTACCTGTCTTTTCTCAAGCGGCGAGCGGCGATCGCCAAGTGGGAGACGATGCGCGACAAGTATCCGGGCCTGCTGCGCCGGACGGCCCTCGAAGTCGCGACCGCGAAGTCGGCTGGGCACGGGGCGATGTAGTGTGCGTGTCCTCTTTTGGGGGACACCTGAATTCGCCACGCCTGCGCTGCGGGCGCTGTTAGGCGAAGGCCACGAAGTAGTGGCCGTAGTCACGCAGCCGGACGCCCCTGATGCCAGGCATCGCAGCCGCCTGGCGGCCCCTCCCGTGAAGAGCGTTGCGCTGGAAGAAGGACTGGAAGTCCTGCAGCCCGAGCGCCCGAGCGGCGATGATTTCGTCGCGCGACTGAGGGAAGTCGAGCCCGACATCAGCGTGGTGGTAGCTTATGGCCAGCTGCTGAGCGACGCCGTGATCGCGCTCCCGCCTAACGGGACGCTCAATATTCATGCGTCACTGCTTCCGCGCTGGCGCGGTGCGGGTCCCATCCAAGCCGCTCTCCTCGCCGGGGATGCTGAAACCGGAGTGTCGGTGATGCGCATGGTGCGCAAGCTCGACGCCGGTCCTGTCTTGTTGCGGCTGGCAACCCCGATCCCCGAGGATGAGACGTACGGCGAGCTGCAGCTGCGACTCGCCGAGCTTGGCGCCCTGGCGGTAGTCGAGATCCTGGCGCTGTTAAGCGTCGGCGCTGCACGCGAAGAAGCCCAGGATGAGTCGCTCGTCACGTACGCGCCGAAGATCGATCGCGGCATGGCGCGACTGGATTGGACGATCAGTGCGATTGATGTCGCACGCCGCATCCGCGCGTTCGATCCGCGGCCTGGAGCGTTCACTACCTTCGGCGGCGATGAAGTGAAGATGTTCGGTGTGCGTGTGGTGCGCGACGCAAGGGGAGCCCCCGGTGTGGTTCTCGATATCGACGAGTCGGGGATGCTCGTTGCCTGCGGTGAAGAAGTGGGAGTGGGAGGGGGAGGGGGAGGGGGAGGGGGAGGAGTACGCGTTGCGTACGTGCAGCCCGCAGGTCGCCGCCGTTTCGCGGCACTCGACTGGCATCAGGGCCGCGGCATCTCGGCAGGTGATGTGCTTGGGACATAGCCGGACTCCGGCGCCGTCCTCGGGCACGCGCCAACGCGTGGTAGATTATCCCCATGTTGCACACGAGTACCGGTGCGCTTACGGGGTCGCGCGTGGTGGCGGCCAATGTGTTGGCCGACCTGCGTTCGGGTGAGCGGCTCGACCTCGCGTTCGAGCGACGCGTTGGGGAAGCAGCGCTGGATCCGCGCGACCGCCGGTGGCTGCAGGAGTTGTTGTACGGGCTTCTGCGGCGGCGTGCCTGGTTCGACGCTGTGCTATCGGCTCGTGTACGTCGCGGTTTTACGGGGCTCGAGCCGGATCTCGTTGACGTCCTCCGGTTAGGCGCGTATCAGCTCCTCAGGATGGGGAGTGTCCCTGCTTACGCGGCGATTGCTCAGAGCGTCGAGCTGGCCAAGAGGCGTCATGGGATAGGGGCGAGCAAGCTTGTGAATGCAGTATTGCGCCGCCTTGACCGAGAGCGCGACGCGCTGGCGCCCGAGCGCGCGGTGACGGATCCAGTGGAGCGCTTGGCGCTGGAGCACTCGCATCCGCGCTGGATGGTAGCGCGATGGGTAGCCCGCTGGGGAGCCGCGGAGACGGCGCGGCTGCTTGCGGCGAACAACGAAGAGGCAGCGACTGTTCTGCGGCCGTTCGGGATAGTGCGTGAGCAGTTGGAGGCAATGCTGGAGCGATCCGGCGTGGCAACGGAAGAGGTGCAGCTGGTAGGCGACTCGCTGGCGATACCAGCGGGGACGTCAGTGCAGTTGACGGAGTTGGGGGCCTTCCGGCAGGGGTTGTTTTTCATGCAGGATCCCGCCGCGACGCTAGTTACTCGTTATGCGGCGATTCCGGACGGCGCACAGGTGGTGGACCTCTGCGCGGCGCCCGGCGGTAAGGCCCTCGAATTTTCGCGGCGTGCGCTGTCAGTTGCCGCGTGTGATCGTTCGTTCAGGCGCCTGGAGAAGCTGCGCGAGAACGTTGCGCGACTGGACGCGCGCAATGTCGAACTGGTTATCGGCGACGCGCGGCAGCCGCCGTTCGGCGAGGTCGCTGCCGTGTTGCTGGACGCTCCATGCAGCGGAACGGGGACATTTCGGCGACATCCCGATGCGCGCTGGCGTTTGAATCCGCGCGATATAGTGTCGCTCGCGGCGATGCAGCGGGACATGCTTGGTGCGGCGGCGAAGCTCGTTAGGCCCGGCGGTTTGTTGGTCTACGCGACGTGCAGTCTCGAGCCCGAGGAGAACGACGCGCTGATCGAGGCCTTTCTCGCTGGCCAGCGCGAGTTCCGGCTCGAGCCGCCGGGCGAGGGCGTTGTTAGCGAAGACGTCCTGGACGCAGGGCGGCTGCGCGTGCTGCCGCAGCGGCATGGCGTCGACGGCGCCTTCGCCGCACGGATGCGGAGGGTTGCTCCCGAGTGGTGATCGACCGTGCGCGGCTGCGAACGGCCGCGCTGTACGCGGGCGTCGCGCTCGCGGGATGGCTCAGCGCGTATTTGCTGGTGGCGCTGCTCCTCCTTCCGGGGGACGGCCGCGCCGACGGTGTGAACGCACCGTCGGTGGTGGGACTTTCGCTCGAGCAGGCGCGCGCCGCGCTCGATTCCGCGGGCCTGCGTTTCGCGTTAGGCGACGAACGGCCGTCCGCCGACGTGCCCAGAAACACAGTCATGGCGCAATCGCCCTTACCGGGGACGAGTCTGCAGCGTCTCGCCGCCGTGACGCTGGACGTCAGCAGCGGGCCGCGGCGCGTGCGCATCCCGCCGTTGGAGGGGCTGACTGTCGAGGCGGCACGCAACCTGCTGGCGACCAGCGGTTTGGCGTTAGGTGCGTCACGCGAGGAGTCGAACAATGAGCCGCGCGGCGAGGTGTTGCGCAGCGACCCGGATGCGGGCCGCTTCGTGGGCGAGGGGGCAGCCATAACGCTGGTTGTGAGCAGCGGCCCCAGCTCGCTTGCCATGCCGGATCTCGTCGGCCGCGATCCGGCCGACGCCGTCATCTTACTGAATCAACTGGGTTTAACGAACGTGCAGATCGAGAATGACTCCACAGCCGGCTCGGCGCTGAATCTCGTGTTTGCCCAGCGGCCCGCCGCAGGCGCAGCAGTGCGGGCCGGCGACAGGATAGTGCTGCGCGTGGCGAGCCGGCCGTGAGCGTGCGCATCGCACCGTCCGTACTTAGCGCCGACTTTGCGCGGCTCGGCGAGGAAGTCGCGGCGTGTGTCGCCGGAGGGGCGGATTGGATTCACATCGACGTGATGGACGGGCGCTTCGTCCCCAATCTCACCTTCGGGGCCAAGGTGATCGAGACGATCCGCGGCCTAACGACTCTGCCGCTGGACGTGCACCTCATGGTCGTCGAACCGGAGCAGTACTTCGAAACCTTCGTCGCGGCCGGTGCCGACGTGCTCACCATACACCAGGAAGTCTCGCCGCATCTGCACCGCCAGCTGACGCGCATCCGCGAGCTGGGGGCCAAGGCCGGCGTGGCGCTCAACCCGGCGACTCCGGTCGCGGCAGTGCATGACGTCGCCGCGACGCTGGATCTGCTCCTCGTCATGAGCGTCAATCCCGGGTTCGGCGGCCAGTCGTTCATCGCGGGATCGCCGGAGAAGATCCGGCGCGCGCGCGCGCTGCTCGATACTGCCGGGAGCCGCGCGCTGCTGGAGGTCGACGGCGGCATCTCGCGCGACACGATCGCTGCTTGCTGGCGCGCCGGCGCCGACACATTCGTGGCCGGTCAGGCTGTATTTGCCGCCACAGATCCCGGGGCGGAGATCGCCGCGTTGAGGTCACTGTGCGCGACAGCCGTATGAGGTCTCGTCTCCTCGTCGGCGCAGGCGCCGTGGCCGCGTTAGGCGTCTGGCTGGCAGTCCGTGGCGTCGCTCGGCACGTTCCTCCGGTCGTCGTGGGCTCGCCGGCGCCCCCTTTCCGCGCGGCCGGTGTGGACCCTCCTTTTGTCGAGAGGACGCTGCAGGATTATGCCGGGGAGGTGCTCCTGATCAACGTCTGGGCGACGTGGTGCCAGCCGTGCCTGGTGGAGATGCCCAGCCTGGAGCGTTTGCACCGGAGATACGCGAATGCCGGGTTGCGCATTGTTGCCGTGAGCATTGACGACGCCGGTGCCGGGAGCAGGATCCGCGAGTTTCGTGACCGGCTCGGCCTCACCTTCGAGATCCTGCACGACGTGGGTGACATCCGCTCCAGGTATCAAACTGCCGGTGTTCCTGAATCCTTTGTGATCGGCCGGGATGGCCGCATCCTGCGGCGCGTCTTCTCGGCGGAGGATTGGGACTCGCGGTCCAACCGGGCCGTTTTCGCGCAGTTGTTAGGCTTGCCGCCAGGTCCGGGGTCGGGGCCTTAGCGCTGCGCAGGTTGATGAAGCTGCCCCGATTAGTGGACTCCACCTCCTAAAAATGCGGCGGCCTTCTTCGCCAAGGATGCGCGATAAGATTCACGTTCACGCCTGCGGCGAGGAAGCGTTGCACAATCATTATGACCCACATAGCCGCCGGGCCGCCGGGACGATCGATGTCTATCTCTCGCCCGCGGATCACGAGGAGGAGTTGCTGGACGTCAAGGAAACCAGGTGTCCACAAGCCGGGGTGAGTCCAGAATGCTGGTTCTAGGCATAGAGACATCGTGCGACGAAACCTCCGCCTCGCTGGTGGAGGGATCGGGCGACGCCGTACGCGTTAGGTCCCTTGTCATCCTGTCGCAAGATGTGCACAAGGTCTTCGGCGGCGTGGTTCCGGAGATTGCATCGCGGGCGCACCTGCGCTCGATCGTCCCCGTTGTCGACGCGGCGTTGCGTGAGGGAGGCTGCGACCTGCAGGAGGTCGCTGCGCTCGCCGTTACGTACGCCCCCGGTCTGGTAGGTGCGCTTCTGGTAGGAGTGACTTATGCGAAATCACTCGCCTTCGCCGCGGCCAAGCCGTTCATCGGCGTACATCACATGGAAGGCCATCTCTTCGCGACCGCGCTGGAGCACAGCGATGCAGTTCCCCCGTTCACAGCGCTGCTCGTGTCAGGCGGCCACACACTGCTCATCGATGTCGCCGCGTGGGGGGAGTATCGCTTGTTAGGCGGTACCCGCGACGATGCCGCCGGCGAGGCCTTCGACAAGGTCGCCAAGCTCCTGGGACTCCCCTACCCCGGCGGCCGCCACGTCGAGCGTCTCGCTGCGGACGGTGAGCCGGGGCGCGTGCGCTTCGCGCGACCCATGCTGCACGGCGGCCAGCGTCCGGGCGACGCGGATTATTACGACGTCTCGTTCAGCGGCTTGAAGACTGCCGTGCTCCTCGCCGTGCAAGGCTCCGACGACCTCGAGCGCGACGCGCCGCATCTGGCACGCGGCTTTCAGGACGCGCTTATCGAGACGCTGGTGGAGAAGACTGCGCGTGCCGCGACCGCGTTCCAGCGCCGGCGCATAGTGTTGGGAGGGGGAGTGGCTTGCAACCGTGCGCTGGCGGCGGCGCTGCGCGAGCGAGCGTTCTCGTTAGGTGCCGCCGTCTTCGCTCCCGCGCCGCGCCTGGCGACCGATAACGCTGCTATGATCGCGCGCGCTGGGCTCTTCCGCCTCGAGCGCGGCGAGCGCTCGGACCTTGATCTGAGCGCGTATGCAGCGCTGCCGCTGCCGGGACTCGTCAACAGCGGCGCCGCGCGCGAGATTACGGCCCATGCCTGACGCGATCATCCATCATCCGACCGTCATCAATCTCGGGCCGCTTCCTGTCACCGGATTCGGCTTTGCCGTGCTCCTGGCGTTCCTCATATCGCAGATCATCGCGCAGCGCGAGCTGGAGCGCCGCGGCCATACGCGCGAAGCTGTCGCGGTCAGCGATCTCATTCTCGCCTGCGTGCTCGGTACGCTTATCGGCGGCAAGATCTACTACATAACTGTCGTCTCGCATGACTGGCGCGATCTCTTCACGCGGGCCGGCTTTGTGTTCTGGGGGGGCTTCATGGGTTCCGTGCTGGCCTGCTGGCTCGTGGCAAGGTGGAAGAAGCTCTCGTTCGTTAGGTACAGTGACGTGGCCGGAATCTGTATCGCCGCCGGTTACGCCGTCGGCCGCACGGGGTGTTGGGCGGTGGGCGACGACTACGGCCGCCCCTGGAACTCGCGCTTCGCTGTCGCCTTCCCCGAAGGTGCGCCGCCGTCGACAGCCGGCAACATGAGCCAGATGTTCGGCACAGCGATTCCGCCCGGAGCGACCGCGGACACAGTGCTGAGCGTGTATCCCACGCAGCTCTACGAAACCGCGTTAGGCATCGTGATGTTCCTCGTCCTCTGGCGTCTGCGCGACCACAAGCACGCCGAGGGTTGGCTGTTCGGCGTTTACTGCATATTGGCCGGCGCCGAGAGGTTCTTCATCGAGTTTCTGCGTGCCAAGGACGATCGCTTCTTCGGAGCGCTCACCGCGGCGCAAGTCATCTCGCTCGCGATCCTGCTGGCGGGGGTGCTTATCGTGCAACGCCGGCGCGCCGTGGATCCTGCAACCGGGCGCCTCGGTATCTACGCCGCCGCCTGACGCGGACCGTCCGACGGAGAGGCAGTGTGGGCCACGGCGCCGTAGTCAGCCTTCGGACCGGTAGGTAGTCACCTCCGGAGCTGCCAGCTCGCCTTCCAGCCTGTCCAGGCGAGATTCGAGGCGCTCGAGGCGCTCGAGCGTGCCGGCCAGCGCGCCGGCGACGGCCTCGCCGGACGGCACGGTGGGAAGAGCCAGCGAGCGCTTGGGCCAGAACGTCTTCACGAGCGCGAAGAGGAGTAACACAACGAGCAGCAGCTGCGCGCCTAACGTCTCGACCGTGGGGTAAATCCCCATTGCATCGATGTGCGGCAGACCGGGAACCACTGTGAAGGGGATTACGTTCCCTTCCTGCAGCTCGCGGATCCCCTTCCCCATGAAGACAAACGCCAGGTAATAAAGCAGCGCGCTCGTGACGGCGAAAAACGGCCGTAGCGGGAGCCGCACACCGTAGCGGTGGAAGAGCACGAAGATCACCGCGAGGGCGGCGGCGCCGACGACCAAGCCTAACGCGATTGGAATCAGCTGACCGCTCCCTTCCCTGAACAGCGCCTGATAGAAGAGCGCCGTCTCCGCCCCCTCGCGGTACACGGCCAGAAAGGCGACGAGCGCCAGCGCCTTGCCGCCGCCGTGCGCCAGGGCGGCGTTCACCTTCTCGCGGATGAACTGCTGCCAGCGCGCCGCTTCCACCTTGGAGATGAGCCAGTAGCTCACAGAGAAGAGCACCGCCACAGCAACCAGCATCGTGATGCCTTCCACGATCTCACGACTGGCCGGTAGGGCGCGCAAGGCTGTGGCGAACACAGCGGCCGTCGCGCCGCTCGCCAAGAGAGCCAGGACCGTGCCTACCCATATGCTGCGCAGCCGCTCGCGATGACCTGTCTTGATGAGGAATGCGACGATCGCCCCGATCACCAGAATCGCTTCGAGACCCTCACGCAGGATGATCAGGAGCGACTGGAGGAATGCTCCCCACCAACCCTCCGGTGCGCGCATGAGGCCGACCACTTCGGGCAAGGCCGCTTCGATGGCGTTGCGCGCCCGTTCCGCAGCGCGCAGGTCGTTGGCTTTAATCGCTCCGCGGAACTCGGCGAAATGGCGCTCGACAGACGCCACCAGGCCGGGACTCCTGGCGCGCGCCGGCGTCTCGATGGGCTCGAAGGCAAGGTAGGCATCGAATGCGCGGTCGCCGGCATCGCTGGCACGTCCGGCGCGGGCCGCGCCTAACGCCTCATCCAGCAAGCGCCGTACGTTGCGCTGTGCCGCGGCAGGGTCCGCCGCGATCCGATCCTGTACGCCCGGCATGGCGACCGCGCCGTTGACGCGACCCACTCCCTCGTCACGCATCGCGAGACTGCGCAGATAAGCGACTGTGTGGGCCAGGTCCGCGTCGCTGAGCGAGCGCGCCGGTGGCATGGCCCGGCCAGGCACGCCGCCGCGGATCGCAGCGGCCAACTGCGCGTCGCTCTTGTCGGACTGCCACGCAAACGAGCCGATCTCGCTAGGCAGCGTCGAAAGCGCACGCGCCAGAGGGCCGTCGCTCAATCCGGCCGGCCCATGGCAGGCCACGCAGTGCTGAACGAATACTCCTTCACCGCTCGCCAGCGCGGCGCTGTTGTGACGCAGACTTGTTAGGTATCCCAGGATGTCCCACCGCTGATCCGGTGTCAGCTCGCCGCCGAAACCCGGCATGGCGGTTCCCGCGACGCCGACAGAAACGATGCGATACAGCAGCGCCGGCGTGGCGTCGCGCATCGCATCGGCTGAACCGATCGCGGGCGGCGGCGGCTCCATTCCGCGCGCCGCCGGCCCGTCTCCCAGGCCGGCCGCCCCGTGGCAAGCGGCGCAGCGCGCATCGAACAGCAGCTTCCCCGCCGCGGCGTCAGGGCGCCGCGTCGGCAAGTCCAGCGCCGCATCGGCCCCTAACGACTCATTGAATCTCCGCTGCACCTCATCCAGCGCTTCGGGTGCTGCCTTGACAGCGACGCCCAGAACGAGTGAATCCAGCAGAGCCCGGGCGAGAGCCGCCCGCGGACCGCTGAGCCGCTGTGCTGCCTCGCGTCCATCTGCCAAAAACGTGACGGCCTCTTCATACTCGAGCTGCGAGATTATACGACCGCGCCCGTCTACCCCCTTGCGGTATTCTTCAAGCGCCACGCCGACGATGTGGCTGATCCGCTTTGCCGGCCGCTCCTGCCCGTGCGCCGCGCAAGCGAGCGCGGCCGCGAACGACACCGCAAGCGCCGCACGACTCAAGACAAGCGCGCCATGCACGCACGTCGCCCGCCGCAAACCGGTGATCCGCCAGCTACTCATCCCGAGCGAATTTATCGGACTTACCATGTCAAGCGAAACCGTTCAGCAAGGCCTGTTTAAGAGCCTCTAGGGCTGCAGCGCGCCTAGTCGGCCTCTAGCAGCACGGTCGCATGGGCCGCCACTCCGTCATGGCTCAAAGAGACATGAATCCGCTGAACTCCGAGCTGCTGGCCTCGGTCCTTTGCACGACCGTGGAGCTTGAGCGCCGGAATCCCGTGCTCGCCGCTTATGACCTCGATCTCTCGCCAACCGATCAGGCGGGCACAGGACGTACCGGCGAGTGCCTTGAACGCCGCCTCCTTGGCCGCAATCCGCGCCGCGTAGTGTTGCTCGGGACGCGCCCGTGAGGAGCAATACTCAACCTCGGCTGCAGTGAATAGCCGTCGGAGAAGGCGGTCGCCGTGTGTCGCCAGCATCCTGGACACGCGCTCGATTACAACGATATCGACGCCCAGACCGACGGTCATGCGATCGGAGCTGTGCCGTGGAGCACGGCGACCACGTTCCCCCACGCGCGGTCGGCCGCCGCGAAGACGCGCTCGGTTGCTACGAGCCAGACGCGCCAAGCCGCGAGCCTGACCTCGTCGGGTGCGGCGCGCCAGGCGTGCGCGGCGGCATCTAGCTCGCGGCACGCCGCGGCGAGCGGCTCACAACACTCCTCCAACTCGGCGCCTAACGCGCGTTGCTCGGGAAGGTTGTCGGGCCAGCGCTCGCGCGCGAGCCGTTCGATTGCAATGTCGACGTATCGCGCGATAGCCGAGCCGTCCAGCGCCGCGACGCGGCCCTCGGGCGTGATTTGCTCTTCGGCGCGGCTGCGGCCCTCCAGCAGCTGCGCGAAAAACGCCGCTTGATCAGCTGCCGGACCACCGCGCCTGGAGCCGATCGTACGGGCCCCACGAGCCAGCTCCGGCATCGTACAAGCGCGATGCGAGATTTCCAGCGCAAGGCTGTCGAGCGTCGAACCGGCCGTCAGGGTCAGCGTGCCGCCGCGGCCAAAGAGCGCCAGCTCGCGCTGGCTGAGCTTTACACCGTCGAGTTGCGTGAACGGCAGCCTCAGGTCAGGACGCGCATCGTTCCAGGACAGCACGAGCCCGCGCTGGTGTAAGCGGATCCTTGCCTCGCCGCTGACGGCGTCCCCTTGCCAGGTGCCGCTCACCTGGGCGCGCGGTATGAGCGGGGGCGGGGGCGGGGGCGCAGGTTCGTTAGGCACGACCGGCGCGGCCTCACGCATTGTCGATGGCTGTCAACACCGCTTCTGTGTCACACAGGTCGGCGAAGACGGCGTGAGGAGCGTGCTGGGAAAGGTCGCCGGTGCTGTAGTGGCCGGTGGCCACGCCGATCGCTCGGGCACCGACGGAGCGGCCGCACGCCATGTCTGCGGGCGTGTCGCCGACGATAATAATTGCAGTTCCCTGGATATGTGTGCCTAACGCGCGCCGCGCGCGCTCGAGGGCGATCGCCGGGAGGGCGTGCCTGTCCTCGTGGTCCGAGCCGAAGGCGTTGACACGGAAGCGCGCTGCAGCGAGACCCGCAGCTTCGAGCTTGGCGATCGCTCCCGGCTCCACGTTCCCCGTGAGCAATCCCACAGCGCGATCGCCGCGGCTCTCGAGCGCGGCGATGAGTTCCAGCACACCGCCATAGCAGCGGACCAGCGCCGCTCCGGCGCGCAGCTCGTTATGCAGCTGCGCGACGTAACAACGCACGACGTCGCCCATGCGCTCGTCGATTGTCGCGCCGGCGAACCCGGCGCCGCGCATCAACTCGCGCACTATCTGCCTGTCTGTCTTCCCGTCGTAGCGGTAGCCGGGATCCCCGGTTTTGCCGAAGACAGTTTGCAGTGCGCGCTCCATGGCTCGGCGCCCGGCTCCTTCCGTGCGCAGAAGAGTGCCGTCGATGTCGAAGAGGACGACCTTCACGCGCGCGCCAGCAAGAGTCCGCCGAGGATCAGTGCGGCGCCACCGCCCTGCCACGGCGTGGGGACCTCGCTTAACGCGATCCACGCAATCGCGATCGCGAAGAGCGGCTGCAAGTTGGAGTACATCGAGGTGCGCGTCGGCCCCAACCGTCTCAGTCCCTGGTACCAGAAAGCTGTCGCCACCACCATCGAGACAATGCCGCTGAACACAATGGCGGGCCATACAGCTGCCGGCGCCGTTGCCCACGGCGCGCGCCACATGGCCGGCGCTCCTACGGCGAGGGACACCAGAGCACCGCCGAGCAGCGTGTACGCCGTGATCTCGAGCCAGGTGCCGCTGTCCTCGTATCCCTTGAGCAGCACCGCATAGAGGGCCCAACTGAGCACGCCTAACAAGATCAGCGCGGCGCCGCCGAGCGAGTCTCCCCCTGCCGCCGCTGCGCCCGTCCCCACCAGCAGCAGGGCAACGCCGCCGAGCTGCAGGGCGATCCCCAGCCAGCCGCGTGCGGCGATACGCTCCACGCCGCGCATGCGTCCGAGCAGCGCCACAGCCGCCGGAGTGCTCGCGAGCAGGAGAGCCGCAGTCGCCACGCGCGTGCGCGCCAGCCCGCTGATGAATACGTACTGGTAGAGTCCATGGCCGAACATGCCTAACAAGACCAGCCGTCCGCGCCGCGCTGTCATGACGGCTCCATTGCGCCATGCGTAGAGTCCCAGCAGTGCAGCGGCGGCACCCAACGCGACGCGTGCGGCGTTGTACGCCAGCGGATCTATGAACCCTGTTGCCGCCTTCATGACGCTCAGGTTCACGCTCCAGATGAGCGCCATGCTGGCGAGCAGCACATCTGTCGTCGCCGCGCTGCTCCAGGGCGATCCCCGCAGCGATGCCGAAGTGTCCTCCCGCAGCCTGACGCTCATGTGTGCAAAACTAGCCCACGCGCCGTGTCGCGTGCAGGCAACGGTTACGGCACTGGCGCGCGAAGAGTAGTTTTTTGCGAATGCACGTGACCTTTGCAATGTTCGCCGACGCCGCGAACCTCTCCCAGGAGGGGAAGCTCAACATCCTCGGCGTCTTCGACGCCCTGCAGGTAGCCACGCTGCCGAGCATTCATCCGCGGGCCAGTCTCGTGGTGCGGCTGAAGGGAGCGCGCACCGAATCGGGGACGCATACTGTATCGCTGCGCTGGCTCAACCCGTCGGGCGTCGAGTTGTGGTCGTCGGTGGGGGAACTGGAGGTAGCCGCGCCGCCGCCTAACGTGGCCGAGATGGATATGCCGCTCATCGCATCCGTCGATCTCCCCCTCGATATGCCGGGAGCGTACACGATGCGTATCGCGCTGGACGAAGAACCCAAAGCCGACCTGCGCCTGCAAGTGCGCGCTCCGCTGCCGATGCCTCCCACGGGCATGGTCAGTTAGCTCGACGCACCTCGCCACCACCTAACGACATCGCTCCGGGCGGGTCGCCGAGACCCGGTATGCCGTCGCGTCCTCGCGCCAGGCGCACGGCGCGCTCGATCGCGCGCTCCAGCGCGCGCACGGCGACCACCTCGATGCGGGCCAGCGCGAGGTCGCGACCGCTGTGCGGTGCGAGCGCGATAACGATATCGCCGTCCAGCGAGGTCCCCGAAGGACTGATCCGGCGAGCGAACGCAGCGACCGCCGCGCGGGCCAGCGCCTGCAGCTCGAAACCGGCCAGCGCCGCATTAGTTACGACCACAGCAAGCGTCGTGTTATGAGCCGTCGCCGCAGGCCGGAAAGTCGGGCCTAACGTGGACCGCTCGATGAGCGCGGCGGAATCGAGTAGTCGTCCCGTCTCGTCACGCGCTCCGGCGATCAGTCTCCCCGACTCATCGCGGATGTCGCCGAACGCGTTCACCGCTGCTATCGCGGCAACGCTGACGTCTCCGCTCTGCTCCAGCGCGCAGCCCACCCCTCCCTTCATCGCGTGCGGCCGCCCAGCGGCCTTGCCGACGGTGCACCCTGTGCCGACGCCGACGCTCCCTTCGGCGATGTCGCCGGGAGTCGCGTCGTTACACGCCGCGTATGCCATCGCGGCGGTTGGTCGCGCGTCGAAGCGTCCGCACGGCACGAGATCGAAGACTGCAGCGGCCGGGACGATAGGCACGACTCCTCCGGGCACCGCGAACCCGCGTCCGCGCTCTTCGAGCCAACGCATGACACCGGATGCGGCATCGAGGCCGTAGGCTGAGCCCCCGGTCAGCAGCACTGCGTCTACGCGATCGGCGATGTGGTTAGGGGCGAGAGTAGCGATCTCGCGCGTCGCTGTAGCGCGCCCCGGTAGAGCGGCGGCCCCGCGAAATGTCGTCACGCCGTCAGTCGGGCGGACGACTGTGAGACCGGTTGCGCCTAGCTCGTCGGTGGCGTGACCTAGGGAGATACCTAACGAGGAAAGGTCGGGCGCGCTCACACGCTCGGAGCGCTCGGGGGTGCTCCGTGGGTCGTCCCTGCGCAGGTCATGCAGCGCGTCACGCCGCGCATGGAACAGAGTTGGCAGATGAAGGTGCCGCAGCCGTCGCAAGGATACCCTTCGGAGGCGCGTTCCTCACGGCCGCATGCTCGGCAGGTCATCGCGTCGCGTTCCTGCGGTTCGATCATTTCGCCTCCGGCAATTGAGACCTAACGTATCTGTGTGAACGAACGGGCGGCAGCTACGTCGTGCACCTACAGCTTCGCCAATGCCAACGCGCGGCGCACATCCTCCAGACTGAACGGCTTGCCGATGTACGGCCGGCCCGCGCTCTCCAGGAACGATTGCGCCGCGGGACCCTCTTCCTCCCCCGTAATGAAGACGACGCGGCCGGCGTGCGCCGCGTCGCGCGCCACCAGCTCGCGGTACAGGGCGTCGCCTGCCATGTCGGGCATGCGCAAGTCCAGCAGGATGAGGTCGAACGCGCGGCTCCTGAGACGCTCCAGCGCTTCCTTGCCGGTACCGGCGACTTCCACATGGTGCCCTAACGAGGCGAGATATCGGGCCAGCGCCGAGCGTATCGCCGGCTCGTCGTCCACAACCAACACGGCGAGCGAGACGGCTGCTGCATCGTTAGGCGGTGTCGGCGGCTGTGCGGCGGCCGGCACCGGCGTTGCCGCGCGCCGTTCATCGCGCTCGCTCCCGCGCTGCTGCTCGAGGAGCGCCAGTCGTTCGCGCAGTTGCTTGTCCTCGGTGATATCGCGGATCACGGCCAGCGCGCCCGCCACGCGACCCTGCGCGAACAGCGGGGCAGCGATCACGTGCGCCCAGCGCCCGTCGCCGCCGGGGCCCAGATAGCGCAGCTCGCCTCGCTGACGCACCCCGTGCAGCGCCCCGACGAACATCGCCCAAACAGCGTCGCGGTCTTCCCGGGCTATAAAGACCGTGAAGTGATCCCCGATTACAGCATCGCGTGTGCGGCCCGTCGCCTTCTCGAACGCCGCGTTGACGCTTGTGAGGTTCCCTTCCTCGTCGACAGTGCAGATCGCGTCCGATGTCACCTCGACCAACTGCTCGAGGCGCGCCTCGATCTCGGCGACGGCGTTGGCGCGGACACGCTCTTCCGTGACGTCGCGCGCGACGCACAGCGCGCCGACAACCACGCGCCCCTGGCGCAGCGGCGTCATGGTCACAGCGAGGACACTGTGCAGCCCGCTGCGGCGCGTGGCGCGGCACTCGAATCGCCTAACGACCCCGGCCAGCGCGTCCTTGGCGTACGCCGTAACGCGTCCCACATCGTCCCCGTCGAGGAAGGGGACGATGCTGCGGCCCAGGATCTCTTCGCGCGCGCTGTTCAGCAGCTGACAAGCCGCCTGATTGGCCGACGTGACGGCCCCGCGCGCATCGAGCGTGAAGAGCGCGTCGTTGACGCTCTCGAAAAGATTGCGGTAGCGCGCTTCCGTTTGCGCCACGATGTCACGTGCCCGGCGCTCCTCGGTGACATCGCGCAACGCCGCGACGACACCCGTTAGGCGATCGCCCTCCTTGAGCGGCGCCAGGCTGGCCGCTGTTACTCGCCGCTCACCGTCGCCGCGCACGACTACATACTCTCTCCGCTGCGGCGCCCCGCCCGCGGCCAGGTGCAGATGCGACACAACCTCGTCACTCATGTCCGGCAGCAGCAGCTCCGCAAACGTCATCCCCACAAGCTCGGCTCTGCCGAACAGCTCCACTGACGCAGGATTGGCGAATGTGATCACTCCGTCCGGATCAGTTATCAGCAACGCATCGACGGCCGTCTCGACTACAAGGCGATTGCGCTCGCTGAGCGAGCGAGTCGCCGTGATGTCGTCGAATGTTACGATGCAGCCGCCGTTGGGATGCGGCGATGCGGTGACGTCGAATACCCGGCTGCGCGCTGACGAAGTGAGTGTGGCGCGTTGCATGCGGCCTTCGCGGACTACGCGCTCGAGGAGGTCATGCTCGGCTCGATCCGGACGCTCCTGCAGCACAGCCTCGTAAAACTGACGTCCTGCCAACTCCCTCGGCGCATCGATTGCGGCCAGCTGAGCCGCGCGCGAGTTGTAGCGCACGATGCACCCCACATCGTCCACCACGACCATCCCGCAACCGATCGCGTCGAAGGTGGCCGTCCATTCGCGCGTCGCCTCGGACACTTCCTCGAAGAGACGCGCGTTGACGATCGCGACCGCCACTTGATCGGCCAGGCGCCGCAACACGCGCGCGTCATCCTCGCTGAACGGCTGCGATCGGTTGAACACTGTGAGCACGCCGATCGTCCCGCGGGCTGTCATCAGCGGCACGGCGAGGAGCTTGTCGATCGACGCGACGGCATAAGCCGGCCGGTACGCTCCGGGGTGCTCCCTGGCTTCATTGGCGATGAGCGCGTTCCCTTCGCGCAACGCCTTGCCGTCGAGCGTACTGCGAACAGGCAAGTGCAAACCTCCGAGCAGCTCCCCGGCGCCTAACGCGGATACGATGTGCAAGTACTCATCGCGCGCCAGGGCCACGTAAGCTCCTTCGACGCCGAGTAGCGACATGCTGTGACGCAAGATGAGGCGCAGCACCTCTCCCATGCGCAACGACTCACTGACGGCGCGAGCTATCTCAGCCAACGCATCACTCTGGCGTCGCTCACGTTCGCTCTCGGCGTACAGACGTGCGTTGCTCATCAGGGCGGCGGTGAGCGACGCCAGCGTGCGCAGGCTCTCCAGATCGGCCGCGTTAAAGGCCTGTTCGGCCGCCGCATAAACGGCTACTACGCCATACAGGCGTCGTCCATGCGTCAGTGGAGCCGCGGCTACCGACCTGACCGTGGCGCCGCGGGCAGGGTCGACGATCGGCTGCAGCGCGGCGGCGGCTTCGGAGACCGAGTCGATCAGCATGCAGGATCCGGAGCGCGCGACTTGGATCAACACGCCGCCGCCGGGGAATGTCGCCGGCGCGGCCTCGATGCCGGCGGCATGGTGCGCCAGAACACGCACGGTGCCGCGCTCTAATTGCGGGTCGGCCACCACGACGCCGTCGCCGTCCAGCAGCCGCAGGGCGCCGCGCGCCAGACTGGCTACGATCTCGCCGTCGCCATCCGCGCGGGCAAGCGCCAGTGCGACTTGCTGCAGCCGCGCGAGCAGCGCGGCGCCGTCTCGCCCGTTGGAAGGCAGCGCTGTGATTGCGTTAGGCGATGCGATAGTCATCATGCGTTAGGTGCGCGCGCGCTGCGGTGTGGGACGAGCAGTGTGGCCGCCCCCGGCACCACGCAGACCCGGGCCATCCCCGTAGTTGTGACGATCTCGCCGTCGGCCTGCCACAAGCGCGGCGGATTGGCGTGAACTGTCACCTCGCGGACCTTGGTAAAGTACATGCGTGGATGCGGCCTGAAATCACGCCGCAGGGCGCACCATAAGAGGCTCATGGCATCGGGCGCGGAGCGCGGCGAGTACACACAAACGTCGAGCAACCCATCGGCAGGGGTGATCCCCGGCCCCAGGGAAAAGCGCTCGCCCAGCAGCGATCCGAAATTGGCGACCATCGTCAGCGTAGCGTCGCGCTCGACGACGCCGACATCTGTGATCAAGCGCACGTTGAAGCGCTCGTTCCGCCATGCCGCGGCCGCGGCCGCCAATACGTACGCGAGGACTCCCCAGCGCCGCTTCGCCGCTGCCGTCGTCCGCTGGATCATCGTGGCGTCGATACCCAAACCGGCGGCGAACGCAAAGAGCCGCGGTGGACTCCCTTCGATACGACCGAGGTCGAAGCGCTGCGGCGCAGCAGCGAGCAGTGCCGCCACGGCACCCGCGACATCAAGGGGGACGCCAAGCGCGCGCGCGAGCAGGTTCCCGGTTCCGGCCGGAATCACACCGACGGGGACACCCGAAAGTTGCAGCTCCGCCAACACTTCCATCACGGTTCCATCCCCCCCGAGCGTGAAGACGGCGTCGACGCCTGAGGTCCGCTCACGAGCGAAGCGGGCGGCGTCGCCGGAGGCTGTGGTTTGGCGCAGGTCCACAGTGCATCCGCGCGCGGCAAGGGCGTGCTCGGCGGCGTGGATGCGGCGAGCCCCGCTGCGGGCCGCCGGATTGGCGATGAGCAGGATGTGCCTAACGTCTAATAGCGCCACGCCCTGAAGATATCGATGCCGTACTGCGGCGGAGTAGCCGAGAATGTGCGGGTTCCGGTGACGCCGCACGTGGCGCTTTGCGACGCCGGTTCGCGGCTCAGAGACAGGCCCAGCCCGGCCTGGAAGCGGTGCTCGAAGCGCAGCCCCAGCGTCTCCGCGAAGTTGAGCGTATTGGTGGACGGGCTGATGGCGCAGAGTCCATAGCTGAGAGATACGAAGGAGCGTGAGCCGACTTGTTTGCCGATGCCTAACGTGGAAGCGAAGAGGATGTCGGCGAGCGGACCCAGCGGCGTGCCGAACGTTCCGCCGCCGGTGACGCCGCTGCGGATGGAGAAGAGGTCCAGCGACAGCGCTTCCCGGAAGCGCGAGCTGGCGGTTGTTGTCAGCACGCCCAGCGCCAGCAGCTGCGCGTTGCTGGCCGTGGTAGCCTCCTGGAAGCTCGGTGCTCCGGTCACCAACAAGCTGAGAAGGTCGGACTCGGAGTAGCGCGGTCCTTCAGCGCTTTCCAGCCGGATCGTCGGCCGCGCGATCGTCCCTTCGAGGATCACCCTGATGCGCGCCTCGTTCCTGAAATCCGCGGCGCCAAGGACGGCGACAGTGTGCACGGCGCGTATGTTGAGCGTGGGATTGAAGTCCGGATCGCCGAAGAAGCGCAGCGTCCCTCCTTCCACCTCGAACAGGCGGCGCACGACGCCGCCGATGTCGAGCGCGTACGATCCGCGCACAGTCTCCAGTACTCCTACGAGCGCCAACTGCGGCGTGGCCGTCCCCAGCATCGTTCCCTTGGTCACCTCCAATGTGCCCGCGAGCTTGATGTTCGCCTCACGGGAGCGCAGCCAGACGTCTTCCCCGGCCACGATGCGTACGTCGCGTATCGTTAGGTTGCGCACCAGCGTGGGCGGCGCCTTCGGAAGCAGCTGCCGGTTGGTGAACAACGTTGTATCGATGAGCGCCACAGCCGACGGATCCGCGAGGCTGATCACTTCTTTGCGTGTCAGCTCGGGGATATAGACGATCCCTCTGTCGACGACGAGCCGGCCCGTCAGCTCCGATCCGCGCAATGCACCGCGCAGCGCCAGGTTGCCTGTCAGGATCAGCTCGGCGGTGCTGCGTTTCGACATGACCTCGAACTCACTGGCGAACACCTCCAGGTTGAAGCGCGGGTTTTCCATATCCGCGAAGGAGAACGAGCCGCGCATCCAGGCAGAGTCGGCCTGATCATTGCCGCTCACGGCGACGAGGCGATTGATGTGCACAGAGTCGCCGCGCAGCTCGAGGTCGGCGTTCACGTCGCGGAAGCGCACGCGCCCCAGCGCGGCGATCCCGAAGGCTCCGCCGCCGACGCGAACGTTCCCCGTTAGGCGGGGCGACTCCCATGTCCCCGCGAGGTCGATGTTGGCGTCGAAGCGGCCGGCGGCGCGCTGCAACTGGGGGGTGAAGGATTCCAGCAGTGCGAGATCCACGTTATTGGACCGGATGCGGCCTGAGAGCGGAGCGGCGAGCTTGCGTTCGGCGCGGCGCTCGAGCGCGAGGTCCAGCGGCAGAACCGCTTCAGCCGTGAGCACAAGCAGGGTGTCACGATACAGCGAGAGCTGGCCCGTTAGGCGGCGCTCGCTGTACGCCGCAGTGATGTCGCCGCGCGCGATGCGGAACCCCCCTATCTCGGCGCCGCGCAGCAGCCCGTTTACCTGGAGGATCGGAGCTGCGCGCGTGCCGCGGATGTCGGCGCGGACGCTGGCACGGCCGCCGAGCGGCAAGCGCGTCTGCAATAGCCGGCTGAGGTCGCCTAACGCCACGGAATCGACAGCCAGGCGCACGTCCAGCGGATCCTCTTTGGGGATGCGCCCCTCCAGCATGATGCGGCCGCTCGCCCCCGCTTCACCCAGCAGCGCCAGCCGCTCTATCGTCAGGTCGCCGGCGCGCGATACCAGCGACGCCGGCCGCTCCAGCGACCAGGCGTGATCGTCTATGCGGAGCGTCAGCGAATCCAGACCGATCTGCAGCGTATCTCCGACGCTCGTCGCGCGCGCCACAGCGCGCGCTGTCGGCCCGCTCATGCTCACAGCGCTCACCAGAACGTCGCTTACCCCGGCTCCGCGGAAACGGACTTGCAGATCCGCGCTGGCGAGGGCCACGTCGCCCAACACTGCGGTATCGACGGCGACATTGACCGTGCCGCGGATCGCATCTGTAAGACCCGTCAGGGCGATGTCGCCGCGCACGCCGCGCGCGCGCTGACCGGCGACGTGCACGGCGTCTCCCTCGAAGCGCGCCGTAACGGCGAGCGAGTCGAGCGATCCGACCAGCACGCCGCGTGCGTCGATCCTCCCTAATAGAGAATCCAACACCCCGCCGCTCCCGTCGCGGCCGCCGTCGGCGATGTAGCGTCGCAGGGCGCCTAACGAATCAGCGCCGATGAGCACGAAGCGCAACGAGTCACGCAGGTGCGGCGCCAATCCCAGCGCTCCCGACGCCTCCAGGCGTCCCAGCGCACTTTCCACGGCGAGCGTGTCTACCTGCAAGCGCGCGTCGGCGAAGCGCAAGCGCGCTTCGGACGCAAATAATCGCACACTGTCCACCATCCCTCGCTGCAACTGCACGTCCGCCTGCCCCACGAGCGACGCAAGCGTCGTATCTCCGCGAACGGCCGCGGATGCGCGGCCTGTCAGCGAGGTGCGCGGCGCTCCGGTGCTGCTGTCCAACAACGCGCTGAGATCGAGCCCGCTCACCTCCACAACCCCCGTGAACGCGTAGCCCGGCGGGCTCCCGTCCAAAGTGCCGTCTACACCGATCGTACCGGCAGGCCCGCCTAACGTGGACGTGACGCTCAGGTCGGCCAGGGTCCCCTGCAAGCGCAGCGGCCCGACGTACGACCCGCGCAGAGGCAGGCCGGGATACGATTTCGCCAGCGTCGTGAAGGACAGCGAGTCCGCCGTCAGAGCGAGATCGTACGCGAGGAACTCCTCGCCCACTGTAACGCGGCCGCTGCCGCGGACCCGCGTAGCGGGGGACGCCCCGTCACGGTGAACCAGATCGGCATCCGAGAGCCGCACGTCCGTCCATAACGAGTCGAGACGCACGCTCCCCGCGATGGTCCCGTTGAGGCGCGGAAACTCGGGATCGAGAAACTGCAGCGTGCGCAGGTCCAGCTGCTCCAGCTCCACGGCGAAGCCACGGAACACTGTCAGCGACGGTTCCATGATGTTCAGTCCCCCGCTCGCGCTGCCGCGCGTCACCGCGCCGGGGACATTGGCGTCGCGGAACTCGATCGCGGCCGACTGTACGAGAAAGTTGTTGAGCGGCCCGCCGCGCCCCGTGACGCTGCCGTACAGATCGCCTCTCCAGCGATACGGGAACGGCTCGCCGGCGATTTCTTCCAGCACCGAGAACTGCACGGGATCGCCCGTGAGCGCGACGTCGCGCACCTCGAGCACCGGACCGCCGACAGCGAAGGTCATGGCGCCGCGGAGACGCGAGTTCCCGGTGCGCACATCCATATCCGTCAGCACGTAATCGATGATGTCGGGATCGCGCGCATTCGTTATGCGCAGCTCTGTGCTTCCGCCACCTTCACGGGGGAGCGTTTCGTACACCCACGCGATGTCGCGCAGAGCAACGCGTTGGGCATCGATGCTGACTTCGTAGCGCGTCGGGTCGCTTCCCCACCAGACCTTGGCGTTGCCGCGGGCGCGCGAGTCGGGCAGCTCGAAGTGCGCCAGGTCGGCCCACAGCGAATCGCCGAGGAGGCGCAGCGTGCCGCGGGCCTTGGAGAACTCGAGCGGCGGCACGCTTTCGTCCACGTCGAGCCGATGGATCTGGAAGAACTGGCCCGCCGAATCGGGATGCGCCACGCGCACGTAGCCGGCATCGAGGCGGATGTCGCTCCAGCGGAAGGTGCGTGCGAAGCCGTTGCCGGCGCGGCGCACTTCGCGATCGGCTCTCGTTAGGTTGAAGGCGATTGCCGAGTCGCGCTTGGCTCCGCGCAGCGTATCGTCAGGCTCCCACGGCATTGTCAGCGCAAACTCGCCGTCACGGATGCGCAGCGAATCGAGCACAACGTAGTCGCCGAAGCCGCGCGTGGCGGCCGGTGCCTTGGGCGGGCCTGCCGGAAAGAGGCTGCGGAAGTTCCACGTACCGGCGGAATCCTTGCGCACATGGATCACGGGTCTGGTCACCGAAGCCAGGGCGATACGGATGCGCCGATCGATCAGGTCGCCGGGTCGAAACCTGGCCGACACGGGACCCGATGCGAGGAACAGCGAATCGTTAGGGTCACGGATCTCCACGCTGTCGACGCTGACATCGCCGAATATGGAACCGCGGAAGCGGCCGAGGTACACCTTGCCGCGGACGCGCTGACTCAGCTCGGAGATGACGTAGCGGCGGATCAGCTGGCGACCCGGATCCGTGCGCGTGAGACCGACGACGAGAGCGATGAGCACGACGCCGATGGAGAGAAGCACGGCGGCGCTTGCCAGCACGACGGTTCGGCGGCGCGGCATCGCGAATCAGAATGCTTGACCGATGGCCAGCTGAAACGTTAGGCGACGAAAAAACGAGCGATGCACGTTAGGCGCGAAAGTGGCAGGGCATGGTCCCTCCGCCTGCTCCGGCGGCAGCTCCGGCCGCTCCGTGATCGGCAGTCGATTCCCCGGGCTCACGCAGAACAGCGGCTGTTCGCCCCCCGCGCGCCCGCCGAGAACGAAGGCAGCCCCGGCCGGCCGGTCGTACGGATTGTACCCCACGTCGAGGCGGATCGGCCCGACGGGCGTGTACAGGCGCAGGCCCACGCCGGGCGTCACGCTGAAGCCGGGGAACCCCTCGCGAAACTGCTCGCGCCGCGCGTTCCACACGGCCCCCGCGTCCGCGAAGACGGCGTACTGCACATACCGCGCAAGCACGGGAGAGCGTAAGCGCAGCTCGAGCGAGCCGACAACGACATTGTCACCGCCTAACGGCTCGATGCGTTCCACGCGCGCGCTGCTGTCGACCCGCAGGTAGGTGTCCCCCCCCTCCACCACGCGCGGGATCGAATCCGGGTCGATGCGTATCCTGTAGATCACCGGCCCCAGCTCGTTCTGCTGAAAGCCGCGCACAGTGCTCGCGCCGCCGGCGTAGAGACGCTCCTGCGGCGGGATGAACGCACGGCGCTCCTCGCCATTCACACGAACTCGCGGCCCGATGACGCTGCCGAGCCTAACGCGAGCCGCCAATACAACAGCGAAGCTCAGACGACGGTAGATCGCCGCGTCGAACACGCCGCGGCTGAACTGGATGCGCTCATCCGACCCGATCGCGCGCGAAGCGTGGCGCAGCTCCAGCCTGGCCACGGAGCCGTTCACCGGATTGGCGATATTGTCGACGCGATTGCGCGTGACGACTGCGCTCGCCACCGCCTGCCAACGCAACTCCCGCAACGTACTGCGCGCATCCTCCTCACACACGCTGAACAGCGCGCAGAAAAGCGCGGGCTGAGCTTCAGTCCGGCCGCGCTCCACTTGATAGCCGAACGCCACCGGGTAACGCGATGCCGGCAGATACTGCAGCGTGGCCGCGATCCCGATCGGCACCGTGCGCATGAACGTCTGATACTCCGACCTCCGCTCGCTGAAGACGGTCAGAGCCGGAATGCTGCGCAGCCCGAAGAGCGCCGCCTGCGAAAGCGTCGCTGAGACGTAATAGTTCAGCGTGTCGCTGAATGGGTCGCGCTCCAGTTGGGGGCAGAAAGCCCGCGCGAAACGCAACGGCTCGCCGTTCCCGATCTTGGAGACCCGCGCGTTCAGCTCCAGCCGCTGCAAGCGGTCGAACGTGTTGAGATTCGTGTAGGTCGCTTGCGTGCGGAAGCAATCGAGCGTAGCCCACCCTCCGGAGATGCGGGTGAAGGTCAAGGGATTCTCGGCGAGCGTGACGACGAGCCGCGCTGTGGAATCGCCAGGCGAGCCTAACGTGGTCGAATCGAGCGCGATGTCGACGTGCCGGAACGCATCCGTCAGGTACAGACTGCGCCGCGCTGCATCCAGATCACGCGCGCGGTACAAATCCCCCTCTGCGATCCCAACCACGCGCCTGACCTGGGCCGGATCGACGCGCTGCGGCTCGTCAGGCGCCGACGGGTCGATCTTGACCTCCACCGAGTCGATCCGCACGCGTGCTCCCGGGAGCAGCTGATAAGTCACAGCGTTGCGGTTGGCGATGGTGTCCGTCTCGAAGCTGCGCAGCACTTCGGCCATCGCGTAGCCGTTGTTTCGCAGGCGCCGTTCGAGCGTGTCGCGCACGGCGTCGATTACGACCTGATCGAAGCGATCCCCCGCTTCGAGCGGAAAGCCGCGCAATACGCGTGTCCGATCGCCGGCGCGGAGCGAGTCGGCCCCTTCGATCGTCACGCTGTCGACGAGGAGCGGCTCTCCCTCGTCGATGACGAAGGTGATGTCCACGCGATCGCCGCTCAGCTCGCGGATGTCGGTCGCGACCTTTACCTGCGGGAAGCCGTGCTTGATGTAGTGGACGAGGATGCGCAGCGAATCGCGCGTCAGCTCGACCTTGTCGAGGCACCTACTCTCCCCGAAGAAGCGGAACCAGCGGCGGAATGCGCTCGACGCTTCGCTGTTTATGCCGTTGGCCAGCTGTGCGTCGTCGAACGTGCGGTTGCCGCGGAAGTGGAGGCCCCAGACCTCAGTGGCGCCCGTATCGCAGGCGATGTCCTGCGCAATACCTGCGGTAGGGACGGCACCTGTCGCCGCAGCGGCGGCGCAGAGCGCTCGAAGGACTGCAACGCGCGCGCTACGCGTTGTCCAGCCGGATGGTGCCGGGGCCACGCTGTTTCGCTCGCCGTTTGGCGTCCGCCGCGCGCACGCCGAGGTGTGCGAGGTTCACCCAAACTTCCGGCCGCACGTGCACGATCGCTGCGCAGATCGATGCCAGTGGGAACTCGCGGACCTGCCCGTCGCGATCGACGCCCCGGAACGAGCCGCGCAGCATGGCGCCGGCACCCACGACGCTGCCGAAGGCCTCGCGGCAGCGTTCTGCGGCTGCAGTCGCGATGGCAGACGCGCGTTCAGTGCTGCACAGGACGATGAAGTCGTCGCCGCCGATGTGCCCGACGAAGTCGCCGTTGGGTGACGCTGCGGCCGGCGCTGCGTCGGCGCTGGCAGAACCGTTAGGCTGCCGTTCAACCGCATCCTGGTCGCTGCCTAACGCGAGAATGGCGCGTAACGCCTCTCCCATCCCGCGGATGATCTCGTCGGCAATCGCGAAGCCGAACGTATCCGCGAACGGCTTGAAGTTGTCCAGGTCCAGATAACAGACGGCGAAGGCCTCGCCGCGCTCGATCCGGCGTATGATCTCCCTGTCTATCCCGCGGCCGCCGGGGAGGCCGCTGGTGGGGTTGCGGTCACCCTCGCGCTGGACGAGCCTGAGCAGCGCTGTGACGCGCGCGCGCAGCTCGCGTGGGTCGAACGGCTTAGCCAGGTAGTCGTCGGCACCGGCGGCATAGCCTTCGATCTTGCTCTCGGTCCCGCCTTGCGCCGTCAGCATGAGCACGGGTATGCGCGCTGTGAACGGGTTCGCCTTCACAAGCTTGCAAACTTCGATCCCCGTTAGGCCCGGCATGGAGTGGTCCAGGACGACGAGGTCGGGTTCCCGCTGGCCGATCGCCTTCAGCGCAGCGTCGCCGTCCGCGGCCAGGGCCACCTCATGGCCGCTGGCACGGAAGAGGTCGCGCAGCATGAGACGCATGTCCTCATTGTCGTCAGCGAAGAGGAGGAAACTCACGAATTGACCACTAGTTAGCTCGTCGTAGCACGGCGGATTGAGACGCCGTAAGTTCTCGCTCCGCGCGGCGCACTGTCAACGGACGCGCACAAACCTTCACGCCCCGGCCGCATGCAACTCGGCGAGTACCAAACGCAGGCCCGACGTACGCTGCAACCGACGCTCGCGCCGCGCGACAGGTTGCTCGATGCGGCAGCCGCGCTGGCGGAAGAGGCCGCTGAAGTCCTGAGTCAGGTGCGCAAGCATCTGTTTTTTGCTCGGGAGCTGGATCGTGCGGCGCTGCGCGAAG